>DASWTK010000030.1:0-4008 GCA_036402175.1 Chitinophagaceae bacterium | reverse complement strand
CAAAACCCAAAACCCGAAACCCGAAACCGTTAAACCGGATCAACATCAACAACAACCGAAACACTCCGGTGCTTCTTTTCCATATGCAATGTTACGATGGTTTGACGTATTGCCTGTTTTACCTTATTGATGAAACCGGTATCCTTTGGCAATTTCAACAGCAACTCCATCAGGTATTGATTGCGGATCCTGCCTACTACCGGTTCAGCGGGCCCGACAAGATAATTTCCGTATTCTTTTTGAAGATTTTCCGCAAAAAGATGAGCCGCTTCGTTCACCGTATCCTTGATCTTGTGTTTGAAAGTGATCAGAATCAGTCGTGTAAAAGGAGGATAGGCAAACCTTTGCCTTCCCGTCATTTCAAATTCGAAGAACTTCTTATAATCGTGCTGCTGTACAAATTCAAGCACCGGATGTTTGATGTTTGCCACCTGAATCATCACTCTTCCTCTTTTGTCTTTTCTTCCCGCCCGTCCGCTCACCTGCTCCATTAACTGAAAGGCGCGTTCGTTCACCCTGAAATCAGCAAAATGAAGCAGGCTATCGGCATCGAGAATTCCAACAAGGTCAACATTCTCGAAGTCGAGCCCTTTTACCACCATTTGTGTTCCCACCAGCATATCAATTCTACCCTGTTCAAAAAGCTGGATGAGGTTATCATGCGCCTGTTTGCCGCGGACAGTATCAACATCCATTCTGGCTATCCTTGCATGAGGAAAGCTTTCTTCCAGTTGTTCTTCTATGCGTTCTGTTCCAAAGTTGCGTTGAACAAACTGGTGGCTTCCGCATGCGGCGCACAAATGAACCGGCGGATAGGATGTGCCACAGTAATGGCATTGCAGTTTGTTGGTGAGTTTGTGAAAGGTTAAACTCACGTCGCAATTCTTACATTGAGGTATCCATCCACAAACCTGGCAAACCTGGTAGGGCGAATAGCCGCGGCGGTTCTGAAACAGGATCACCTGCCGCTTTTTTTCAAGCGTGTCAATAATTGCTTCACTGAGTTGAGGTGAAACTATCACCTTCATTCTTTCTTTTGACGGGATCTTCTTTGTATCAATGATCTCGATAGCTGGCATTTCGATGCCCGTGTATCGTTCATTCAGTTCAACCAGTCCGTATTTGCCTGCAACGGCATTATGGTATGTTTCAACAGAAGGCGTGGCGCTTCCCAGCAATACTTTAGCATTGATGAGCGACGCGTAATAAACTGCGGCATCTCTTGCATGGTATCTCGGAGCAGGGTCCTGCTGTTTGTAGGAAGCATCGTGTTCTTCATCAACAATGATCAAACCCAGCTCGCTGAACGGAAGAAAAAGGGATGACCTTGCGCCAAGGATCACCTTTAATTCGCCCGACCGGATCTTATTCCATGTTTCTACCCGTTCGTTCTGACTGAATTTACTGTGATAAATGCCGATGTAACCACCAAAGTGTTGCTGCAGCCGGCGTATGATCTGCGACGTTAGCGCGATCTCTGGCACCATATACAATACCTGCTTACCTTGCCGGATGTATTCTTCGATCAGTTTGATGTACAAAAGCGTTTTACCGCTGGATGTAACGCCATGGAGCAGGCAAACAGCATGCTGGGTGAGTGCGGTATCAATTTGCTGCAGAACAAGCTGCTGGGCGGCACTGAAAGCAAAATCGACCTTTATATTTTTTGGCAGATACGTCAGCCGGTCGATGTTTCTCTTTTGCAATACCAGGATGCCTTTTTCAGTAAGGCCTTTCAGTTGCGCATCCGACGCGCCGCTTTTTTTAAGCAGGCCCGGTTTTGTGACCTCTCCTTCGGTTTTCATTAGGTGCAGGTAGCTCAGCAGCAATTCAAGCTGTTTTGGTGCGCGACCCCAGTTATTCATCAATTCAGACAATTGCTCTTCGTTATCATATTGCGGAGCTAATAAAACATATGTTTCTTTTTTAGGAGCATAAGTTTCTTTCAGATTTTCCCAGACAAAACATGCTTTTTTTTCTATCAGCCGCTTGATCACCGGGTACACATGCGAGATATCAAGGATTTCCTGCACCTCGGGTAGCCTCAATTCCTTTTTTATCAGTAAGGCTTCGGCAACCAGGTATTCGTTATGATCAAGATCGGAAAAATCGTCGCCGTATTCTTCGTTGTAAACTATAATTGTTTCACTGCTTAATTTAAAGTGGGCAGGCAGTGCCGCGGCCATTACTTCTCCTTCACTGCACATATAATACTGTGAGATCCATTCCCACAATTTAAGCTGGCTATCGTGTATTACTGGGGAACTATCCAGTACACCGAGTATATCCTTCGGATCAAATTCGCGCGGCTTAAAGATGTGAAGTTTTTTTACCAGCCCTGCATAACGTTTGTTCTTCCCAAACTCCACCTCTACCCTGCAGCCGGGCTGCACATCGGGCAGAAAGCGCGCGGGTACAAACCAGGTGTAATTTTTTGGAAGCGCAAGTGGTATGATGATTTCGGCAAACAAGGTTATGGTTGTTATCTATCGGACTAAAATTTTTTATTATGCTATCACTTCTTCCTTTATCCAGCCGGCCTTGAGCTCAATTAACTTCTTTTCCATTATCTCATACACTTCCTCTTTCAGCCTGGTAACATCATTCATGGTGTAACCTTCAACGGGAATGGGCTCAAGAAAAAGAGAGCGGGAACGGCCAGGGTTAAGGGAAAAGATACTTCGGTGATTCATCCGGTCGTACCCGTCAAGAAAAAGTATGGGCGCTATTGGTGTTTGGGTTTCAATTGCGATCCGGAATGCGCCATCATAAAATTGTTTCAGCGGTTTATGAGAAAGATTGAATGTGCCTTCGGGAAAAATGAAAATTGAAATGCCTTTGCGCAATACCGCTTTCAGTTGTCTAACGCTCTTCGCCCTGCGTTCGGCATTGGTGCGGTCAACCATCACAATGGCGTATTTATAAATATAACCGAACACAGGTACCCGTGCCATTTCGTACTTCCCCAATGCTCTCATGGGTCTTCGCAATGTTTTTACAATGATTGGGGCATCGAGATAAGAGATGTGGTTGGCAACATAGATGTATTGGCGGTCTCTGGATTCCGGCTTTTCATAAATGTTCTTGTGCCAGATACCAATGAGAAAGAACCATATATCACCCCAGATCATGCACAGCCGGTAAATTGCATTACCCCCTTTGATGCGTCCGAAAAACGAAGCGGTGATCACAAAAGGAAAGATCAGCAGCATGGTTACGATGAACGTTAAGTATGCATAAAGGCAATAAAGAATATGCAGTGGTTTGAGCAGGATTTTCATGGCCGGGATCCCTGGTTTTTGTATTTATCATCATCGCCGGGGCAATCGCATTGCCATTCTTTTTCCAGGTCTATGCACGTAATCACCTTTGTTACTTCATTGCATTGCGCAAAAACAATGCGCACGCGCTGTTCATCATCGGTTCGTCCCTCTACCGCGTATACAGGGCAGGGATGACCATTTGCATTGCTCTTTCTGTAATTGATGCGTCCATTCCTCATGATATCCTCTACTTCGGTTTGTGTGATCTTCCTGCAATCCATCCGGCACCGGGCGTGTTTGGTGTACTCGAGGAATGATACACGCCGGTCGAACCCGCTGTTGCGTTTCTGATCGGAATTGCGGGTAGTCCGGCTTTTCGGTTCCGGGTTATCGCCCGCATCACGCCTGACCCTGACCAGCCAGATGGCCGCCACCAGCAGGATCAGAAGCAAAATATATGGAGCTGCTTTGGATTTCAGGTAATTAGTTTATCTGCAATGTTATAATAAATAACGAATGTGCGGACCACTCATTAAACCTATCTTTGCAGGCTCATGGAAACGAAGCGTACAGTGGCTTTTCATACGCTGGGCTGCAAGCTCAATTTTTCCGAAACCTCCACCCTTTCCCGGATGCTGGAAAAGGAGGGTTTCGAGAAAAGGGAATTTGACAGCCAGGCCGACGTGTACGTGATCAACACCTGCTCGGTTACCGATAATGCCGATAAAGAATGCAGGCAACTTGT
>DASWTK010000029.1:0-2590 GCA_036402175.1 Chitinophagaceae bacterium | reverse complement strand
CGTTTCATAGCGCCGAAATTAATGATTTGATGTATTACTTCTTTCAGCCGCCTGCTTTCTTTAAGGAGACAGCCTTCACTTTTGCAATTCAGGCAATATTCTTCATTTGATGGTGAGTGAATATAAAGATTTGTCAAATTTGGCTGAAATGCGCTTTGTCATGTTTTCCGCACCGGTTTTGACTTAAATTACGTCTTGTTGTGCAAAAACTGACCGCCATATTATTTCTTTTCATTTTTTCAGTTTCGGTAACTGAAGCGGGTCAGCTATTGAAATTACCTATCCTGGTTGAACACTACATCGATCATACAGAAAGAGATAAGGCGAATTCCTTTCTCGGATTTTTAAAAGAGCATTATCAGTATGATCATACAGATGATGGTGACGAAAGCGAGGACAGCAGTCTTCCCTTCAAGACGCTGAACAATAGCATTGTTTCATTAAGTTTTCTTTCTCCTGAATCCGAAGAAATAAATACATCATTCGGGCTTTTATCAACAAATCGCCAGTTACATCCTGAACCATTCCTGTTCAAGGATCCGCTTTCCGGTGTATTTCACCCTCCGCGGATTGCCTGATATCTCTCCAGGGCAATTTATTTTTCTTACTTAAACATATTTTTATGAATCAGTCACAAATTCATTTAGCACTGACGCATATGCCTGTGGTTTTATCACTGACAGGATTAGTTATTCTGATCATTTCTCTCATCAGAAAAAACCAAACGGGCATGAATATCTCTTTTTACATCCTGCTTGCAGCAGGGTTGTTTACCATTCCTGTTTTTTTAAGCGGCGAGGGAGCCGAAGAAATGGTAGAAAGAATACCGGGCGTATCTGAAGCCGTTATCGAAAAGCATGAGGACGTCGCAAAAATCTCCCTTTGGATCATACTGGCTACTGCTTTGGTTGCCATTGCGGGATTAATCAGAAAGGCAGGAAAACAACTTCAGTTTGTCAGGTATTTCGTGCTGATCTTTGCGATAGCATCTGCAGGATTGATGGTATTCACTGCTCACCTGGGCGGACAGATCAGGCATACTGAGATCAGTTCTTCCGTTGCGCAGAATTCACAAGATGGAGGTGAAGGGAATGTAAACAATGAAGAAGATGAGGACGATTGATAAACGATCACTTAAATATTTTTCAATGAAAAAATTAATTATTTATTCGGCAGTTTTGTTTCTGGCGGCTTGCGCTGATCCGGCAGGCAAGCATCAATCACACGATCAGGAAGCAGCAAAAGAACATTCAGATCATGCGGATCATGCTGGTCAACTGACACTCAACAATGGTAAAAAATGGCAGCTTGATCAAAGCACGCGTGAAAATTTCGCGCAAATCAGCTCGATGCTTTCCGGTTCTGCTGAAGGAAAGGATCTGAACAAACTTGGGACTGACCTTCTGAACAGTACCAATGAACTAGTAAGTGAATGCAGGATGAAAGGACCTGATCACGATGCGCTGCATATATGGCTGAATGATTACATGGAAGATCTTAAAAAGTTGCGTGATCCGGCCGGCGACAAAAACAAGGCGTATACCCTGCTTCAGGAAGATATACAGACCTTCGGTGAGTATTTTGAATAGTGCAGATATAACAAAGCCCAGGAATAAACCGGGGCTTTGTTATATCATTATCTCAACCATCTCAATTTTTCTATCCTTTCACCGGTTCTGGTGCATTCTTAAAATGTTTGTACTTCCCAAGCACTTTCCCAACTGCATATGTTGCGGGTATAATAACTTTTTTTACAAACTTCGGCAGCTCAGGCAGGTCATATTCAGATTTGTACCGCGTAATCAG
The DNA here is from genome assembly GCA_036402175.1 of Chitinophagaceae bacterium. Taxonomy (GTDB): domain Bacteria; phylum Bacteroidota; class Bacteroidia; order Chitinophagales; family Chitinophagaceae; genus DASPKM01. Next base: position 784 of record DASWTK010000029.1, on the reverse strand, counting down.
GTATGCTCCGTCAAATACTTCGGGCTCCGGCTTTCCTGATTTTTTCTGCGCGGCGAATATGGAAGAAAGGAAGAAAATCAGCGTATTCGCGGGCTTGACCCAACCCTTGCAATGAAGCACCTCGTTGCCTGCGTTCCAGAAACGGTGTGGTACTCCCCTTTTGAACAACACCGATTCACCCTCGCCGGCAAACTGTTCGGGTTGACCCAATACCTGGTAACCGATCCTGCCTTTCACCACGGTTAATTGCTCGTCCTGCATCCAGTGTGTATGCATCAGGGGACCAATTCCCGGGTTAACAAAATTCTCAACTATCAGGCGGTCGCCATCAGGCTCGATTTCCTTCTTAACGAAAACCAGGGTTTCTCCAAGACCATTGTCAATGGTGTAAGGGAAGTTAACGTTCATTTCTTTTAATTTAAATAACAAAGCCTCGTAAGATAACAATCAGCGAACGGGTTTGTGACGTTACCGGAACTTTATAAATAAAATTTTCTTGCACCCTGTTCGCAAGCGCTGCTTTGAATTGATCACAAAACCTTCACAACTGCCTGCCACAACACTACCGGTCCAATCAACCCCGATTCCAGCAAAGGTGACTCTTTTGTATAGTGCTGCCAGGTGGCAAATGCAACCCTGCCTGTAAAAGGTTTTGGTTTGCCGGCAGCGTACCAATCCGGCAGTTTTTCGATATATCCTCCACTCAGGCTAAGCTGACCACTTGAACCTCCTCCGGGTGTATATTCTGCCTGTGGGGTAAGATGCTCATCACCAATCAGCCGAT
>DASWTK010000028.1:0-4498 GCA_036402175.1 Chitinophagaceae bacterium | reverse complement strand
TTGGCAACCATACAGCCATCTCTGCGTGTCCGCGATTGCCCCATGAGTAATAGGGAACAAGCCGGACAGGTATTTTTTGATTGTCAGCAACGATTTCTTTATAAAGCTGATCATCCCATTTTCCATTCCCAGCAAATTGACCGTTACATTCCAGCGTTACAATATTGCTACCGCTTATATTCAGTTTAACAGTTTTAAATTCAGTTCCCGGTTTCAGTCCGATGTCAAAAACCTTATAACCAGCAGGGACATCGGCGGATTCAAGGCAGTACACAATTGGTCCGCGCTTAACCGCTACCTGGTTACGCGTTTCCTCTACCAATGGATTTGCTTCCATCATTACCGCGGGCATTGGCATGATCAGCTCTATCACGTCGCCTTTTTGCCAGGTCTTATTAATTTCCGCGTACTCTCCGGGCGATAGTAGTTTCTGTGCCTCGCCATTAACTTTCAGCGTAGCGTTTTTAGACCAGCCGGGTATTCGCAGAAATACTGAGAATCTTTTTTTCGGGTCATTTTCAATTTTTATGGTAACACGGCCATCCCAGGGGTAATCTGTTTGCTGCAGAAGTTGCACTCCGGTTCCATCTTTTAATTTCGTGTTTAAAGCATTGCTGCCATATAAATTTATCCATAGTCCCTTATCACTTATGCTGTATGCGTAATTACTTACTTCGGCAATAGTGCGCACTACATTCGGAGGGCAACAGTTAGAAAGTGATATATAGGGAACACGATCCTTTGACCAGCGCTGCTGGAAGGGTAGCTGATCGGAAAATGCGAGAGGATTTGTGTACAGGAAATTTTTTCCATTCAGGCTTATTCCTGATAGTACACTGTTGTAAAGTGCCAGTTCCATCACATCGGCATACTTAGCGTGTCCGGTAAGCAGAAGCATGCGCCAGTTCCAGATCATATTTCCGATATTCGCGCAGGTTTCGTTGTGCGCGGTAAGGTTCGGCAACTGGTAATCCCTGCCATATGCCTGATGGATCTTTTGAACATATACCGGATTATATACAGTTCCGTCAGGCGATACGCCATCATACAACGATCCGCATCCTCCCGTTATATACATTTTGTGCCGCACCACGTCATTCCACATCATGTAAAGACGGTTCAATAATGTCGTATCGCCAGATTCAGCATAAAGATCGGCGACGCCAGCGTACAGATAATTTGCCCGCACTGCATGACCCATTGCTTTCGTCTGGTCGCGGAACGGCACGCGGTCCTGGTTGTCGTCTGTCCCATCATCGATTTGGCCTTTGATGTTTATCAGGTGTGTGGCAAGTTCAAGATAGCGCGGTTCGCGGGTTGTACGGTACATTTCAATCACGCCCATGTAATGCGATGGGCAAATGGCGTTCCTTGCAAGCGCAGGCGAGGCTTTTTTATAAAAGTTATAAAGATATTCCGTTGCTTTCCTGGCTATGCCGAGCAGATTTGTTTTACCGGTTGCGCGATGATGTACACATGCGGCAGTCATCAGGTGCCCGAGGTTATACGCTTCAAAGCTCAACCGGTCCTCAAACTGATTCTTAATTCCTGTTTTACGCTGATCGATCATCGCCTTCGTGTATATGTATCCGTCATCCCGCTGCGATTTACCGATAATATCAATCGCTTTGTCCATGATATCATTCAGCCTGTTATCTTTTGTGGACGCGTACATGCTTGCAACCGCTTCGAGCGACTTGTAAAAATCGCCATCGTGAAATGAAGGGCCTTTGTGCGATCCTGTATCCAGGCCCGCGGCAATCTCAAAATTCCTGAACGCATGACTGATATCCGGGTCGTTGTAAACTTTCCATAGTTTAGGTACCATAGAATCCCTGCAAACGTTGAATCGTTCTTTCCAGAATCCTCCAGTCCATTGAACCTCGTCCATATTAATTCCCGAAAGCAATGCAAACGGACTTTGCGAAGTGTTCACAAGGCTTTTTTGCTGGGCGCCTGCAACGGATATCAGCAACAGAGCCAGCACAACTGCTGTAATATGTTTATTGGTATTCATAAGCTGTAATCAGTTTGTGTTGACACTTAACAGGTTCACAATATCTTTTTCCCTTGCTTTGGGAGTTACCTCCAGCGATTGCAACTTGCCATCTTTCAGTTTTGCTTCAATGATTGTTTCGTAGGGTGCATGTAATCTGAAATGTACATCCAGGTGTTTCGGCCAGGCCGGAAACAGATAGATCTTTTTCCCATCATCCTGCAACAGCATTTCCTGCAACCCGATCATCCCGGATCCTCCCCAGTTGTGATCAGGAGTCCAATCGAAACCAGGACCCCAAAATGCCGGAAACCGCCTGCCGGAATTTTTCAGTTTCGCAACGGTAAGTTTCAAAGCCTCTTGTGCAAGGCCAAGTCTGGCAGCGAAAATATTATCCTGCTTCCAGCCTACATGACTTCTGAATTTTATCACGTTTGTATCATACTTCCAGGTATTGATTGCAATGTCAAGATGCGGTTTGCCAATGCCATAAATACCCCATGGGAATACAGGGTACAATTGCGGACTTTCAACATTGTTGATGCGTTCCCAGAATTTGGCAGGAGCGATTGTCTTTTTACCGTTGAATTCAGAAAAAGTAATGGGCGGGATTCTTTGAAGAAAACTGTCTAATGACTTTCTTTTCTCATTGCCCAGATACTTTTCAGGAAGTTCAAGCAAGCGGGTTGTAATTGTTTTTAATGCTGCGATGGTTGATGTTGCGTTATAAGCCATCTTAAAAGTCTCCGCTCCGGATCCCGGGTAAAGCACCAGGTGGCCATTCTCATCGAAAGTCTTACGGCCTCTTTGCCTTGCGAGATACTGGTAGTGAGCATCGAAAAATTTCAGACAGCTTTCAATGAATGGTATATATCCTGTGATATCCATGCCTGCGCAGCGTTCGTTCTCAAGCATCATCAGGCAGAATTCAAGCACGGTATCCCATTCATATTCCAACCATGCATTGTATTCAACACCAATTGCAAACGTTGCCGGCCGGTTCCATCCATACTCCGCTGGATTTGGAAGTCCGAAATTTTCCATCTGTTCAGTAAAGCAGGCGCCATCATGACCCCAGTAGACTTTGGAACGCAGTTCAGCATTTTTCTGAATCCGCATATAAAAATCGAACTGCGGTTTCATCATTTCGAAATCACCGCTTTTGATCATGGGAAAATAAACCAGTCGCTGATTCTGCGCTGTGTGCGTACCGCCACCCCAGTTCCGGAAATCCGGCGTCAGCCTGATAGATGTATCAACGAAATAAGGATCGTAGGTAAACAATCCTCCATTGAATTTCGTTGGATATTTTCCATATGCGTTACAACCCAGCATGTAACGGAATAGTTGGTAGTTTCTTCCCGCCTGCCATTCGGCCGATAATTCGTCGGGCTTGTCGGGATCAATCATTATAAAGCTGCGTTGCCAGAATTGATTCCACCATTTGCGCGAAGCATTAAATGCAGTTCGTTCAGCAGAACGTGCGTTCTTGATTGTTTTCTGAAGATTGTTTGTCCAATGCTGCAACGAGGGGGCTTGCTCTGAATGCAGGAATAAAGTGATGTTGTGTAATTTCGAAGCAGTGTTGCTTTTCAGTTTCCAACCTTTGAAATCTGTGTCCTGATATTTGCCTGAAACGATGCCGTCTGGTTTCATTCCCTTGCCCTCGAATCTGCCTCCAAACGTAAGGTCCCTGATGGGATTATAAAGCTGATCTTTTACTGAATCCAGTTTCTGCTGGTGTACGGTGATATCAAATATGGAGGGTTCAGCTTTGTTCCGGTGATAGAAAGTCACTCCGTTGTTTTCAAAAACAATTTCATCTTTATGCGTTTTTACATCGCCCTGCGGCGCCCATTTGTATGAATTTGCATTATTGGCTCTGCCTGTACTGGGTCGGTCAATATACCGCCAGCTTTCATAGATCGCCTCCGCTCTGGTTGCGTTATTGGTTTTTATATCAACATGAATAACGGGGAGGGCTACATCTACCCAGATAACTATTTCCGCTTTATCTCCTGCATTTATTCTGATGAACCCTTCACGCAGTACCAGTTCCTGTCTGAAATTGTTTCCTGTGAAAGGATCAGGAGAAAGCTTCACACGTATGCGGCCTGACTTAAGCATGGCGTTATTTTCATCGAACGTGCCCGACTGGGAAAAATAGAAAAGGAGCTCGCCATTCTCTACCCATACATTTAACCCCACCTCACCACCGCCGCAAGGCATGGACTCCGATGAATTACTGCTTTGTGTAGTCCACGTGATGTTGCATTTATCCAGGGCAAGTGGCTGGGCCGCGACTGAATAACCCGCGCAGATGAGGAAGAGGAGCGATAATATTTTCACGGTTTTGTTTACTGAGATGCTCATTGTTCCCAATTATCTGTTCGGAAAGATGAAACCGGCAGACCTTCGGTGCTGAACAATTCACCAACAACAAAATTTTTGAAAGCATATCGTACTGCAACAGGTTCTTTTACCTGTGGAGATGAGACAAGC
>DASWTK010000027.1:0-22133 GCA_036402175.1 Chitinophagaceae bacterium | reverse complement strand
GCCACGTTTCAGATTTCTGCACGCGTCTACCATGGATCATCCGAAGAATGTGGAGGGAATGCTGCGGTCGCTCGCGGGGTTAAAGAAGGTACGGTCCGATTGGGATTGTGTAATGCTTGGATGGGACAATTCTGAATTGCGGAGTTTGTCAGCCAGCCTTGGGCTGGATGAACATGTGGTTTGGAAAGGTGTAGTTCCCTATCAGCAGGTGGCCATTGAAATGCAGCAATCGTCGGCGCTGCTGATGTTCAGCCGTTACGAAAATCAGCCTTGCGTAATCCTGGAAGCATTGTGTTGCGGCTTGCCGGTTCTCGCTACCGCGGTGGGAGGTATCCCGGAAGTGATTGATGAATCAAATGGAATGCTTGTGAAGCCGGAGGATGAAGAAGAATTGTCGGATGCTATGAGCAGGATGATAAGTGAAAATGCAAAATATAACCGGCAGTTCATTGCGCAGCTTGCCCGCGACCGGTTCAGTTACCAGGCCGTTGGAAGGCAATTTGTTGAACTGTATGATAAAATTTTAAGAGAAGAATTGATCAATTCTTGAGCTTATTCACCAGCTGCACATATTCTTTCATCGCCATGTCTTTTGTTTTGCCTTTAAGCCCGACCCAGGCTTCATATTTGGCTTTCGCTACGAAGTCGAAGGGATTAGCCGGAGGATCGGAATTCACATCGCCTTCAGTGGCCTGCTTATAGAGAGAATACAATTGTAAGAGTGTGTCGTTACTCGGCCGATCCGATAGGCTCTTGCTGTCGCTCACCGCTTGCTCAAACAGATTCTTCAGGTCCATAGAGGGGGTATATTTGTTGCGAAAATAAGTATAATTACTTAGCTAATTCTGCTACCTTTGCGCATTCTGAAAATGAGGTAGATAAGTAATGAAACACATTCGGAATTTTTGCATAATTGCACATATTGACCACGGAAAAAGTACCCTGGCTGACCGTTTACTGGAAATCACCAAGACCATCACCGAACGGCAGATGATGGACCAGGTGCTGGACGATATGGACCTGGAGCGTGAAAAGGGTATCACTATCAAGAGTCACGCTATCCAGATCAATTACGCCCTGAATGGCAAGAATTACATCCTCAACCTCATAGACACGCCCGGACACGTTGACTTCAGCTATGAAGTGAGCCGCGCGCTGGCTGCTTGCGAAGGCGCCCTGCTGCTGGTAGATGCCACCCAGGGTATCCAGGCCCAGACCATTTCAAACCTTTACCTGGCGATAGAAAACGACCTCGAGATCATTCCCGTTATCAACAAAATCGACATGGATGGGGCAATGATTGAAGAAGTAAAAGACCAGATCATAGAGCTGATAGGATGCAAGCCCGAAGATATACTGCTGGCGAGCGGCCGTACCGGCGCCGGTGTTGATAAGATCCTCGAAGCAATCGTTGAAAGAATACCTCCGCCAAAAGGTGATGAAAATGCTCCGTTGCAGGCGCTGATTTTTGATAGTGTATTTAATAGCTTCCGGGGGGTGATCGATTACTACCGGATAATGAATGGAATTTTAAGGAAGGGCGATAAAGTAAAATTCGTTTCAACCGACCTGGAATATGAAGCCGATGAAGTAGGGATACTAAAGCTGACACCCGACCCCAAACCGGAAGTCAGGACCGGCGATGTTGGTTACATCATTACTGGTATCAAGAATGCAAAAGAAGTGAGGGTTGGTGATACCATTACGCTGGTGAACAACCCCAATCCGCAGATGATTCAGGGTTTTGAAGAAGTGAAGCCGATGGTGTTTGCGGGTATATTCCCTGTAAATACCGATGATTTTGAAGAGCTGCGTGATTGCATGGATAAGCTTCAGCTGAATGACGCGTCTCTTACCTATGAGCTGGAAACCTCACAGGCGCTTGGATTCGGATTCCGTTGCGGGTTCCTTGGCATGCTTCATATGGAGATCATCCAGGAGCGACTGGAGCGTGAGTTCAACCAGACTGTGATCACCACTGTACCTAACGTAAGCTTTATTGCATATACAACCAAAGGCGAAAAAAGGATCGTGAACAACCCGACCGAAATGCCTGATCCAACCCAATTGGAACGGATCGAAGAACCATTTATCAAGGCCCAGATCATCAGCAAGCCTGAGTACATCGGCAACATCATGACCTTATGCCTTGGGAAAAGGGGAATTCTCTTAAACCAGAGTTACCTTACGCAGACGAGAGTGGAACTGCTCTTCGAAATGCCATTGACAGAAATCGTTTTTGATTTTTACGATAAGTTAAAGAGCCAGACTCGTGGCTATGCCTCGTTTGATTATCATCCCATCGGTTATCGCGACAGCGATATCGTAAAAATGGACATATTGCTGAATGGAGATAAGGTAGATGCGTTGAGCGCGTTGATCCACCGCAGCCGCTCGCAGGACTTCGGAAGAAAGCTTTGTGAAAAGCTAAAGGAACTGGTTCCCCGCCAGCAGTTCCAGATCGCCATTCAGGCGGCAGTTGGCGCAAAGATCATTGCCCGGGAAACCATCAGCGCACTGCGAAAGGATGTAACCGCCAAATGTTATGGAGGCGATATCAGCCGTAAACGCAAACTTCTTGAAAAACAGAAAGAAGGTAAAAAGCGCATGCGCCAGATCGGTAACGTGGAAGTACCTCAGGAGGCGTTCCTGGCCGTGCTGAAGCTGGATGAATAATCCCCCCTTTCAGGAAAAAATTTATAAAAGCAACAAAGCCCGGGATTCTGCTGTCTACAGGGAAAATCATAACCCTTGACACCACGACTATCATCCGCCTTCACGCCCGTGCTGCTGATTGGGTTTGGAATGCTGTTAAATTCCTGTTTTGATCTTCGCAAAAGAAATATGGACATTGTACGTGCGGAGGCGTACGTTCCGGTATATGGAATTGATCCGGTGAAACGCAGTGTGCGATTTCTTTCTGTACAGCCGGTGAAAGATGCCGGCAAGATCTATGTCTGGGGAAACCTGCTGTTCCAGGTTGACCTGCATAAAGGCATCCATGTGATCGATTATTCAGACAGGAGCAACCCTCAAAAAATAGGTTTCATCCAGGTACATGGTTGCAATGAAGTAGCTGTAAAAGGCAGTACGTTAATTACAAATAATATTAATGACCTGGTAACTATCGATGTTTCTAATCCTGCTCAACCAAAGGAACTGGCGAGAATAAAAAATGCATTTCCCAATGCATACGATTATCAATATAATTATCAACCACCTGAGAGAGGAAAATATTATATATGTCCTAGCCAGGATAAAGGTGACGTTGTGGGATGGACGATCGAAAAAAATATTAAAGGAGCAAATTGTGTCAGTCATTAATCTTCAACTTTATGAAACGCACACAACTTTTAGCTTTTGTACTTTTTGCAATGACCGCGATGGTCTACCTCTCCTGCGATAAAAATGCCGACGCTGCGGCTTCACCTACAGCAGGTGGTGCTGGTGGCTCGCTCGCGCGTTTCGCTATTGCCGGAAATTATCTGTACATAGTCAGTACCAGAACACTTGAAGTGTTTGATATTTCAAATCCCGAAATGCCCGCTTTGAAAAAGGCGGTAAACGCGGGGATTGATATTGAGACGATTTTTCCCTATAAGGATAAATTGTTCCTTGGCGCGCGGACGGGTATGTATATTTTTTCACTGGCGGATCCTCTTAACCCTGTAAAGGAAGGTTCGATCACCCATTTCCGTGCGTGTGACCCTGTGGTATCGAACGACTCTCTTTCATACGTTACCCTGAGAAGTTTTGGGACTGACTGCGGAAATCTTAAGAATGTGTTGAATGTTTACAACGTAAAGAATATTAAAGACCCTAAACTGATAAATACAATTGAGATGAAATCGCCCTACGGACTGGGCATTAAGGACAAAGGCCTGTATGTTTGTGAAGGGGAGAACGGCCTTGCTGTGATGGATCTTGACAATCCCTATTCACCGGTAAAGAAAATGGATTTCAGGGATGAAGTATATTATGACGTGATTCCTTATGGAAACGTTCTGATAACATATATCAGAAATGGCGTTTGCTTTTACGATATTTCCAACCCATTGCAGCCGGTTTTATTAAGTAAACTGAAAGGATAAGTTAGTCGTGAAATACAAGCCGGGACATATCCCGGCTTTTTTTTATCCGCATTTATCTATTTTTACCGATAACAATAAACCCGCTTAATGGAAAACAGGCCGAAGCGCACTCCATTCAAAAATTTTTTGTACAGCACCATCATCCTGCTGATCTTTTTAGTTTTCATAGAACTTATTCTGAGTGTAGTTTTTTATCACAGGCACGGTAGTGAAAAACTGGCAACGATAGAAGCCTTGAAACTTGGCAAAAGAATGCTAAAGGGAAATCGCAGTTCCGTGAATGTAAATAACCAGCAACTGGTTCGTCCGGGATCTTCCGAGGAAGTGAACAGGCAGATTGCTGAAGAAACCCATTCCAGTAACAGGTTTCAATACGAGCCATGGGTTGAATTCCGGAACATTGATTACAAAGGAAAATTTGTAAACGTTGAAGCCTCCCAGCGTAAAAGTGTACCTGAATTGTTTATCAATCCTGCTTCAAAGGATACGATCGATATTTACTTCTTTGGCGGCTCAACTACTTTTGGGTTCAATGTGTCGGACAATGAAACCATTCCTTCACAATTCCTGCAATTGTATCAAAGCAAATATCCCCAGGGAAAGTCAGTGAGGGTTTACAACTTCGGCACTCCAACATATTACAGTTACCAGGAACTGATGTTGTTTACCAAATTGTTGTTTGAAGGACGCCGGCCTGATATCGCAATTTTTATTGATGGAGTTAATGATTTCTGGTTTGCGAAAACTTCTTACTACAACCAGTCGTACTTCTCCTACATATTAAGGCAGGTGTTCAATCAGAACCTGCTTGCCGGTGATAAATTCAAACTCACAGATACCGCTGACCGGCTTTATAAGGACCCTGAGAACATTCCACTCACCGAATACAACAATACATTGATCGGTCATTACTTTACAAACATCCGCAATGCAAACAGTATGGCAACCATGGCAGGAGTGAAGAGCTTTTTCTTTTGCCAGCCGGTTCCGTTTTACAATTATCCAAATCAGCAGCAGGACCCGATCTGTTTTAAAGACAGGAATACGCGCTACGATTATATATACCCGTTAATTGAAAAGAACGCCGACAGTGTTCCGGGATTTACTTTCCTTGGCAACATGCTAGCAAATGAAAAGGGGTATCCTTTTGTAGATGGATTGCATTATTCACCCGCGTTTACAAGGAAGGTTACTGAACAGATATTATTGAAAGTGGAGAACGCTTTGAAATAGCTCGTAAGACCCGCCCTATATCAATATAATACTCAACTAGTAGTTTAGTCGCGCAAAGATCAGGTGAAGGTCAGGTAAAAGTCTGGTGAAGGTCTGGTGAAATTCAGGCAGGGGTCGGGAGAAAATTTTTCTGCAATACCTGTAATTCTAATTCTGATTAGTAAGGTGTTTCATAGTAACTGAACCCGCTGTCGCTAAGATAATTAATTTCCTCCGCCTGTCTTCTTTGGTGGATTTGTTTTTTTAGGATCTTTCGATGGATTTTGCTTTTCAATATTTCTGTCGCTCGCTTTCTGCAGTTTCTCTTCATCGGGCTTGCCACTATCATCCAGCAGTTTTTCATCCATCGGGAACTGACCGTCTTTCAACTGGAAGTTGAAGACTTTGTCGACATGCACCCATTGGCCATTCTGCCATTTGAAGCCCTGGAAGTCGCCATCAGGAATGAAAGTTTCCCTGCGATCCGGTTCATTGCTCTCAGATATCAGGTGATCATACACGATCATATCCAGTTCGGGATCATAATTAAAAAAGGTTTTGGCTTCCTTTTTATATTCGATATTGAATCTGGGCAATACTTTCACTTTTGCTGAGGAGTCAGTAATTGAAATGAACGGTCCTCCGAATACGGGCTCGCCGTTTTCGTTGAAGGAAAGAACTTCCATCCATTTCTTATTGCTCGAAACACTGAAGTCGTCAAACCCGAGCAGGGTATAGTACTTTTTATTATTGAATGTTTTAAGAACGATGCGGTAATATATCGCTCCAACCCAGTTCTGCCGGTTTCTTACAGAATCCCATGGTTTTGCGCTGAACATCGAAACATCGTGAAGGGGAAACAATTTCAGCGAGCCATCCGGTGTTTTCATCTGAATGGCGCCTTTCTGAAGATATACATATTCATCTTTCTGCAACTGCCAGGTAAAAATGCGGAAGCTGCTGTCAGGCGCATACAATTTTGAAATGGCAACCGAATCGAGCGGGTAGTTGAATGAGTTTTTTACCAGCAGCGTCCTCACCAGTGTGCGAACAAAATTACTGTCGGCCCTGAAGCGTTCAGAAGGATTGGTGCTGAACACCATCGACCTGGAAAGCTTCTTCAACGAGTCTTCTTTCTTCTGCAGCTGCTTTCGGTCGGCAGCGGATATGCCCTGAGAATACGAATACCCTGTGCCTGCCAGGATAAAGGCCGCAAGAAACACGTAACGGAGCAAGAGGATCAATTTCATAGATGGTGAATAGACGAAATTACGAAAGCTGCCGTAAGGCTGTAAAGAACGCTGAAACCTTAAGTAAATTTTATGCTTCCTGCAAAGCTTTTGCAAATGCTGCCAGATCGTTGAAAGCCAGGTCGATAAAGGGGTGGGGTAAGGGTTGCCCGGGATCGGTTGTTTTCACAAATACTGTATGCATGCCCGCGTTCCTCCCAAACTCCATATCGCTGAGGTTATTTCCTACCATGATCGACTTATCGGGATGAATGTCGGGGAAGTCATTTTGCGCTTCGAGGAACATGCCCGGGTTCGGTTTCCTGTTAGGATGGGCATTGTCCGTGGACGTGCAATAATAGATTTTATGGATACGGCCACCGCTTGATTCAATATCGGCCAGCATCTGGTTATGAATGGACAGCAGTTCCTCTTCGGTCATAAGTTCACGGCCCACGCCACGCTGGTTGGTGATTACAATAATTCTTTTGAAATGATTTGACAAATACCGGATCGCTTCCTTTGCGCCATCGTAAAACCTGAATTCGCCATAATGATAGATATAGTCGAGATGTTTTTCAATATTGATCACACCGTCCCTGTCGAGAAAAAGCGTCCATGTTTTTGTTATCATTTTCAGATCAAGCATACTGAGAAAATTCAAATCGTATTTTTTAACTCTTCCTGTGCCCTGTTATAGTCTTCAGGAATTCCGATATCAATAAAATATTCATCCTGTATCACGCCAAACATTCTTCTTGCGGTATATAATTTCTCCAGGTAATCTTTCTCAAAGGAGAATATTTCCGGGAGGTTTTCACTGAGAAATTTTTCAGCGTTCAGCATATAAACCCCGCCATTTATATAACCTGACTCGTAATACTGTTTTTCTTTAAAGATGCTGACGCTTTGATCTTCATTAAGCTCAACCACACCATACCTGTTAAACTGTTGCATTGGCTTTAACGACAAAGTGCAATGCGCGTTGTGCAAATGATGGAATGATGAGAGCTTGTTCACATCAATGCGGAATAAAGTATCGCCATTGGCTACAAGTGTGGTAGTATCATGAAGGCGCGTACAGGCAAGCCTGATTGCTCCACCGGTACCCAGTGGTTCCTGTTCGATAGATAAGGTATAATGCTTCTTTGATAAAATCTGAGATATAAAATCCTGGAACATTTCGCTTTTGTAACCTAGCGCGAATATAAAATGTTCGATTCCCTGCTGTTGCAAATGTTCAACTACATAAGCAACAAATGGTTTGCCTGCAACAGGCGCCATGCATTTAGGGAGATCGGTTATTGCCGGCCTGAGTCGTGTGCCTAATCCGCCTGCTAATATGATCGCTGAATTTTCCAATGTGCAATTTTCAATTGGCTTAATTACCGGCCAGTATCGCTATTTCGAAAAATATTTTTCTTCCACCAATTGACAAATGATATGTCCGAGTGTTATATGTGTCTCCTGTATGCGCGGAGTATCTTTTGAAGGCACGTTGATAAGATGATCGCTGAAAGCGGCCATCTTTCCGCCACTTTCGCCGGTAAATCCAACAGTAATAACCCCTTTTTCGCGTGCCACTTCAAATGCTTTGAGGATGTTGGTTGAATTTCCCGAGGTAGAAAGTCCCACCAGCACATCGCCTTTGTTGGCGATTCCCTGTATCAGCCTGGAATAAATAACATCAAACCCGTAATCATTTCCAACCGCGGTGAGATAGGAAGTATTGCAATGCAGTGCTTCCGCGGGAAGTGCATTGCGGTCGGTATAAAATCTGCCGGAAAATTCTGCGGCCAGGTGCTGCGCGTCTGCGGCGCTTCCGCCATTTCCACAGAAATAAACCCTGTTGCCGTTTTTAAAAGTCTGAACAAGAAGTTCTGTTACATCACTCACCACCTTCAGCAAAGTTTCATCTGAAAGCACCTTTTGCTTCACATCTATTGAAGCACGAATGATATCTTTTATTTTCTCCATATCACATTTCTTAAATTGTCCACGAAGTTAAACCGTGATCTACAAACTGGTATTGCCTGCACTGACCGCCAAACTTTTCCAATGCTTCCATCACGTTATATTTTGTATTGGCTGGACAGTAAAAGATCATGAATCCACCACCGCCTGCACCGGATATTTTACCGCCTGTTGCACCTGCTTTTTTTGCGGTATCATATAATTCCTCCATAAGATCATTCGAAATGCCTTCAGCCATTTGTCGCTTCTGCTGAAAGCCAAAATCCAGGATCTCTCCAATTTCATGCAGTCTGCCTTTCAGCAATGCTTCCTTCATCATCTGCGCCTGGTGCTTTAATTGGTGCATGGCCTCTATTGACCGTTCGTCTTTGTCTGCAACATTCCTGCTCTGTCTTTCTATTATCCGCGCCGATTCCCTGCTGGTGGCGGTATAGTATAATAATAAATTGTTCTCCAATTCAAACAGGTATTGTTGCCTTATGCGAAGCGGGTTTACAATCACTTTATCCTCTCCAAAAAATTCCATGTAATTCACTCCGCCGAAAGTTGCTGCGTATTGATCTTGTCTTCCACCAGCCATTTTCAGGTCCTGTCGTTCTATTTCATAAGCAAGATGCGCGATGTCGTATTCACCCAAAGGCAGTCGAAGCATTTCCGCGAAAACGCCAATGATCGCGACAACAAGGGTAGAGGAGGTGCCAAGTCCGGATCCTGCAGGTGCATCAACCGATGTCGACAGTCTGAATCCGCTCAACGGTATCCCATATTCGCGATGAATGCGGTTGTACACGCCTTTAAGCAAATCGAGTTTACCATTAACAGGCAGTTCATGTGTCCATTCAAAACGCTGTTCTTCCTTTCTGTCAACCGCCTGCAGTATGATGGCATTTTCTTCCAGTGGTTCAATATTGGCATACGCATACAGGGAAACGGTAGCATTGAGAATTGCTCCGCCATAGAGGTCGCAGTACGGGCTTACGTCCGTGCCGCCGCCTGCTAATCCGATCCGTAATGGGGCTTTGCTTCGATAGATCATTTCTTAATTTCTGCTGTCAACTGCATGATGCCGTTAACGAGGTTTTCCCACGAATATTTCAGTTTTTCGTTGCGAAGATGGGGAATAAAATAATCCTCTCCTAATTCGTAGAACCTGATGATTGCATCGGCTATTGACGCGGCTTCCGGTTCACAAACCAGTCCGCTTTTCAGGTGCGGTACAAGGTCGGGCAGGCCTCCAACGTTTGTTACGATCATTGGTCGTTCAAAATGATAGGCGAGGGGAGTAACGCCGCTTTGCGTGGCATTGCGGTACGGTTGCACAACCGCATCTGCGGAACAGAGATAATACCGCACGTCATGATCAGGGATAAATCCGGTTTTCAGGATCAGCCGATCCTTGATTCCAAGGCTGCTGATCTTGTCAAGGTAAGGCCGTTGGTCTTCATAAAATTCACCTGCTATCAGCAGGTAAATATTTTGTTTTCTGATCCTTTCATCTGCCAATGCTTCCAGCAACAGGTCAAGTCCTTTATACCGCCTGATAAATCCAAAAAACAACAATATCCTGGCTTGCGGGTCGAGCTCCAGTTTTTTTCTGGCCTCATCTTTTGTCACCGCATTACCAAAATTATCATACAGAGGGTGAGGTACCAGTCGTGCAGGCTTAGACTTTTCGAACAACCGCAGGTCGTTCAAAACTTTTTCACTCATGGTAATAAATGCATCGCACGGCTTCAGGAAATATTTCGTGAAAGGCTTATCACCCGGCCGTTTCTCGTGTGGTATCACATTGTCGGTAATGGCAACGATCCTGGTGTAACGGTTCTTTTTTACTCTTCGCAGAATTGTGCCAAGTGCCGGACCCATAAAGGGGAGCCAGAATCTGACCACAACAAGATCGGGCTTTATTTTTTTTAATTCGTTGCCTGCGATTATCCAGTTGAATGGGTTGATAGAATTTACTTTTGAATGAATCGTAATTCCCTGAGGCGGAGGTTCTGTGCTGTATTGTGATTTACCTGGGAAAAGGAATGAAGGATATTGAAGAGAAAAATTCCATATTTCGCACTGATGCCCTTCTTTGATAAAAGCCTGGGCGAGTCGTTCATTGAAAGAAGTAATCCCACCGCTTCTGAATGGATAAGCCGGACCCAGTATGATTATTTTCATGCCTTGGATTCTTGGATAAAAACTATTCAAGCCCGATTCGCTTTTCCACCAGATATGCATTCCGTCCCGGTGAATTCCTCACAATCAGTTCCGCCACAAATCCGGTAACAAATAATTGCGTTCCGATGATCATTGCAACAAGCGCCATGTAAAATGTTGGCCTTACGGTTATGCTGAACTGGTAGTCGATCAGTTTTGAAATAACAAGGTAAAGGCTGATCCCGAACCCTACCAGGAAGAAGAGCGTTCCCCAGATACCGAAAAAGTGCATCGGGCGTTTACCGTATTTGCTTACAAACGTTATGGAAGCCAGGTCAAGAAAGCCGTTCACAAATCGTTCCAGGCCAAACTTCGTACGACCGTATTTTCTTGCGCGGTGTTCCACTACTTTTTCTCCGATCTTCTTGAATCCTGCCCATTTGGCTATCACAGGTATGTACCGGTGCATTTCACCATATACCTCAATGCTCTTGATCACTTTGAAACGGTATGCTTTCAGTCCGCAATTAAAATCGTGCAATTTAATGCGAGCAACTTTGGCGGTGACCCAATTGAAAAGCTTTGAAGGGATGGTTTTTGAGATCGGATCGTGCCGCTTTTTTTTCCATCCGCTCACCATGTCGTACCCACCGGAAGTGATCATTGAATGAAGTGGTGGTATTTCATCGGGACTATCCTGCAGATCGGCATCCATGGTGATCACAACATCGCCTTTGGCCGCCCTGAAGCCTTCATTCAGCGCGGCTGATTTACCATAATTGCGCTGGAATTTGATGCCCTTGATGTGCGGATTTTGTTGACGCAACGATTCGATCACATCCCAGGAAGCGTCGGTGCTGCCATCGTCAACAAGAATGATCTCGTACGAGAGATTATGCTCATTCACCACGCGCTCAATCCATGCGCATAACTCGGGCAGTGATTCTTCTTCGTCGAATAATGGAATTACAATGGAAACGTCCATGAAATCGAAAGGTTAGGATTGTTGTGAAAACGGAGTGGGGGGATTCTTTTTTGCGAAAGCCGCACCCAGCACAGATGCCAATGCGCCTGAGATCAGGAATACCAGCAATGCTCCACCGATAAGAAAAGGTATGAAGAGCTTCCTTGTCATTTCCAGTCCCTGTTCAACGGCGTCTTCCGGCAGATCAGGATTTTGTTCCATTTGCTGTCTTGCCTTTTCCAGTGATAATTCCTTTGTCTCGGGAAAGATCACATAAACAGAAAGTATGGTATAAACGATCATCAGGCAGGTGATCACAGCTGTGGTCTTGAATCCATGCGCGAATACATTTCCGAAAGTAACGGCATTGTTCATCTGATTTGCATAATTGATGCAAGCCCAAATGATAGCTACAAAGAAAATAAGTGTTGGAATCCATTGGAACCAGGTTTCGAATTTGAAACCGGCGAAACCTGAGATCAGGTCAAGGACGATCAGGATAAGGGAAATGATCAGTCCTTTTGAGATGTGAGAAGTGACTTTGTTTTCCATATCAGTTGGTTTTAGTGATTCAAAAATAGCTTGTCTGCATTGATAATCCCAATAACGCGTCCGGTGAGTTGTTTGCCCATGAAAGGAGTGTTCTTCGACTTTGAACGGATGTGCCGTTCTTCCAGCGTATAAATTTCATCGGGCAGGAAAAGGGTAAGGTCAGCTGTTTCGTGTTTTTTCAGTGTTGCAGGCGGCAGTCCGAATATCCTTCGGGGATTAACAGTTGCAAGCTGAACAAATTTTTCTGTGCTGATGCCGGTTGACCGCATAACACCAAAACATGTCTCAAGACCTATCATTCCAAAACGCGCATGTTCAAATTCACAGGTTTTGCTATCCCATTCATGCGGCTGGTGATGTGTGGCGATGCAATCCACTACGTCGTTCTGTATGGCTTCCAGCAAGGCGTTGCGATCTTTCGCGGCGCGAAGCGGAGGAAGTACTTTCAGGTTTGTATCGTAGTCTACAAGATCTTCATCGGTAAAATACAGGTGAAACGGAGTTACCGAAGCTGTAACCTCAATTCCTCCCTGTTTTGAGCGGTGTACATACTCAAGGGATTTTGCGGATGAGATGCCGGTGAAATGCACCTTTGATTCCGCGTATCTCGCCAGTTTCAGATCGCGTGCCACCATCAGCTCTTCCGACATTGCGGGTTTGCCCTGTAAGCCCAGCCTTGTTGAAACAGTGCCTTCATTCATCAATCCGTAAGTACCTACAGTAGTGTCATCGGGTATCTGCATGATGACACCATTGAATGTTTTGACATACTGCAGCGCTTTCAGCAACATTCCGGAAGACTGAATGGAATTCAGTCCGTCTGAAAATGCCACCGATCCACTGGAATGCATATCATACATTTCTGCCAGCTCTTTACCGTCAGTGTTTTTAGTTATGGCGCCAATGGGATGAATATTAACCGGGAGAGAGGTTGACCTTCTTTTTACATACTCCACCTGCGATTTACTGTCGATGGCAGGCTTTGTATTTGGTATGACGAAAACGTGCGTGAAACCGCCCGCGGCTGCGGCAAAAGCACCGGTTTCGAGCGTTTCCTTGAATTCATAACCCGGATCATTGAAGTTGGCAAATACATCCACCCAGCCGGGGGAAACGTGCAGGCCTTCAGGTTCTATAACCTGGTCAGCC
The DNA here is from genome assembly GCA_036402175.1 of Chitinophagaceae bacterium. Taxonomy (GTDB): domain Bacteria; phylum Bacteroidota; class Bacteroidia; order Chitinophagales; family Chitinophagaceae; genus DASPKM01. The sequence continues at coordinate 8,814 of DASWTK010000027.1, read as the reverse complement.
TTAGATGTAATAGCTGTTCCTATTTCTTCAATAAGGCCATTATTAATAAAAATATCCTGAACTGAATTGTGAAACGGGGAGGAGGGGTCAATGATGCGAGCCTTTCTTATAAGAATCTTCATCGTTTGAATGATTGCGCGAAGATAGGTTTTTTAATAATGCGGATGCGCTGACTCAAATCATTGTCAACCAAATAAGAAAACCCTCTCTGCTGCCACATAAATGACAACAGGAGGGCCTGGCAAGGAACGCATGATTGTACGTTCAATGCTGGTTTCTGAGGATTATTTTAACGGTTTCAGATGATTTTCTACAGTCCATTTTCCAATCTTGTTACCCAGTTCCTGACCTGCTTCGCAGGAGAACCAGAAATGGATTCCCGCCATTACACGGGAAAGCGCGTTCTCGTCGGCAGCCTGGCTGAAGCTGGTAAATGATCTGGTTGCACCTGCGGGCACTGCAGTTGGAGAGGCCATGGTGAACGACGTTTTATCGCCATAAATATGCGCCAGAACTAGTGCGGCCGCATTGCCAAGGGTGCTGTGAGTGGATGGATAATCCTGAATAGGAGGTGTGGGCTCAGAGGGCAACCAGTTAAGGTCGGCTACCGTTGTTTCGTTGCCATCGTTTGCGGCGTCACGAATAGCAGTAAGCGGGCGCCAAAAATTATAATGCAGTTTTGAATCCCATCCGGCAACGTAAGAATCTGCCAGTGCGAAATTCATCAGAGCAAACAAGCGCGCCGTAGTATACAAACCAGACTTTTTATTCTCTGCTACAACCCTTCCTATCCTGTTCCAGCCTTCAGGAGAAAATTCATACCAGTATTTGGCATAAAATGTCTGATCGGCCGAACGTGTGGCGCTATTGAGTTTACCTATTTCTTTCACTTCATTGAATGCGGTTGCATATTCATTGCTTTCAACCGCAGGTGGAGGAGGGCAACGGAACTGATCTTTCGCGTCCAGCGAAAATAGTTTTGAGTTCTCCCAGAAAGGCGCGAAGATGAAACTGAATGGCTGAACCACTTTGTAATCTCCGGGCTTTACTGCGGGAGCTGGTTGAGCAACCGGGTTGTCGCCTCCGTTTGAATTAAATCCAAGGCTCAGCGTTTTGTTGGCTACATCTACTCCAAGAGCTACCGCTTTGGAAATTGATTCGTTCTCAGGGAAAGTTGAAAGGAAAGCGTTCAAAACAGAATCAACATATCCTGAACGTTCCGGAAATGTAACCTTCAAAACCTGGTTAGCCGCGGAAGCAGCCGCGATTTCAGGATTAACACCCGGACGTTTCTGCGCAAAAGCATAGGTTTCATAAACAGGGTGAATGGCATTCACGGCATCGTGCATCGACATGTGCACCATGGCATATATCCTTGACGCGAGGAGCGTATGCTGGTTTGCAGCGCCACCCATTGTTTCAAACGCCACTTCATTCCATTGAAGGATCACTTTGTTCGATAGATTGTCGGGAGATTGTTTTTTGTCGCTTTTTTCACAGGCTGAAGCAATCACTAACAGGAATAGGAATGCAACAGCAAAGAATTGTGGTCTTTGTTTCATGGCTTGATGTTTTTATTTCGCAGCAAAGGTGCAGTGATGTAGTATCAAAGCGAATACCCGAAAGCGTGGGTATGATCACTCAAAGTGGGGAGGTCAACGGAGCATAACTTTTCTGTTGCGCTGGTAAATTATTTCAGAACTTCAATGAACGCGTGAATATCTTCTTCATCGTTATACAAATGCGGAGATACGCGCACAGCGTTTCCACGAAGGGATATAATAATATTTTTCTCAGCTAATTTTTTTTGTAATACTTCGATGTCAGAATTTGCCGGCAGCCTGAATCCAAACAGGTGGTTTGAGCGGAATGAGTCTTCTTCTGATGAGAAACCATTTTTATTCAGGTGATTTATCAGTGGAGCAGTTAGCTGAGCGCAATACTGGTTGATTGCGGCCGGCGTCCATTCAAGTATTTGTTGAAGCGCGGCTTTAAGCATTGGGAGATTGATGAAATTGCTGAATTCTCCCATATTGTAGCGTCCGGCTTTGGGGTGATATTCCGGCTGATAATCCACCAGTAAGCGGAAGTTCTCACTGCCAATCCTGTTCATCCAGGATTCTTCAATTGGCCTGCCTTCATCAAACCGGTTGTTCAGGTAAATAAATCCGGAAGTATATGGTCCCAGTAGCCATTTATAAGCGGCGCAAACAAGCGCGTCGATTTGAAATCGATTGACATCCATTTCAACCGCGCCTACCGATTGTGTGCCGTCAACTACAAACATAGCACCTGTCTCTTTTGCCTTTTTGCCGATTGCTTCAAGATCGAAGATTGTACCGTCTGACCAATGCACCGATGAAATATTGACCAAAACGGTGTCCGGCTGAATTGCGGCGAGTATTGCTTCGTTCCATTTTCTTCCTCTTTGCTTTTCGTCAGATGGTGGAGACACGGTCACCAGTTCAAGGCCCTGGTCCTGACAGATCCTGTGCAGGGAATACAGATCGCTTGGGAATTCTTCATATACTGTAATGACTTTCTGTCCACGCTTTGCACGTATGTTCTGAACAATTATTCCCATACCATAGGAAACTGACGGGATCAGCGCAACGCGTTCGGGTTCCGCCCGCACAAGGGCTGCAAATAAGGCTCTGACCTCAACAGCTTCGTCAAAAAAATGATTGGGAAGGATCCTGTAAGGATATCTTTTCCTGACCAGTCCTTCCGCGCCAGCCTGCTCCACGGTTTTCATTAGCGGCGACATATATGCGCAGTTCAGGTAATGAATTCCTTCTTCAATCGAGAAAAGCTGTTTCTGACAGGTAAGTTTCATATTGGTGTAATAGCTGTAAAAATAAAATCTGTTATTTTATCGAACGAAATCATTTGGGAACGACCTAAGTGCTTTATCCGGCCATAAATTGCAACTGCTGGCATTTGAGTTGCATTGATATAAGGGTCGACCCTCTTTGCATTTAAAAAATAAGATCATGAAAAAAGTATTCCTTGCCGTAAGTCTTGCCGCTACCGTGCTGGTTTTTAACCATTGCGCCCGGAATCCGGTTACCGGGAAAAAGCAGGTTGTTTTTATGTCTGAGGAGCAGGAAATAGCGATGGGTAAGGAAGCCGATCCCCAGATAATTGCCCAATTTGGCTTATATGAAGATTCTGCCTTACAGCGGTTTCTGACCGAAAAAGGGAAACAAATGGCTGCAATTTCCCACAGGCCAAACCTTGATTACCAGTTTCGCGTGGTCAATTCTGAAGTGATCAACGCTTTTGCAGTACCGGGAGGTTATGTTTATTTCACGCGTGGGATCATGGCGCATTTCAACAATGAAGCGGAAATGGCGGGTGTACTGGGACACGAAATAGGTCATATAACCGCGCGTCATTCGGTAGCCCAGCAGAGGAACCAGATCCTGGGCCAACTGGGAATTATCGCAGGCATAATCATTAATCCCAAACTCGGACAATTTGCGGAAGCGGCATCGCAGGGAGTGGGGTTGTTATTGCTGAAATTCGGACGTGATGCTGAGCGCCAGTCAGATGAACTTGGAGTTGAATATTCTACCAAAATAAACTACGATGCGCAACAGATGTCCACCTTTTTTCAAACCTTGCAAAGACAGGGTGAAAAAAGCGGTTCAAATGAATTGCCTGGGTTTTTATCTACACATCCTGATCCCGGAGAACGGACAGTAACAGTGGCTAAACTTGCAACAGAATGGAAACAGAAATTAAATGTAACCAATCCACAAGTTAACCGCGACTCGTATCTGCGCAGAATAGAAGGTTTGGTTTATGGCGAAGATCCGCGAGAAGGGTATCTTGAAAACAATGTGTTTTATCATCCGGTGTTACGATTCCAGTTCGCCACACCTGCCAACTGGGCTTATCTTAATTCCCCGCAGTCTGTTCAGATGGCGCCGAAAGATGGGAAAGCTTTGATGTTCCTGACACTTGGGCGTGGAAAATCGGTTGAAGAAGCCGCGAATGCTATACTTCAACAATACAAGCTGCAGGCGGTAGACTCCAGAAAGGTACAAGTGAATGGACTTGAGGCGTTGGCGATGATTGCCGATCAGGTGCAGGAACAGGGAACGCTGCGAACTTTATCTTACCTCATAAAGTACGGAGAAAATATCTACCTGATACTTGGCGTATCTGCCCTTCCGGATTTTCCCAACTACGAGTCTTATTTCATAAATACGATGCAAAGCTTCCGTGAGTTGAATGATGCTTCGAAGATCAATAAAAAGCCGCAGCGAATCCGCATTCAGACTGTAAGGCAGGGCGGCAATCTTGGACAGGTGCTGCGCAGTTTCAATATGCCTGAGAACAAACTGGAAGAGTTGTCTTTGTTGAATGGCATGAAGCTAACGGATATGGTTACCCAGGGGATGTTGATCAAGGTGCTGGGGGAGTGATTAACTTTGAATAAAGTTATGGTGAACGAAGCCTGGTTTCGCTAAAGCTGTAAATTCTTAACATGCGATGAAAAAAGCTGTAATCTTTTTACCGTGTTTTTTCTTTGCCGTTACTATATTCAGTCAAGGGAATAAAGAACATTATATTTTTCCGGCTGAATTTGAGAAGCATGAAGCAATTTGGATGGGCTGGAAAACAGTTACAAGCAGAGGAATAGATAAATCTGAAACCCTTTTAAAGATTATCAGAAATCTTACACCCACAGTAAAAGTCAACTTATTCATCGATGATGACTCTCTTATCGGATTTTTACATAACCAGTTTAACAAGTGGGGGATAGATAAAAATCAGATCACAATGTTTGTTTATCCTAACCCCTATAGTAATGTTCGGGATCCCGGCCCAATTTTTCTAAAGAGCAACAAAGGAAACCTTGCAATAGCAGATTTGAAATGGAACTTCTATGGCAATGGCTCAAGCACCGGTCCTCCTGCCAAAAGGATAGATACTATTGATCATTTTGTTGCCAGGCAGCTAAATCTCCCGGTATTCAATTCCAATTTGGTAAGCGAAGGCGGTGCAAGAGAATTTAATGGAAAAGGCACCATGATGGTGGTCGAGTACACAGAGCGTAATCGAAACAAGGGCTGGAGCAAGGATTCCATAGAAAAAGAATTGCTGAGAATATTTGGCCAGAAAAAGGTCATCTGGCTGGAACAGGGACTTGCAGAGGATGACCCGGATAAAACATATGATTTATCGTCCGGGAAAGTTTCAACCATTGGTTGTAATCACATTGATGAATTTGCGCGATTTTCTTCACCAAATACAATTCTTTTGGCCCAGGTCACAAAAGAAGAATCATTAAAAGATACGTTGCACAAAATTTCTTATGATCGGCTCGAAAAAAATTACCGTATACTAAAGAACGCAAAAGATCAGGATGGAAAAGCATTTAAGATTATTCGGGTTCCTGTACCCGAAATGATCATAAAGGAGCGCAAAATCAACCGAAATGACACTGCACTGATAAGACATCATAATCTTCCACCTGAAGGAGGTAAAATTAATGTTCTGATCGCAACCAGTTATTTGAATTTTCTGGTGACAAATGGAGTGGTGCTGATGGCATCGTACTGGAAGCCAGGGCGACCAGAGACGATGAGGCAAAAAGACGAACAGGCAAAAAGGATATTGGAAAAATCTTTTCCAGGTCGAAAAGTAATTGCCATCAATGTTGAAATATTAAATGAAGGTGGCGGTGGTATTCATTGCGCTACCCAGCAACAGCCAAAGGGGAATTAATCGTTACAATTCTCAACAAGTAATAGTAACAACCTGTCACAGGGAAATTTAACCTGCGTCCCAATAAAATGACAATTGCAACATTTTTTTATCGACAAAATTAAAAAAGGCTGCAATCTCTTTATCTTTTGTAATAAAGAACCAGGCAAGGACGTTAAAAATATATCGATGCAAGAAATAAGCTGAAGAGGAGGTCGATTGAATAAAATAAATCACCCCAATACAACAATGAGATCACGTTTCAAGTGGACGATAATCCTTAGCCTGTTAACCCCACTACTTTTTCTTATAGCAGTTGCATTTATGGCTGGCGGACATGGCTGGTATGAGCCGGCTATGACACTTTTTCCATTTGGCATGCTGGAAACTTTATGGCTGGACAGAATAACTCAGACTTCCCTCTTCATTGGCACGCTTCAATTTCCCCTGTATGGTTTTCTTATTGATAAGACAAGATGCAAGCATTATGGGAATAAACTTATTTTAGCTTTGGTAATAATGCATCTGGCGTTAGCAGTGTTTATCATCATTTATTGTGGTGAAGAATGGAAGTAATGCTCCATAAGAAAAATACGTATATTCATTGACTTCTTATCTTATTTGAATTTTATCATACCCACCGGAAGCCATTATACACACCTTCACCCAACTGAGAATGGCATCGGCAATGCAAACCATCTTTTTATTGGTAAACACAATTTAAAAAACAACATGAAAAGGAGAAACTTTATTAAATCATCAGCCTTGTCTGCAATAGCGATCAGCGCCTCCGGCTTCATCCGGTTCGACGGCAGGAATTACTCAGGAGATTGTGAAACAACCAGCGATATTTTAGGTCCATTTTATCGCCCGAATAGTCCTGTTCGAACTAACTTAAGGATCAGGGGAGAAGCTGGTCAACTGGTTGAACTCAGTGGTTATGTGCGACACAAAGACTGCACTACGCCTTACAAAAAAGCTAAAGTGGAATTATGGCATTGCGATGGAAAAGGAGTATATGACAATCAATCAGACGAATTCCGTTACCGGGGTACCACATTTACAGATGAGAAGGGCTTTTATTCTTTTCAAAGTATATTTCCTGTACCATATGGGGGTGAAGGATTTATTCGCCCCGCTCACTTCCATATGATGATTACTGCCGAAGGTTATCAACCGCTGATAACACAATTGTATTTCAAGGGTGACAAACATATTAAGGACGATGTATATGCGTCATCTCCCAATGCAAAAAGAAGGATCCTGGACGTTGAAAAAATGAAAGACGGCAGTACGAAAGTAAAATACGACGTTGGAATGTCTGGAGTAATGCATTTGGAAACCGCAAGCCTTGACAGGCTGGCAGGTAAATACACCTCAACAAATGATCAGAAAAAAATGATCGAGCTTTTTAGTTTCGAAAATCGGCTTTGGAAAAAGAACGAAGCATTTGGAGACAAGTTCGAGTACACCGGAAATAATACATTTGAAGAAGCAAATAATCCATCCAATTTATACTGGAAACTTGAATTTAAAATTCTTTCTGATGGGTCAGTTGAACTGAAAGAAAGTTTTACAGATATAAATCTTTCAAAAAAAGTAATTACTTACCTAAAGAATAAATAAGTAATATCCTGAAACATCATTATTATTGAACTGGTAAGAAAATTGTGTAACGATTAATCAAAAACAACAGCACGGTTAAAAATCTGCAACCTTTTGAAAACAGACATCACGATACAATCAATTTATGCGGGACTGTTCCTCTTTGTAGCATGTTTCATTGGAATAATGTTAGAACTGTTTTCCCTTGTAGTTATTCTTACGCATTTTCTTCCCGGGCTTATTCTGGGTTTTATTATAACCCAAAGTATCACTCACCCGGTTTCAGATAAAAAGAAAATTCTGTTTATTCTTTGTTCTACAGGTATCCATATAGCGTGCGTGTTCCTTGCCGATGTTTTTAAGAATGATGAAATCTGGATTCCGATTAAGTTAATTATTGCAAGTACAACAGGGGCTTTGCTACTTGCACTGGCTTACGACTTATTGATTATGAAAAAGGTTAGTCTTTCTCAGACTGTTCTCGTACCGATGGTTATTGGCATCGTTTCTTCTCTCTTAAGTGCAATTTGTCTATATTATATGCATCAGTTTGGATTTGATCAGGAATTACTTGAAAAATTTCAATGGGCAGGAATATTCAGCATTTTTCCCTTTTGGTTTTACCTGTTTGCCCTGAAAATCAAAATCAGCAATAAGTCAGCTCCAAGAAGTAATTTTAATTTTAACTAAAGTTACTATCAGGGATGATGGAAGGAATTGCTTTGATCATATTTTCTATCGTCGGCGGACTTTCAGCGATGCTGGCTTTATTCTTCATTATCATGGCGGTGGTCCGTCATTCCCGGAGAATGCTGAAGCTGGGATTCATTGTTGCAATTATTCCCGTTTCTATGTTTGCATTAGCCTATTGGTTTTACAAAGATCGTATTCCCGGCCTGTTAAAGCGGGAAGAAATTTCTTATGCAGGCACTTATATAATGATTGCTTCTGACACTACAGACGCCATGGCCCGGCAGTTCAGACAACAAACCAAAATCACATTGAATGCAGATAATACCTTTCAGCTTGACAAGAACAATTTTACTTCATTTTATGGCTCTGGAACCTGGAAAGCCGGTGCAACGGACGACGGGCAGTTTGAATTCAGAGATACCATGAGCAATATAATTTTCCGGGCTACACCCTCGAATCACAATAAACTTGAAATAAACAAAAATTTTACAGAAACGAAACGGATTGTGTTTTTGAAATAAACTGGCTTTTTTATTGATACCTGCCAAGAAAATTTCAAATTAATAGCTAATGTTGCAGGAACTAAAGAAAATAAATAAAAACATTCCTTACAATGAATTTTTTGACGCTCCTTTTGCTTTTGATTTCATCATTGAGTTTCGCACAGGCACAAAAACGTGAACTGCAGATACATTTAAAGAATAACGATTCGCTTGAGCTACAAACAAAAGAACAACTACAGAAACTTATCTCAACATATGATCTGAACAAATGGATGTTCACTGATAAAATTATTAT
>DASWTK010000026.1:0-27543 GCA_036402175.1 Chitinophagaceae bacterium | reverse complement strand
TCTCGACAGCAACTATGGATATGACTCCAGTCATTCATCAAAATTCGCACGCTGGCTACAGTCGGACGCGGGTCATGCCCTTAATGTTTTTGCATATAACGATAGTGTTGCACTGCTTAACGGTAAACCCGTTGTTTCGGCAACTGGCGGAACATGGTATAAAAGCAGGCAGATGATGAAAGACCTGGGAAACCATTATCAGTTCAGCACAATCAGAAACGATTCGGTGATCGCGTATAAAAACAATACTGGTCAGCTGCATTTTTTTCTCAGGACCAACCCCGACCGGCGGATCTTTCACACACAACAGGTGGAACTGAATGGATTTATTCACTCCATATTGTGCGGAACAGCCCTTGATTCCAAAGGTTATCAATATTATTCAGTACGTGCTTATGATGACCTGATTGCTCCTGCGCCGGTTATTTTACAGAAGTGATGAGCGTGCCACCGTTCTTGCTGGTGGTTTTAACTACGCCAAAACCCGGGGCAAACCATTCAATCATATCAATGTTCATTGGAATGCCTATAGGGCCCATTTTCATATGCATCTTGTTCTTGCTGCTGATCTTAAAACATTCCCAGGTTCCGGCAGGAGTTGTGATCGATTCTTTTGCTTCCACCTTACGGTCATAAACAACCATGTTCAATGTTTGCTGCATGCCGCTGTTGTTCATCTCCATATTAAGCGTTGCATCTTTTAGCATGTCGCCAGGCTTCATGCTGGACGGATATTCAATGTATACATTTTCAAATTTTGCTTCCGATTTGCTGAACTGCTCGGCCTGCTGCTGCGGCATGAACATTTTCATATCCATCATTATAACGCCGCCGGCACATTTTACATTCATACTCGATTTTACAATCGTTTTGCCTTTTTTATCGAACATTTCCGAATTAACGTTGGATGATATGGCTCCACCCGAATTACTTACATTGCTCACCAGGTAAACATTGCGGCCTACTACGTCCCCTTTCTTGTTGAGGATAGACATCTCGATCGTTTTGTTGTTCTGAACGAAATAAAAATTGCGGCAATCCTGTGCATTGATGCCTGCAAATGAAAGCAGACAGAGCAATGTGAATATATGTTTCATGTCCTTTGATTTTTTTGGCAGGTTATGAATTTAATGAATTTATCGGCGCGATTTAAAGAAGCGTCTTCAAAAATATACGAGCATAAAAAAGCCATCCTGATGGGATGGCTTCATTTATTATTTCGCTTAAATGTAATTGCTGTCAGGCAACCTTCTGGTATGTGCGGAGCTCTTCTTTCCTTGTTATTTCACGGATCACGTCAATTTCCCTTGCATCATATGGCTGTCCGTTTGAACGGAAGATATCATGGAACCAAACTTCAGGTTCTGTCGCATAACTGTTCTTCCACGAATCCCATGGAAAATGAGTTTGCGATTTACCGGCAACAAAACCCCAGTTGTAGGCGCCTACATTATGTTCTTTCAGCAAAGGCATCACTTCTTCGAATGTACTTCCGAATGGACGCGCCATGTATTCGGTACAGAATATCGGCCTGTTGAATTGCTTCAATGCTTTAATTCTGTTCTCGATGCCATTCCTGTTTTCATAACAATGAAAACTGATGACGTCTGAATGAGAGAACATATAATTATCAAGTGGCGATAATTTTCCATGATCGCTCCAGTCATCTTCTTTCCATGGAGCCGCGGTCAGTGGCTGAACCGGATCCAGTTCCCTGGCCCAGGTGATGGTCTTCTTAAGAAGCAGCATAGCCAGTTCCGCCTTTTGCACGCCATAGCTGTTATCGTTATAGCTTGCCTGATTAATATTGTCGGGTTCATTGAAGAGGTCCCAGATCACAACCCGTGGATCGTTCCTGAAACGTCCGATAACACCCTGAACATATCCCTGCAATGAATCGTATTTGGAGGTGTCCTTCAAAATTTCATATCCGGGGCTTTGAACCCAGCCTGAGTTGTGAACGCCTGGCTTTGGATCGGGTTGTTTGCCCAGGAGCGGATAAGGATCCCATACAGCGTCAAATAACACAAGCATCGTTCCTATCTGGTGCCTGCTGGCGATGCCAAGAAACTGGTCGATGCGATTCAGAAAGCCCTGTGGGTCCTGCTCCCATAACAGGTGATGCAGAAATACACGCACCGTATTAAATCCGAGGCCTTCCGCCCAGCCCAGTTCAATATCCATCCTTATAGGATCGAATGTTTCGGGCTGCCACATTTCTAATTGATTGATTGCTGTACTTGGGACGTAGTTACATCCAACAAGCCAACCATGTTGTTCGTACCATGCATTGGCTCTTTCGGTTGACCATCTTCCGGTCAGTTGGGGGTCCGGCTCAATATCGGATTCTGTAAGTTTTGCGGTTAACATATGATAGAGGGTTCGGTTTGGGTAAAATTTCCTTGGGTAAAATTTATGATACCAAAAATAACGTTCAACGATTCATGAAATTGTTTAATACCTGTTATTCATATTAGATGTGCATAAAAGAGCTTCGGATGTTAAAAGAAAAAGAAATAGATGAAAGCAGCAAGCTGTTAACAATGATTTTACAATGCATGATCGAAACCTATTAAATGGCGGCATAAGAGTATGGGTGGTGGCCGTTAGTCAATAAGCGTGTTGATTGGAGAATAACGGCCAGCTCTTATATGAATACGTTAACGCCGGGGCATTTCCTTTTATCAGTTTTAAGACTTATTTTGTTTTCCCCTAACCAAACAATGGCCTGAATTATTCTGGCCTAACTGACGGAATGAAACCTTTAACCTTAACTGCTTCGTTTGTTCTTTGCGCTCTTTTTGCGTTCAGCCAGTCTACAACCTGTCCACCAAACATCGACTTTGAAAACGGAAATTTCTCAAACTGGGAATGCCTTATCGGTAATACGGTCGTGGTTAACGGGCAAAATGTTATCAATCTAACCCCGTCTCCTCCTGTTGGAGGCAGGCACGAAATAATTGATTCGACCAGAAATCCGGGGCTCGACTTCTATGGCAAGTTCCCTATATTATGTCCGTATGGAGGCCGCTATTCGGTCAAGCTGGGCAACGAGCAAACAAATGCAAACGCGGAAGGGTTATCATACACTTTCCAGGTGCCAACAACCATTGATACTTTCACATTTACCTATTTCTATGCGGTAGTTTTCGAAGATCCGAGCCATTCGATGCCTGAACAGCCAAGGTTCTTTGTAACTGCATATGATGTAGCCACGGGCGAGGTGGTCAATTGCGCTTCGTTTGATTATGTATCGAACGGAGCTATCCCGGGTTTTGAAGTATCGACCATACGCCCGAATGTATTATTCAAAAGATGGTCGCCAGCTTCTCTGCAGTTCGCAGGTATGTCGGGCCGTATGGTCAGGCTTGAGTTCAAAACGGCCGATTGCACCCTGGGTGGGCACTTCGGCTATGCCTATGTTGATGTGGGAAGCGCGTGCTCAAACATACTGGCCACTGCGCCTTATTGCCAGGAAACAAACTCCCTCATCCTGAATGCGCCTTATGGTTTTAAGAACTATACCTGGTATAACCAGGATTTTACCGCGGTTTTAGGTACCCAGCAATCGCTCACCCTTAGTCCACCGCCCAGCACTTCAGGTGTATTTAATGTAGATGTTGATCCCTATCCGGGATATGGTTGCCGCGATACACTGCAGGCTGTTGTAAATCCACTGCCCGTACCCGACACCCCGGTTGCAGAATCTGAATTTGTGTATTGCCAGTTTGCAACGGCCAACCAGCTAACGGCCACTGCAAAACCAGGCTGCGAACTGCTATGGTATACCACTCCAACGGGAGGCACAGGTGCAACCATACCACCAACACCCTCTACAGCGGTAAATGGAGTGTTTGAATATTATGTTTCGCAAAAAGTCCTTTTCGGGTGTGAAAGCTTCCGGAAAAAGATCACCGTGATCGTTACGCCTACTCCTTTAACATCGTTCAATGTCAATACAGCCCGGCAATGCCTGAATGGCAACCAGTATATTTTCACAAGTACTTCCACCAATCTCAACAATCATTCGTTCAGGTGGGATTTTGGTGACGGCCTGGGAACCTCAACCGATTCGATTGCTACCTATACATATCCCAATTCAGGCAACTTTACTGTTAAGCTGAAGGTCCTGAACGAAGGAGCCTGTACTTCTGAGAAATCGTTTCCGGTTACTATCGTTCCGAAGCCGGTCGCGAATTTCAATTTCCCTTCGGTCATATGCGAACAGCAAACATTGGTTTCGCTCACTGACAGGTCGATGGTCCCGGGTGGAGGTGATATTATCAACGGCTGGTGGTGGAACCTGGATGGGAGTATTGTTCAGACCCAGAATCCTCCTTCTTTTACACCTGGCAGGCCAGGACCGTTTGCTGTTAAGCAGGTAGTGACTACTAGCGAGGGCTGCAGATCCGATACAAATACCGTTGTATTGAATATCCGCTATAAACCCGTTATAGCATTCAGGTTCGGCGATCTGTTATGTGATAATGAGATCATACAATTCACCGACCTTTCATACATACCACCCGCTGCAACTTCCGAGTCGATTGTCAAATGGCAGTGGCTGATTGATAATAATATCATATCTGGAATGCAACATCCGCCAATGGTGCTGGCTTCGGGGCCGCACGATGTCAGGCTCATAGCAGAATCGAATTTCGGATGCAGAAATGAAGGTGACGGCGCGTTTACGGTGTATACAAAGCCGCAGCTGCAACTTACAATTAATGATTCATGCGTATTCCGCACCATCCGTTATACCGCAAGTGACCTGACCAATGCTACCGTTCAATGGAACTGGGACCTGGGTTACGGATTATTCAAAGATGACCCGCTTATTACCCGTTCTTACAACAGGGAAGGTCCGAGACCGTTGACAGTGATAGGACATACAATAAAGGGTTGCAAGGACACCTTGTTCAGACCATTCAGGATTTACGACAATAAAGCATTTGCGGGACGTGATACTGTTGTGGCTAAAGGTGAACCCGTGCAGTTGAATGCAAAGGGAGGGAAAGACGTACTGTACAACTGGAGTCCGTCAACAGGTTTAAATAATTCCGAGATTGAAAATCCAGTTGCTACGCTCGACAGGGATCAGCTATACTATCTTGACGCGGTAACAAAGGAAGGTTGTGATAGTCACAGCCAGATCTATATTAAGAGATATGCAGGTCCTGATATTTATATTCCTAATGCATTCACACCAAACCGCGACGGAAAGAACGATGTATTCCATGTAGTGCCCATTGGCATCAGGACATTCCATTACCTGGCCATTTATAACCGCTATGGCGAGTTGGTGTTCAGAAGCACCGATCAGCATAAAGGATGGGATGGCACTTATAAAGGCGCACAATTGAGCGCCGGAACCTTTGTTGCAGTATCGCAGGCGATAGATTACAAGGGCAATGTGATGCTTCGTAAAAGAACGGTGGTGCTGATCAGGTAGATTTAGAAATTTTCTTTTGAAGTACTTCCTTTCTTTTTATCCATCGGCCTACCGGTTCGGGAATGTAGGTTTCGTTTCCTTTCCGGTCGGCAAGTCCGGATTTTTTCATAATTGCGCTGCTGAGTTCCATGACCTTTTTTTTGCTTTTCGCGTCTGAAAGCATCGACTTCCTGTGCCTGTCATAGTCGTCGGAAAAAACTTTAATAGCGCGGTTAATAACGCGCATCTCCTTTTTGTATTCTTTCAGCTTCCGGTAGATGATCATCAGCCTGTCATATGCAAACGGGTCGGGATAACCGAGTTTTATGTTTTCTTCATATAATCTGATGGCAGTCGCGATATCTTCATTCGATTCAGCTTCCTTCGCGGACATATTCGTTTCGGCGGTTTTTTTCTCAGATTGGAAGTCCTTTTGCATAATGGAACAGAATTAATGATTCTTCAGTGAAGCTCCAGTGAAGCTTCAGTGAACCTCTACTGAAGGTCCGGATCTCAAAATGCCGTTTAAAACAGGAAATTACTAAGGAAAGGGGAATAAATACTCGCCCGAAAAAGTTGAAATACGATTGCAGGAAACAAAAAATAGCTTTTTATTAGAGGTAGAATTGATCCTGTTCTTTTTGCCGACGCTACTTGCTGCTTGAAAACGATTTTAAATCCGTCCCTATGAATATCCAAACAGGTTCTACTGACAACTTCGCCAGTTTAAAAACACCCATTTTTACTGACGCACTTTGTGTGCGGCTTGCAAACTGCCTCCAGGGGCTTATCGAAGGCATCCTACTTGATGAACATGGCACCATCTGCCGTAGGCTTGAAACAGAGCTTGCGGAGAACGACCAGGAGTTCACATGGAGTGGCCTGAACGATCTTCCCTATGGCATCTATACATTACAGCTTATGCAGGGTGCCAATGAAATGAACATGCGTATTGTAAAGCGTGTTTGATCATAATTACTACTGCGGCTTCATACAATTTGTGCACTTGTTTGTACAAGTCAGTAAATTCATTACATACGACTCATACAATGCCAGGATATTCTCCTGGTTTCTTCTTCAAAGAACTCCAGAGGCATAAATTTTTAACTTTTTAAATCTGCCTTTCTTTTTAATCCGTAAGTGAATTGTACGGGAACTCTCTTAAAGGTTTAACGATCACCATATCCTTTTAGCTTAGAAACACTGCCTGATACATTATGTATTGAGCGTTCGGGTCATTACATCTAAACACTTCCATTTAATGGTCAATTCAGCATTTTGCATAGTAGGGACCTTGCTATTGGTTCAATGCCTTGGAGGGTGCAGTAAAGGAATGAATAGGGCAGACAGGCAGGAAGTATTGATTGAAACTGAGCCTCCTGTTTTAAAGCCTGTATTGCAAAAGGTAAATGATTTCATCGGGGGATATTATCATGCAATACCCGCGAGGTATGATGAAAACATTGCGGCGGGATATCCACTCCTGCTTTTCATCCATGGCGGCGGGCAATTTGGAAACGGCTCTTATGATCTTCCATTATTACTTAACGAAGGCATTCCGCAGCTTCTTGATGAAAAAAAATTTCCAGCCCGGTTTGAAGTAAATGATATACAACATTCATTTATTGTATTGATCCCGCAATTCAATCGTGTGCCGGATAATTCAGTGATCAGTTCCTTTTTAGATCACGCGAAAAAGAATTACAGGATCGATACAACACGTATGTATATCTGTGGTTTCAGTCTTGGTGCACGTATCGCCTGCGACTTCAGTGCTGAATTTGCAGACAGGCTAGCCGCTATCGTTCCTATCTCCGGAGTTTCTAATTTCCTTGTAAATGAAAAAACCAAAAGTATTGCAAAGGCCAACCTGCCTGTCTGGGCTTTCCATAACCAGCCGGATGCCCTGTTCAGTGCAAAAGACACCAGGGAATTCATGTCTCAGGTCTCTGCCTTCAATCCAGTAATCCTGCCAAGACTAACATTATTTCCCGATTCAACAGGTATACTTGGTCATGATGCGTGGTCAAAGGCAACTGATCCTGCCTATAAAGAAAACAACATGAACATTTATGAATGGATGCTCCGGTTTAAGCGGTAGCACAATTATTATTGACGAACTAAAATCAACGCAAATGAAAACAAGATCTACAAGCAACAGATGGCTGAAAATATTTTCCGCCTTTAGCCTTTCTATGTTGCTCATGTCCTCCAGTCACCGGGAGGCCCCGATGATTTCTAACGACCCGTTTGCAGACAATACCGATCTGTATGCTTTCCGAAGTCCGGCAAATCCGGGCAGGGTTATCATAATTGCCAACTATATTCCGGCGGAACTTCCGCAGGGCGGACCTAACTATTACACATTCAGTGAGAGCGTTCGTTATGAAGTACACATAGACAATAACATCACCACCGCGGGCGATGATATCATCTATCGTTTCAGCTTCAGGCAAATGAACCAGGATCCCACCACATTCTTCAATATAAGGCTGGGCAAGCAAAACCTGTATACTACCTATACATGCGAAAAAAGTACCAATGGTGGCAATACTTTTACCACAATAATTTCCAATGGCATTGTACCACCAAACAATATTGGTCCGCGTAGCATTGAAAGCGCTGTTGGGCTGAATGCTTCAGGATATGATGCTGTAATGAACAGCGCCATCACAAGCGCAAGCACCGGGGAAAAGGTTTTCTGTGGTCCGGTTGACGATCCTTTTTTCGTTGACCTTGGTGGTATATTCGATCTGGGTGATGCGCCCCGTCAGAATAGCAAACCAAGGGATGGCGTTGCCCGCTATAATGTTCATACGATAGCACTTGAAATTGATATCGCCTCTTTACAAAAAGATGGCAAACCTGTATCGCAGGCAAAGAATATACTGGATTCAGACTTTGTGATCGGCGTATGGGCTTCTGCCAGCAGAAGGGCTATCAAAACACTGAATTCTCCGGTAGGAGGTTCCCCCTTTAACCCAACCGGTGGAGGAAGCTTCAGTGAATCGGGTAACTGGGTACAGGTGTCACGCCTTGGAATGCCACTAACCAATGAAGCGGTTGTTGCATTGGGTCATAAAGACCTGTGGAACTCAATCACCCCATATCAGGATTTAGCGAACCTGCCAACCTTCGGTAAATACTTTTACAATCCGGAGTTAGGTCTGTACATGGACGACACAAAATTTGGCCCTGCGGTACCGGCTTTCAGAGCGCTCAGGATACAATCGCATTCACTGAATCAATTCGATTTCAGGAATAATGCGCCTGGCCTTTTTCCTTTGAAAGGCACTGCTGCAGTTTCGGGCACTGCGCTGGATGACGCGTTGTTCGGCAATTTGCTTCTTGCAGGTTCAGACAAACCAAGATCAGTAGATCTGTGGCCGATATTTCATACAGGTGTACCGAACCTCAGGCCGTATCAGCTTGCAACAGGAAAAAGCGGCAATCCACTTGCGACAGGAAAACCCTTTATTAATAATTTCCTTCCCAATGGCGGCGATATGCTTCGATTGAATATGGCTGTACCTCCAACTCCTAGAAACGATCCGAAATTTAGTTCACTGGGTCTTGTTCAGGCAGCAGTTCTTGGCCTGACTGATCCGATATTCAACACAAACGCCTCATTACAATTTATTCCAAACATGGATGGATTTCCGAATGGAAGGAGGCTTGAAGACGATGTAACCCGGATAGAATTGCAGGCTGTTGGTGGAATTGTACTTGCTGCAATAGGGCTGTGGTACGATGATTACAATCCCGCGAATCCCGCGCAATCACCGGTCACCAATCAGCTCGTGAATACGTTACAGTATTCTGCTGGTGTTGAAAAGAACGATACCACGTTCAAAACTTCATTTCCTTATGTCCAAAGTCCATGGCGCGGTACATCCATCGTGCGGCAATAGACCATTTACCTGAATGATTCAATCAAAATTAATTAGTATGAAAAGAAAAATATATGCAGGCATCTTTCTTATGCTGATGTTTGTAAACCTGATACCGGCTTCCGTATGGGCATCAAGTCACAGGGAGGCTCCCCTGATCCTTTCGGATCCTAATGCCGACAATACCGATCTGTATGCTTTTCGTAACCCCGATGATCCCGGAAAAGTTATAATCGTTGCCAATTATGTTCCCTTCCAGTTGCCTCAGGGTGGGCCAAATTATTATTCATTCGGAGAAAACATCAGGTATGAAATTCATATCGACAACAACGCTGCAAACAATACCTATTTTAATGGAGATGATATAGTGTACAGGTTTACCTTCTCGAAGTCGAATGAAGATTCAAGTACCTTTTTCAATATTCGACTTGGTAAAAGAAATCTCAATACATTCTACAAACTGGAAAAAAGTGTGGATGGCGGAGTAAACTTTCAAACGGTGATCAGCAAAGGAACTATTCCACCTCCGAATATTGGTCCACGCTCCATCTCGTCAATTGTTGGACTTAATGCTCCGGATTACAATACGCTGATCAATAACAGCATTTTCACGGCATCATCAGGTGAAAAGGTTTTTTGCGGTACAGCAGATGATCCATTTTTCGTAGACCTGGGTGGAATATTTGATCTGGGTGATGCACCCCGCACTGCCACTACCCCACCAGTTGATGGCGTGAAATGTAAGAACATTTCTACGATCGTAATGCAAATAGACATAGCAGATCTGCAAAAAGATAATAAACCTGTTTCGGAAGCGAAGAATATACTGGATGGAGACTTTGTAATCGGCGTTTGGGCATCAGCCAGCAGGCAGAAAATCAGAACACTTAACACCGGAGGTTCAGGGTCATTCAGCGGCGCGTGGGTACAGGTTTCGCGAATTGGCATGCCGCTTACCAATGAGGCAGTGATTCCAATTGGAAAAAAAGACCTCTGGAATTCGCTTACTCCTTACCAGGAAGCCGGGTTAAATTTTGATCCCAATCTTGGTTACGATGTATTTGCAGACAATTTCTTTAACCCGGAGTTGGGGCTTTACATGGATGACAGCAAATTTGGACCGGCAGTTCCCGCACTCGCTCCTTTACGTATTCAAACAAATTCGCTTGGCGCATTCGACTTTAGAAATGGTGCGGATGGCTTGTTCTCATTAAAAGGCTCTCCTGCGGTAGCAGGTACCGCACTGGACGATGCAATTGCAGGAAAGTTGTTGTTGCCAGGACCCGGCAAACCGCGTTCGGCAGACCTTTGGCCAATATTCCATACAGGTGTTCCCAATCTCCGGCCTTACCAGCTGGCAACAGGAAAGAATGGAAACCCGCTGGCAGCAGGCAAGCCATTTATTAATAATTTTCTCCCGAACGGAGGGGATATGCTTCGGTTAAACATGGCCGTGCCCCCAACACTTAGAAACGACTCAAAATTCAGTTCCCTTGGTTTGATACAGGCAGCCGTATTGGGATTAACCGATCCGGCCTATAACACCTCAACTGCCTTGCAGTTCATTCCTAACATGGACGGGTTCCCGAATGGTAGAAGACTGGAGGATGATGTTACGCGAATTGAACTGCAGGCAGTGGGCGGTGTAGTTCTTGCAGCTATAGGACTGCCTTATGATGATCATGCAGGTGGACCAAGTCCTGTTTCGCCTCGGCTTCTAAACGTCCTTGGCTATACCACAGGAATAGAAAAGAACGATACCAGTTTTAAGTCGATGTTTCCTTATGTTCAAACTCCATGGCCCGGAACATGCAGCTGTGCCGGCCTGGAAGTTGACTATACACAACCTGAAATTCTTCCGCCAAGCAACAGGCTTGGAATAATGGCCCCGGAAATTTTCGTTGCGTCGTCACCCAATCCGTTCAATAATAATACCACCATAAGGTACAGGCTCGAAACAGCCTCACATATCAGTATCGAAGTGTTTGATGGAAGAGGCAACCGTATGAATGTGCTGGTAAATCAGCAACAGCAATCGGGAACTTATACCGTGTATTGGAGCGCTTCAAGACTTCCCGCGGGTGTCTATTTTGTGAAGGCCTTAAAAAATGGAGAGATCATGCAAACCCTGCGTGTTGTGAAGAATTGATGAAGGCTTAAACAACATCAATTATTGATTACCGGTAGTTAACATGAAATGCAAAGTCAGCGAACGGTGATCAATAATTGATGTTAACAAAAATGCGAAATATGAAAAAGTCATATACTTATCTTTTGTTCGTCTTGATTTTTATTGCAACAGCCGGGTTCATTGTAGTGCGTAACAAAATGCGGGAGAATGAAAGATCAACAGCCACTTACAGGATAAAGGAAAGAAAGGGTCCTTCTGCCCAAACATCTGAATGGGTCAGAACAAAAGCAACTGCAAATGCCTTGGGGGAAGCTATCAGGAAAAACCCGAATGATGACAAAAGCATACTTGCTCTTGCCGCACTTTTCATACAGGAAGCAAGAATTACCGGGAACTATCAGTATTACGATCCGGCTGTATTGAAATATGTTTCAGATGTATTGAAAAAAGATCCCGGGAATTTTGAAGCACTTATCTATAAAGCCATCATTCAGCTTTCCCAACATCATTTTAATGAAGGCCTTGCCACGGCTACAAAAGCGAAGACTGGCAACCCATATAATGCGTTTGTTTATGGTATAATGATCGATGCAAACGTTGAACTGGGCAATTATACAGAAGCGATAGAAAATGCAGACAGGATGGTTTCTATCAGGCCCGACCTGCGATCTTATTCACGGATAGCATACCTGCGAGAGATCCATGGAGACATTTCTGGTGCCATAGAAGCAATGAAACTTGCTATTGAAGCAGGAATGCCCGGCAATGAAGCTACAGAATGGTGCAGGGTTCAATTGGGTAAGTTGTATGAGCAGGAAGGAGAAATCAAAAACGCCGAAATGGAATACAATATCAGTCTGGAGGAAAGTCCCGGCTATGCTTATGCACTTGCCGGACTGGCACGAATTGAAGTAGCAAAAGGCAACTTTCAGAGAGCATTAACACATTATAATGATGCGTTCCAGATGGTAAATGATTATAGCTTCAGAGAGGAAATTATCAAAATTTACCGTCAGTTGGGACAGTACGGGAAGGCCGGAATACTGGGAAATAAAATGATCAGCGAAATGACTGCAACTTCGCAAAACCTTAATGACGATAGCGCAGGTCATTATTCAGACAGGGAACTTGCATATGCATGGCTTACTGTGAACAATCATGACAGGGCTCTTGAGCATGCTATCCTCGAATATAACCGCAGGCCTGATAATATTGATGTGAACGAGACCCTGGCATGGGTATTCTACAAAAAAGGAGATCATCAGAAGGCATTAATGTACATCAGAAGCGCATTAAGAACTAATTGTAAAAATCCTGACTTGCTTATACGGGCAGGATTGATCTATGCAAAAGCTGGAATGGAAAAAGAAGGGAATAAATTTTTACAGGAGGCTCTGAAAAAAAATCCGGTAATAGCACCGGAGTTGAAAAGCGAGTATACTGTTGCATTGAAAAAATACAGCAATGTAAATTAATTACTGCCATTTGCATCCATGAAACTCTTAATGCTATTATTCATTTTAACGATCGTGTTACCGGGAAGTATTTTGCGCGCCCAAAAACAAAAACATTCTGCAGGCGGGCTTCTTACCGTGAAAGAAATCCTGAATGGGTCTCCGGTGGAAGGAGCTACGATCCTTTTTCTTTCCTCGGGCAAATCAACGTTCACTGACGAAGATGGTAAATTTCAATTCCAAAAGGAGGACAGCATAATAATATCTGTTATAGGGTTTGAAACCAGGCAAATCCATATAACTGATGCAATAAGCTCCGATCATTCCATTTATCTTAACAGGCAGGTAGCATCTCTGAAAGCGGTAACAATCAGTCCTGATGCGCGAAATAAATTCGCTCCCATCACAAAAACTGATATTCAATTGCGTGGCATCAACAATTCACAGCAAGTACTGAGCATCGTGCCTGGTTTGTTTGTAGGTCAGCATGCGGGAGGTGGTAAGGCTGAACAGATCTTCCTGAGAGGGTTCGATATTGATCATGGAACGGATATAAATATTTCGGTTGATGGTATTCCGGTAAACATGGTATCACATGCACATGGGCAGGGATACGCCGACTTACATTTCCTGATTCCCGAATTGATTGAAAAAGTTCGTTTTAATAAAGGCCCATACTATTCAGAAAAAGGCAACCTGGCTACCGCGGGCTTTATAGATTTCAGAACTAAAAACGTTTTATCAAATAACATGGTAAAACTGGAAACTGGCCTGTTCAATACTTACCGGGGTGTTGGACTGCTAAGTATTTTATCCGAAGAAATGGAGCAGAAAGATCAATCAGCTTACATCGCTTCTGAATATATGCTAACTGATGGTTACTTTGACAATCCACAGGATTTTGAAAGGATCAACTTGTTTGGTAGATATTATGGAAAGATAGGAGTCAGTAATACTGTCACTGTCTCAGCATCAGAATTCCGAAGCAGGTGGAATGCATCGGGCCAGATACCAGTTCGTGCGGTGAATTCCGGGCTTATAACATACTTCGGATCAATTGACCCCAATGAAGGAGGAATCACCGGCCGCACAAACCTGAACGCAATTGTAAATACCAAACTTACAGGAGGGAACTCTATCCGAAATCAGGTGTTTTATACCAATTACGATTTTGAGCTTTATTCCAATTTTACTTTCTTCAATTTTGACAGTATTAAAGGCGACCAGATCAGGCAGAAGGAAAAGCGGATCATGACAGGTTATAATGGAAGCTATACTAATGTGAAGCATTCAGGGAATTCAAGGTTTACTAGCGAACTGGGTTTTTTTGTACGATACGACAGGATTTACAATAGTGAACTCTCGAGAACAATGAACAGAGATGCCCTGCTATTGCCTTTGAGTCTGGGAGATATAAAAGAGATCAACACAGCCATCTATTTAGATGAAACAGTTCATTTTAATGAGCGATTCAGGCTGAACGCGGGAGTACGGCTTGACTATTTTAAAATGAGCTACTATGATAAAAAGGATAATAATAAATTAAACAGCACCAGCAGGGTCATAGTAAACCCCAAACTTAATCTTTACTATCACCCTGGCAAAACTACACAGTTATATCTGAGCGCAGGAAAGGGATTTCATTCCAACGACACAAGAGTCTCGGTTCTACAAAATAATCAGAGTGTCTTGCCTGCTGCTTTTGGAACCGACCTTGGAGTTATACTGAAGCCCGGAGAAAAATTATTAATAAATGCGGCAGTTTGGCATCTGTTCATGGAGCAGGAATTTGTGTATGTTGGCGATGAAGCCATAGTGGAGCGGGCTGGAAGAACTAATCGAACGGGAATTGATTGCTCAATAAGGTATCAACCCAACAGATGGCTGTTCATAGATGCGGACGCAAATTATTCCTATGCCAGGGCCACCGACAATCCAAAAGGAAAAGATCACATTCCGTTGGCACCGGTATTTACAAGCGCAGGTGGGTTAACAATTAAAAGCGGGGTAATTAATGGAAGTCTTCGCTACCGATACATGGGCAACAGACCGGCAAATGAAGATAACAGCTCGATCGCAACAGGATATTTTATAAACGACCTTACGTTGAACTATAACAGTTCACGTTACGAAGTTGGGCTTACCATCCATAATCTTTTTGATTCAAGATGGAAAGAGACCCAATTCATGGTGGAAAGCAGATTACGTAATGAGCCGCAGTCAGTGTCAGAAATACATTTTACTCCGGGAACGCCCTTCTTTATAAAGATCACAGCGAGCTATTTATTTAACGGAACCGCAAACAGAAAAAGATGAGACAATACTTTAAGTTCATTTTTACAATCTTAATAATGTTGTTTGTAACAGAAGTATTTGCTCATGCGATCAATTACCAGATGGAAAAAGCCCCTGTCCGGGATGTATTTCGTTTTTATTTTTCCCTGGGCGTTGATCACATTGTTCCCGATGGATTGGATCACATTTTGTTTGTGGTGGGCCTTTGCATGTTAAATCCAAAACTAAAGGTTATTCTCTGGCAGGCAACCGCGTTCACATTGGCGCATTCAATTTCGCTTGCTCTAAGTATGAAGAATATCATAGTACTGCCTGCAGCGATTGTTGAGCCCGTGATAGCATTGTCAATCATGTTCGTATCACTGGAGAATATCCTGTTCGGCAATTTTAAGGCAGGGAGAATTGTTGTTGTATTCCTTTTTGGCCTGATACATGGACTTGGTTTTGCAGGTTCACTGAATGAAACAGGTTTGCCGCGTGATAAGTTCCTCACTTCAATTGTTTCATTCAATGCAGGTGTCGAGACTGGACAGATAATTGTAATAATTGCCGTTTTTGCTTTATTAATTTTCCCTTTCTCAAAAAAGACCTGGTACAAAAAATTCATCGCCAATCCCATTTCTCTGCTCATTGCTCTCATTGCGGCTTATTGGACAATTATAAGAGTGATCTATTGAACAATTACATTATGTGACTTTGAATCTATATTTGTATTGTGATAGATAGTTCTTTAGTTGACATTCAGACAACAAAACGACTTCTCACCGGAGTACTGCTGGCTTTTGTTTATTCGTTCCAGCTTTATGCGCAGGGAACTAACCTGCGATTGTACACTGTTAACGACGGCCTTACTTCATCTTATTTTTTCTCTCCTTACCAGGACAAACCCGGTGACCTATGGATAGGCTCAACATCAATCATCTGAACCGCATCCTGTAACTGACACCGGCACGCAGGTAATAATTATCTCTCCTGAACCTGGTCTCCTGTTCTCCCAGTAACTGGAGTGATGTTAACCGGTATCTTCGAAACGCGGTATATCCGGCTTCTGCTGTGATAACAAAATTGCCTGTCAGATAATGATCTGCGAACACGCCTAACTGGTTATCATCAATCCTTAAATATTTTCGAAGGCCGGTCAGACCATTATTCCCCGGTGCAAGCCTGAATGAAGTTGTAATTGCTCTGAAGCTGGCTCCGATATAAAATTTTTTCGAGACCTTGTATTCATACGTAAGGCTTCCTGGCAACACCCCAAAAAGATTTGAAGACCGGCTTATTCTCCAGTCAATACCAACCAGCGGAACAAAAAAGTTCCCGAAAAATTCACTGTTATAATAAGTGCCCAGTTTAAAGGAAAGCAGGGAGTCCTTTTTCAAAGTAAACAGCACAACTCCACCAAACTGGTACGGGTAGCCATTATCAGATCCGCTTTCCTTATTGTTCCGAACAACGAACGCGGTGTACATATCGGTTTTACGAAAAACATCTTTGAACAGAAACCCTGCGGATCCGCCAATGCTGTTTAACCTGAATTTCAAATCATTTATTTCTACCGAATGCTGATCGAAGAATGGGTTCACAATAAAGGTGTTTCCTTTTTTATCAAGGACAAGAGGCAACGTAACATTGATGCCGGCAACGGAATAACGGATAGTATTGCCGGAAGGTCCGGCTGTGGGCGACAATGCACCATATATTTTTATAAGATCAATATATGGCTGTGAAAACAAAACCGGAGTATTAAATGAAAGCAGGACAATAAGAATGCATTGAAACCTGAAAGCAGATGGTGCGCAGAAACAATCAGCTGACCATATTAAAGAAACTCTCATATAATTTGACTTTCAGGTTATTGAAAGGTAACGACTTATTTTTTTAACAGTAATAGTATTTATTGAAGGCAACGAAACCATACATCACCGTGTCAGTATATTCTCAAACCAACTATCCATGCGAAATTTAATAAGCTTACTCACAGTGGTAATCGTATTTGCCGGATGCAAAAAAAACAACCGGACTCCTATTCAGGACAAGTTTATTGATTACGGGTATGTCTCTGCTGTTTCTTCCGTTGCAGTTGTAAGTACCGCGTTAATGGTTTATCATCAGGGAGAGATTTTTGTTGCATCAAATGATGGTGTCTGGAAAATCGGCCTGACAGAAAAAATCTGGCGCAGAGCAGGATTAGCAGGAAAAAAGGTAAATGTTCTTTACAGTCATCCTGAAATAGCAGGAAAGTTTTTTGCAGCTATTGAATCCGGTGGTCCAACCGAAAAATCGTTATACATTTCTGCCGACGCAGGCGTAACCTGGCAGGCTGCGGCCTCCCCTGTATTTGATAGCAGGAATAATATTTACGAATCCTTTTCAGACATCAGGGCAAGGCCCGGACACCCCAATCAAATTTTCGCGAACCTGAGCGGCATAACCATCTCAGTTTCCAAAGATGGCGGGGAAACCTGGAACCGGCAGAATTACAATACTGATTCGTATTTCGGTATAAACTGTGTGATCAATTTCCGCGAAGGAAGCGCTGGTGAAATATACCAGGGAGCGGAAGCTCCGTTAGACCATGCCTGGCTGGGTAAATACAGTATCGATGCAACCGACCCGGTGAAACTTGGAACGCTGGATCAGTTCATCGGCAAAAACTATGAATGGGAAAACCGCAGGCCCAATTGCCTGGAAACATTTCGTTCGAATCCGGGTGTTCTTTATGCCGGTTTGGAAGGGGCGCTGATTAAAATAGAAGGTACTCAATGGAAATATATATTTAAGAGCACAGGCACCGATATTTTACCTTATGCATACATAACCGGCGTGTGGCTGAACCCATCCAATAAAAAACACATAATATTCGGTGGTGGAGTAAATGGAACCAACACTTCACTATCGTTATTTGAGACGTATGATGAAGGTGTAACAATTACTCATATAAACGATAAACTGGGAATGACAGACCCCGCGGTGATAGACATAATCGCTACTGAAAATTACCCGGCTATTCTGGTAAGAGATAATGGAAATGAGAGAAGGATGAGATTGTTGCTGTATAAATATAATTAAGCCAACCACTACAAACTGGAAGCTCATTTAGAATGCAGACTGCATTCAGCAAAAAAGGACAAATCTGCAATTGCTGATCTGTCCTTTTTTTGTTTGCCTGCACGGGCATTTTTCGAACCATTTTATACCTGATTTGACAAGACTTGCTAATCTTTTAACCGCATTAAGATTCAGCAGGTCTTATTTATTTGTTGATTAGCAGGCATTTAAAAGCAGTAAAATTTATAGCATGAAACCTGATAAAAATTACACTGAGTTTATCGAGTCGCTGAAATGGGAGACCGTCAATAGGGTGAGTAATAAAGCTATATGGTATATTTCTTCTGCAATTATATTTTTGAGAAATGAAGTAAATTTGATTGGGGCTTCTCATTTAAATATCTCCTATGCGTTCCCGGCTTTTTATTTTTTTCTTCTTTATTGCCAGTACTGCGCAAACGCAAACTCATAAGATAGATAGTATACGAAAAAACCTTAACACTCTTAATGACAGGAAAGCAGTAAATGGCATGAATGCATTAGGCTGGCAATTTTTTTACTATTGGATCCATTCCGATTCCGCTCTTAAATATGCAAATCTTGCCCGGAAGAAGGCATCCGCAATTAACTATTCCAGTGGAATGGCGGAGGCTTTGCTCATTGAAGGCAGTGTGAAGGGTCGACTTTTAGGACACCCTGATGTAATGGAACGGGATACGAGAAAAGCTATTGAGCTTCTAAAAAATGAAACCAATTCTAAAGTTTTTTCTATGGCCTATTACAACCTGACCCTTGCATTAGCCATAGAAGGTAAATATGATGCAGCCATTGAAGCGGCTGGAAAAGCACTAGCATACGCAACAAAAGCAAACGATCCATATTTGCTTGGTTGGGCTAAACAAGCTGCCGGTTTCAGTTATTCAAAAAGCGGCGAATACTGGAGATCCTTCGAGAATTTGATTGAAGCAGTTGAAATTGGAAAGCAGCATAATGATACGATACTTACCTCTATATCATTATCCTTTATTGGCAGAGCATATAACCGGGTGGGCGATCCATCCAAAGCATTATATTATTATCACCAGTCACTTCTATATAAATGCCCGTTTGTCTTTATTTGGCCACACAAAGAAGATATGGCTTATGCTCACCTCCTATTGAAACAATATGATTCCGTGACATGGTACCAGCAGAAATACAGGGATGATATTAATTTATATACAACCGATCCCGCTGTCAGAAACAAATTCGGCGCTTATGTTTATGGCTTTTCAATGGATTTGCAGTTAGCAAGGAAACAGTACGACTCCCTATTAGTCCAGGTATTGCCCAGGCTTCCACTGCTGCGAAAAAACTATGACGTCTTTCCCCTGATGGTTAATTTATTAGTGGTTGCGAAAGCTTATATCGGCAAATCAAATTATCAAACCGCCCTTGGTTATGCTACGGAATTGAATCAAACAGCCTACCAAGCAGGCAATAAACAGTTTCAGAAAGATGGGTACGAACTGCTTGCATCGGTTTATGATCATCTGAAAAAAACAGACAGTTCCTATCATTATTTGAAACAGTACTTATTGATCAAAGATTCAATGGAAACTGCACTATATGCCGGCAGAACTGCTCTTTACCTGGCAGCTTCAGAAGCTGAAAATAGGATCAGGTTGCTAAAAAAAGACAAAGAGCTGGCGGATCAGCAGTTAATACTCAACAAAAAAGAATTACAGAAACAGGCACAATTAAAGAACCTGCTTATTGCCGGCAGCATTGCCTTGCTATTGATCTCGTTGCTGATTGTCAGAAATACCATACTAATAAGAAAAAATGAGCAGCTTCGTAATAAACATGAACAGTCAGGCTTAAAACGAAAAGCAATGGAGCTAGAGATGCAGGCCTTGCGGGCACAAATGAACCCGCATTTTATCTTTAACTGTTTAAGCGCTATTGATAGCCTTATTCAAACCAAACAGCCAGACATGGCAACGTCTTATCTTGCCCGTTTTGCAAAATTGATACGATCAGTATTGGATAGCTCTAAAAATAACCTTGTGCCATTTCAAATGGATTTGGAAACAATACAGCTTTATCTCGAAATGGAAAAGTTCCGGTGTAATGACAAATTTTCCTATGAGATAACTGTTGAGCCGGTTTTATTGCATGGCGATTTTAAAGTGCCTCCGCTTATCGTACAGCCGTTTCTTGAAAATGCGATCTATCATGGTTTGTTGAATAAAAAAGAAAATAACAAGCAATTGCAGTTGAAAATAAATCTATGCGATGAATTTATTGTTTACTCAATCATTGACAATGGTATTGGCATGGAAAAAGCTGCCGAATTTAAAGAACGAAATAAGCCCGAACATCAATCGTATGGTATTGCTATTACCCGAGAGCGGATTCACCTCCATAATCAAAATGGCATTGACGATGACCTTGTGATCCTGGATCTCGAAAAAGAAGGTGTTTCTTCGGGAACAAAAGCTGTTATAAGAATCAATGGCTCAAAATCTTAAACTTATACCATGCTGAAAGCTGTGTTAATTGATGATGACCAAAGCAATCTTAGCTCGTTAAGCGAAAAAATTTCCAATCACTGCAAAGAGGTTCAAATCGTTGACCGCTGTGATAACCCGGAAGACGGGATTCGTAGTATTGATGAATTAAAACCGGATCTTGTTTTTCTTGACATTGAAATGCCTCAAATGAATGGGTTTTTAATGTTGCAGCAACTGACCCACAAAACTTTTGAACTCATCTTTGTTACAGCTTACAATCATTATGCTATAAAAGCAATTCGAAGTTGTGCACTGGACTACCTTGTAAAGCCGGTTGAAATAGGAGAATTAAAAAGAGCAGTTGCAAGGGCAGAAGAAAAGAGAAAACAACCTCCTTCATCCTCACAATTAGATCTACTGATCGGGCATTTGCAGAAGAAGCAGATAAAATTACTGACAATACCAACAAGTGATGGACTTCAATTCATCAATATTGAAAACATCATTTATCTTGAAGCCAGTGATAATTATTCAAACATCTATCTTTCCAACGACCAAAAGTTTCTGGTGAGTCGTACTTTAAAAGATTTTGAAGAGTTGCTGCCTTCTGATATTTTTATCCGCATTCATCACTCAACTATTGTAAATAAATTTTATGTTGACAAATACATCCGTGGAGAAGGCGGCCAGGTTGTAATGCGAAATGGAAATGTTCTTGATGTCTCTAAAAGAAAAAAATCAGATTTTTTACAAGCAATTGGGTATTAGAAGAGAATTGCCGGGACAAACACTTTAAGCCTCACTTACTCAATAAACACTCCCACTTTCTCATTGCTCCTTTCTACAGTGTATTATCAGCTATAATTTGCCATTATCCCCAACTGTTTCTCTTTATTGGATTAATGTGAGCACTGATAGTGGTGTTGTTCATGCCGCTGTTGCTGTGCCGGAGCAATCAACAACAAGAAAATCTAAAATCATGAAACGTAATTCTTTTTTAAAACTTGGCCTTGCCTTTGGGTCTTTTCTTGCAGTTCCTTTTACTATTTATGCAAGGGTCAGAAAAGGAACCCGAGATGATAAAGGCTTCAAGGTTGATGCTGGGAAAGACCGGTTTGATAAAAGCATCAGTCCTTTTGAAGGGGATGCTTTTTACACTAAAGTATCAACCAAAGACACTGACGGAGATATGTATGTTTTTGAATCAACCCGCTTAAAAGAAGGTGGACCGATACTTCATACTCATTACGACACGGATGAGTTTTGGTATGTTTTGCAGGGAGAATTTCTTATCAAAGTAGGCGATATGCTATATAATGCCAAGGCTGGTGATCTTGTTTTCGGCCCGCGAAAAGTGCCCCATACTTTTGCGAAGATTGGACAGGGGGAAGCAAAAGTGATGATATGCCATCAACCTGCCGGTAAAATGGAAGAATATTTTAGAAAGCTCAATGAAGGGGTAGCTAAGAATATGTCTGAAGAAGAAAGAGACAATCTTAGAAAAGAACACGGTTTTGAAAAAGTTGGCCCACCCTTAACGTATTTGAAGCAGTGAATCCGGCCGGTTTTAAGAATAATAACATCAAAAAATACTGGCAATAACTATGCAATCCAAAGAAGCAAAAACCGAAACAATTAAGAATGTTTCATTACAAACCGGGCAGCTCATTTCCCGGGGAGCCATTGTCCGCATCATCATTGGCATTCTTCTTTTATTAGTGTTGGCGCATATCGGATTTTATAAAACTTACATCCGTCACTTCCCCGGTTTTGCTGACTATACTACACCCTCCGGCCGGAAGTTTCATTTTACCTGGGTCATACACTTTCATGGCATGATGATGATAGGGTGGCTGCTTATGCTATTGTTGCAACCTTTTCTTATTTTGAAAGGGAAAATAAAACTTCACCGATTGGTAGGTCGCTTGAGTTATGTACTAGCTCCATTGGTAATGTTCTCAATGTATTTAGTTACCCATTCCAGCCTTCATCGTGAATTAGCACAGGGTATGGCAGTTGTAGCAAGAAGAGTGGCGCTGGATGTGCCCTTGATTATATTCTTTGCTATACTGTATTTGCTCGCCATTTTTACTACACATAAAACGGCATTGCATAGCCGCTTTATGTGTAGCACAGCTTTTATATTGATTAGCCCGGCTTTATCCAGGACGTTGAGAGCCTACTTCGATTTCAGCCGTGAAGATAGTATTGACATGTCCAAAAACATTATTGTGATTGTTGCAGGAATAATTACAGTTATAGATTCATGGCGGACAAAACGTATCAGCCCCTTTGCCCTGGTGCTGGGCTTCATGGTGTTGAATAGAATCATCTGGAGTATCAGAGACACTCCTTTCTGGCACTCAATAGCAAATGAGATAGCAAAAATGTTTTGAAAAAGTGGATCAAAATAGGGGAAAACTGGGAGTGGATTCAGTAAAATGAAAAAGGACAAATCAGCAATAAAGCCGAGTTGTCCTTTCTGGTTGGCCTACCTGGATTCGAACCAAGACAAACAGAACCAAAATCTGTCGTACTACCATTATACTATAGGCCAATCCGCCAGTCCCTGAGGCTTTCGCCAAAGGGAGTGCAAAAATAAGGCAGCAGTCCAAAAGTTCCAAATTATAAAATCATAAGATTCAAGCTGAAATGGGCTGGAATCTATATTCCCTGAGGCGCCAGCCGACCACCGGCAATTTCCTTTTCTTCCCTTTCTTTCAGCTCTTTTATTTTGTCTAATGCCCTGGCTACCACATCGCACATGATGGTGACCAGCGTGCCGGGTCTTGTATTGGCATAAGCAAATTCGATGGCTTCGTCCTCATTCGGAATTACTGTTACGGGAATAGAAGGGTTCACCTTTTCCAATCCCTCACGCAGCAATCCTATGATCTCGTCAGCTGTACGGCCCCGAAGATTTTTATCGCACCGGATAATGATCTCATCAAAATACCTTGCTGATATTTCACCAAGTTCGCGAATGTCCTCATCCCTTCTGTCGCCGGTACCGCTTATGATTCCTGTTTTGTGCGGATAATCGAGCTTGCTTATGAAATCGCCCAGCAGTTTTAACCCATGCGGGTTGTGAGCAAAATCTGCCAGGAATGTAAAATTTTTGAAATAAAAGAAATTCAATCTTCCCGGAGTCTGAGCTGATGATGGAATGAATGTCTGCAATGCTGTTCTTATATCTTCAATCGGAATATCCCTGAACAGGTAAGTTGCCATTACCGCAGGCAGACAGTTGGAAATATTATGTACCGCCTTGCCTTCGTAGGTGAGTGGAATATCCTTGACCGACAGTACCCTGATCTTCCATGTACCTTTTAATATGCTCACGTATCCATTCTCAAAAACGGTAGCAAGTCCTCCGTTGGCGCAATGCCGGCGAATGCGCGGACTATTTTCATCCATGCTGAACAATGCAACGTTGCAATCAAGTCCCTCTCTCATTTTATATACAAGGTCGTCATCAGCGTTCAGGATGGCATAACCACCGGGCCTTACCGTTTCGGGCACTACAGCTTTTACCCTTGCCATCTGCTCTATATCATTGATGCCTCCAAGCCCAATGTGGTCTTCGGCAACATTGGTTACAATGGCCACATCGCATTGCCTGAATCCGAGTCCTGACCTTAAAATTCCGCCACGTGCGCATTCGAGCACCGCAAAATCTACAGTGGGATCTCTTAGAACAAATTGTGAACTGACAGGGCCGGTACAATCGCCCTTCATCATCATCTGATTTTGTATGTAAACGCCATCGCTGGTTGTATAACCAACCTTTCTTCCGGCAGTTTTCGCAATATGCGCGGTGAGCCTGCCTGTGGTTGTTTTTCCATTTGTGCCTGTAATTGCGATGATGGGAATTACGCCAGAGCTTCCTTTGGGGAAAAGCATATCTATCACCGGTTCGGCAACGTTACGGCCAAGCCCTTCAGCCGGATCGATGTGCATTCTGAAACCCGGAGCAGCATTTACTTCCAGCACTGCGCCGCCATTTTCGGTTATAGGTGCACGAAGGTCAGGCGCCATGATGTCAATACCGCAGATATCCAGCCCGATGATCTTTGCGATGCGCTCGCACATAAAGATATTGGCGGGATGAACTTCGTCGGTTACATCGGAAGACGTACCGCCTGTGCTGAGATTGGCGGTTGGTTTCAATAATACCTGTTCGCCTTTCGCAGGAATGGTTTCCAGCGTATAACCTTTATCGTTCAGCATCTTCCAGGTGAAATCGTCCACCGTGATTTGCGTCAATACCTTTTCATGCCCGAAGCCACGCCTCGGATCTTTATTGGTTTCGTCAATCAGCCATTGAATGTTGTGAGCGCCGTCGCCTGTAACAGCAGCGGGAGTGCGCAACGCGGCGCAGATGAATTTGTAATTGATGACAAGCACGCGAAAATCAACGCCCTGTATAAACCTTTCGGCTATTACGCTTCTGCCATACTTCTGCGCGCCTTCCAAAGCCTTGACAGCCTGCTCCCAGTTGGTGATGTTGGTAGTTGCTCCTTTTCCATGATTTCCATCGATCGGTTTTAACACCAACGGGTAACCGAATTTATCAATGGCTTCCTTCAGGCCTTCTTCGGTGCGGATAATGGTTCCCTTTGGAACCGGAATTTCTGAATTTCCCAGTAATAATTTTGTTTCTTCTTTATCGCAGGCTATATCAACCGCTATATTGGAAGTGGTGCTGGCGATGGTTGCGCGGATCCTTTTCTGGTGCACGCCATAGCCTAATTGCACAAGCGAATGCTTGTTCAGCCTTATAAAAGGAATGCCTCTCTTCTGTGCTTCTTCAACAATACATCCGGTGGAAGGACCCAGCCTTGTATTTTCTCTTATTTCACGCAACTGCTGGATATCATCTTCAAGGTCATAAGAAGCTCCGTCGGCCAGCGCCTGCGCAATACGAACCGATGCTTTTGCGGCATAGACACCAGCTTCATCTTCCATATAATTAAAAACCACGAAGTACTCCCCTTTTATGCCCGTGCCCCTTGTCCTTCCAAATCCGCAATCCATTCCGGCAAGTGTCTGCAATTCCAGCGCGATGTGCTCAATAACATGACCCATCCATGTTCCCTCCTCCACGCGCTGGAAAAATCCACCAGGCTCTCCCACGCTGCAGCGATGCTCGTACATGGAGGGAAATAATTGCTTCAGCCGGTCGAGGAATCCATCGATTGAATTGGTCGGACGTTCTTCCATTTCCTCCAGGTCAAGCTGCATCTGGATCAGGTTGGGACGGCGCACACTCCAATAGTTCGGACCTTTCAGCACTTTGATGTCAACAATTTTCATAAACAGTTTTTGAGAATGATTATAAGCGCAAGCGGGAAAACAATTTATGAAAAGTTTTAAAACTTCACCTCAAACCGTTCAGACAGGTACAAAAGATCTTCTCTTACAGGCTCCAGCAACGGGATGCCATGCTGCATTCTTTCGATCTCGATTTCCCGTTCGGGGTCGCCGGGGATCAGCACTTTATCCTGTCCCTGAACCGGAATTGCGGTCCTGAAACGGTGGATCCATTGATCCATGTGCTTTTTGAATTCATTTGCATCCCGGAAGGCGTCAACGCGCATCGCTCCAAAAAAATGTCCGATCCCTTTACCCGGAAGATCGTCTCCAACCGGTAAAAAACTCACGAATGGTGGAACCCAGGGTCCATAATTAGCGCCGCTGAGAACGGCTGAAAAAATATCGACAATCGCGCCTAACGCGTATCCTTTATGACTTCCATGATCGCGGTCGCCGCCCAATGGAAGCAATGCGCCTCCCGCTTTTAATTCATGAGGATTGGTTGAGATCTTTCCCTCTTTGTCCTGTATCCATCCTTCAGGGGCTTTCTGATTTTTTCGCTGGAGCATTTCGAGTTTGCCATTCGCAGCCGTAGTAGTTGCGAGGTCGGCTACAAATGGGGGTTCCTTTCCTGCGGGAATTGCCACGCAGATCGGATTCGTTCCTAACAATCTTTCTGTTGAAAATGTAGGGGCCACCAACGGACTTGCATTGGTGAGCGAGATGCCGATCATATCGTACTGCAGCGCCATCATTGAATGCGCCGCAGCTATTCCGAAATGATTGGAGTTCTGAACACTTACCCAGCCTGTACCAACCTTTTCTGCTTTCTCTATCGCGATCTGCATTGCTTTCGGGGCAACAACCAGTCCCAGTCCGCCATCGCCGTCAACAACCGCGGTTGAAGGCGTTTGATGAATGATTTTAATATCCGGTGATGAATTGACACGGCCAGCTTCCCAGAGCCTCACGTATCCGCTTAGCCTTGCTACTCCGTGCGAATCAACGCCACGGAGGTCAGCCATGAGCAAAACCTTGGCAGCCATTGCGGCATCTGCGGCAGAACAACCCATGAGCTCAAATATCCTGCAGGCAAAATCGAACAGTTTTCCATAGTCGAAACGAGGTTCCATGGGCGCAAATTTAGGGGTTTGGGGTTTGGGTTTTGGGTTTCCGGTTTTGAGTTTCCGGTTTTGGGTTTTCCAGGATTGAAGAAACGTTAATGGGGTTTGGGGTTTTGAGTTTTGAGTTTTGGGTTTCCGGTTTTGGGTTTTGGGTTTTGGGTTTTCCAAGTGCGAAGAGACGTTTTGGGAGTTTCGGGTTTCGGGTTTCGGGTTTTGGGTTTTCCAGAGGCGGGGAAACGTTTAAATTTTCGTGGAGTTACTTTTCGTCATTTAGAAGATTTATAGAAGGTTCAGAGATTAATTGTAAAGGAAGTAAAATTTATCCTACGCTTATCTTACGTTTATATTACACGTTATTG
>DASWTK010000025.1:0-4165 GCA_036402175.1 Chitinophagaceae bacterium | reverse complement strand
CCAGCACGCCCGATGGCTCCAGTCCGGCCAGTCGTGCAAGGTCAATAGCGGCTTCGGTATGACCAGCCCTGCGCAGTACCCCACCCTTTTTAGCTCTTAACGGGAAATTGTGTCCAGGCTTTCCAAGTTCTTCGGGCCTGGTATCAGGATCGATCAGCGCTTTCACGGTCTTCGACCGGTCGTGCGCCGAAATGCCCGTTGTGCAGCCATGACCCAGCAGGTCAACCGAAACGGTAAAAGCCGTTTCGTGAAGCGCTGTATTATTATTTACCATCAGGTCGAGGCCCAGTTCGGCGCAACGGTCTTCCAGCAACGCGATACAGATAAGGCCACGGCCATGTTTGCTCATGAAATTGATCACTTCGGGCGTAACATGATGAGAGGCAACAATAAAATCGCCCTCGTTCTCGCGGTCCTCGTCGTCAACCACTATCACTATCTTACCGTTTTTGATGTCTTCTATGGCGCTTTCAATAGTATCGAGCATCGGGAATGTTTACGCAAATTTAATAAATGAATGCCGTATTGCCGGTCAAACATTAAAACCCTGTAATGCCGTTTGGAACTAGCCCGAAGCATCTTTTTGATGCTGGTCATTGCCTTAGTAATTTGTTAAAACCAGTTTGCTGTTAATTGGCAATAATTCCTTTATTTGCATCCGTAAAATCAAAACTATATGCTTATTCAGAAAATTGTACGCCTACTGGCTGTATTACTGGTATTCCCATTTGTGATGCAGGCGCAGGTGACCACCAGTAGCATGAGCGGTACAGTAAAGACTTCCAAAGGTGAAGCATTGGTTGGGGCGACAGTTACAGCCACCCACGTTCCTACCGGTACCAATTACCGGGTAACCACCAGGAGCGGCGGCACATTCAACATCTACAACATGGCTCCCGGCGGGCCTTATACAGTTATCATCACATTCGTTGGTTTTGAGCAGGGTAAGAAGGATGACATCTTCCTTTCACTGGGTGAAAATTCTACCCAGGATTTCTCGATGGCGGAAACCGGCACTACGCTTACTGAAGTGATCGTGGCCTCTAGAAGGGGCACGCCACCTGCCGGTAAAGGCGGTTCTGAAACCTTTATCGGTCGCGATAAAATGGCTAATATCCCTTCAGTGGGCAGGAATATATCCGACTTCCTCAGCTTTACTCCACAGGCGAAAATAACCGGCGACGGTGGCGTATCAATAGCAGGACAAAATAACCGTTACAACTCATTTTATATTGATGGAGCCGTGAACAACGACGTGTTTGGTATCGCAGCTTCAGGCACCAACGGCGGACAGGCAAATATTCCTCCTATTTCTATAGACGCGATCGACCAGTTCCAGGTGATCATTTCGCCTTACGACGCTTCGATCGGAAATTTTACCGGAGGTGGTATCAACGCAATTACAAAATCGGGATCCAATGATTTCAAGGGTTCCGTTTGGTACATTTACAGGAATCAGAGCATGGCCGGTAAATCGCCCGTAGCCATTCCAAAAGCCGGCAGCCCGGATGTATTGGAACGCACCAGGCTTACAAAATTCAGCAGCCAGAACAAGGGCTTCACCATTGGTGGACCTATCATTAAAAACAAGTTGTTCTTCTTCCTCCTTGGAGAAACAAGAGACGATGAAAGGCCACAACCATTCAATTTTGGCGAGTACAGGGGTACAGGTAGTCTTGACAGCGTTGCAAAATTGGTTAACTACTTAAAATCGGCATACAATTATGATCCGGGCGAGTTCCTGAATAACCCTGAGATCGTAAAAGTAGATTACCTGAATGCCAAACTGGACTGGAATATCAACGACAACAATCGTCTTACACTCAGCCACCGTTATAATGATGGCGAAAGATATAATACGTCTGCCAGCAGCAGCACTTCATTGAACTTTTTTAAGAACGGATACATCTTCCCCACCAAGACCAATTCTACTTCACTGGAATTGAAGAGCACATTCAGCAAGGGTTCCAACAACAGGTTGCTGGTTACACTTACAAAAGTGCTTGACGACAGAAATCCGATCGGCGATCCATTTCCAAGGGTTACTATTTTCGACGGAGCGGGCAGGTATGTTTTCGGAACAGAGAACTTCTCTACCGCAAACCTGCTTGAACAACAGAACATCTCTGTATTCGACGCTTACAAGTTCTATAAAGGCAAACACATTTTTACCATTGGTACCGATAACGAGATCAATAAAAGCCTGAACGTATTTATCAGGGATTACTTCGGAACATATGAGTTCGCCAGCCTGAACGCGTTTACTTCCGGACAGAAGCCAACGCGTTATGATCGTTCTTTCTCTTTGCTTGACGACAATACCGGAGAAGGAAATACACAGGCGGCTGCAATATTCAAAACACTTAAGATCGCGTTCTTCCTGAACGATGAAATCAAAGTGAACAATAACCTGACTGTTAACCTTGGAATCAGGGCCGACAGAACTGAGTTCCTCACCAAGCCTAGAGAAGACGAGTTTTTGAACGATACTGGTCTTGCTAAGATCGCCCAGTATTATGATCTGAAGGGAGCTCGCTCCGGCCAGATCGCTACACCGAAATGGGCATTGTCTCCGCGCGTAGGATTTACCTACAGGCTGGAAGACGAGAACATGATCATCCGTGGCGGACTTGGAATGTTCACAGGCCGCATTCCGCTTGTATGGCCTGGTGGTGTTTACAACCAGAATGGTGTTTCAATCGGAGGTGTTGCGCTCAATCCTCCAACTGCTTCACAAAACATCGCGTTCAGAGCCGATCCGTTCAACCAGTACACAGCAGAAGACTTTGGTATCAGCCTTGCCAACTCAAAAGGACAGGTTGACCTGATCGCTTCCGATTTCCGTCTTCCCAAACTGTTCAGGGCATCACTGGCAGTAGACAAGCGCCTGGGCCAGGGATGGACATTTACCGTAGAAGGTATCTACAGCAAGAACATTAACGAGATTGAATACACGAACGTGAACATCCTGCCTCCTATCGGAACTACAAGAGGTCCCGGTGCAAGGTCAACTTATGGAACAGGATTCACACGTATTCCGATGCGCTCAACCGGAGCCAATCCATATCCCGGAAATATTTTCCTGCTTAGCAATAACGATGGCAAAAAAGGATATTCATACAGTTTCACTACTACGATAGACAAGGCATTCAGAAATGGATTTGCATTCAACGCAAACTATACTTACGGTCATTCAATGGTGCTGAACGAAGGAACGAGTTCGCAAAACAACTCACAGTGGCGCTTCATGGAAACAGTGAATGGAAGGAATGCGATGGAACTTACGCGTTCTGATTTTGACCTCGGACATCGCATCAACGCGTATATCTCCAAAGAATTTACTTATGCAAAGAAAGCTTTGGCAACATCCATCACTTTCACTTACAACGGCCAGTCTGGATCACCTTTCAGCTATACTTACCGTGGAAGCCCGGTTGCTGATGATGGTGCAGGCGGAACCAATGACCTGATCTATGTTCCAACGAAGCAGGACCTTGCAGACATGATAGCCGACGGACAACTGATCGCTTTTGATCCTGCCAGCACTAACGCGGCCAACAGGCCTCCTAACGGCGTTAATTACACGCCGGCTCAACAGGCCGAATTACTGGATCAGTTTATTGAGGGAGATAAATACCTGCGCAAGCGTCGTGGTCAGTTTGCAGAACGCAACGGCGCGCGTCTTCCATTCACGCATATCATCAATATGTCGATTGAACAAAAATTCCGTGTGAAACTCGGAGGAAGAAGAACTGAATTCTCTGTGAGATACGACATCTTCAACTTCACAAACCTGTTGAACAAAGATTGGGGTCGCACCTGGTTCCTTTCCAACGACAACTTCTCACTCATACAGTTTGTAAGCCTTGAAAATACCACCACCCGCAAACCCCGCTACCGCTACATCCCTGTTAACGGTACACCGTATGGGGTTAGCACTAGTACAGAGCCAAGATTAGCCGCGAGGTGGATTAGTCAGTTGACGTTCCGCGTTAATTTCTGATAAAAGTCAAAATGTAAAATGTAAAATGCAAAATGGGGTCGCCTATTTTGCATTTTTCATTTTACATTTTACATTTTATCAAAAATTAACTCTGAACGTCAACTGACTAATCCACCTCGCGGCTAATCTTGGCTCTGTACTAGTGCTAACCCCATACGGTGT
>DASWTK010000024.1:0-5641 GCA_036402175.1 Chitinophagaceae bacterium | reverse complement strand
TTTCACGGGTAACTTCGGAACCATAATTGTTTATGATCGTCAGGTTTTCAAAAGTCACATCGTTTCCATCCACATTCACCGTTGCAACTCCCCAGTCATCATTGTGAAGACAACGCCATTGATCGCGCGCTATTGATTGGCAGATGATGGTTTTGCTCCTGTCCTCTCCCTCCAGTTTTACATTATGCTTTTCTATATAGATTTTTTCTTTATACAATCCTTTTTTAATGAAAATCGTTGTGGGTAAGGCAGCGGAATCGGGCAGACTGTTCAGCGCTGCCTGAATTGACCGGAAATTACCTTTGCCATCAAGTGAAACAATTATCCGCTTTCCATTTTCAGCTTCCGGCCGGCTGGCCGCGCATTGCAGGAAACAGCAAAATGAAAGTACACAGTACAACCATATGGTAAGTGTGTTCCTGATCATTTCCTGGACGATTGACCGATCAGCCATTTTACAAGATCATTGGCAGCATTGTAATTATCAAATTGAGGTGGCAGTTTTCTGCCATCAACATATTCATTGTAAAGCCACG
Source organism: Chitinophagaceae bacterium (assembly GCA_036402175.1). Lineage (GTDB taxonomy): Bacteria > Bacteroidota > Bacteroidia > Chitinophagales > Chitinophagaceae > DASPKM01. The sequence continues at coordinate 5,105 of DASWTK010000024.1, read as the reverse complement.
GATCGCCAATTACAAAAACTGTTCCCTTACCATGTTTGATAGACGCCATTATGACCTTTCCATTATCCCTGAAAATTGCGTCAGTGTTTCTGTTGAGCTTTAATGTAGCAAGCTCCTTGACATACAATTTTTTTGCGGTTTTGAATACAGGATGATTTGCAGGTACGGTAAACGCTCCCTGTTCATACTGATCATTTTTAACCTGATGATAATTATCCTCGTTGAACCTGAAACCAAACTTCGCTGCCAGTTTGTTGAAATGTTCAAATTCGGTATTGTTTATGTCATTTCCCATAAGCACCAGCACTCCTCCGCCGTTCACCCAATTCGCAATCGCATTTATGTGTTCAGGCTGAATGAAATTGGGGTTTTCATTTTCCTTCTTTGTGTCGGGATCAACAATGATGTAAATGCTAACGTTCTGAAGGCTGGCAGCATCCGGCGCAGTCTCAAGTGAAGTTGTCTTTACTCCGTGCTGGCTAAAAATATCGCCAAGCATTGCGAAACCACCGTTGGTTTTGTCATTCCATGTATAATGATGCCGGATCAAAGTGCCGGTAACATCCTTCTTCCATTCATTATTGAAATAGTTATCCAGTAACACGGTCTTTCCACGTCCTTTCTGAAGGTTGGGTAACATTTCCATCTCCACCGCGCACTTGATGAACGCGCCCATTCCTTTCGGATCGTTCACGATCACGCGCTCGCTCATATAATATTCAAAGCTGCCATCGCGGTAGGGATCGCCACCCAGACCTGAAACAGCAACTGTGCCTTTCAGGTTTGTGTGTCCGCCCGAATCCGTTTCAATGAATTCCCGGATGATGCCATCATATCCTTTAACTGCTTGTTGTAAATAGGATGCAGGTAAATATCCTTTTCGCACTCCTTTTGCAAGTGTATACACCAGCATTGCCGAAGCCGAAGACTCCCGGTAATTTTTTGGCGCATCCGGCATATCAACCACATCGTACCACAAACCGGTTTTTTTATCCTGGAAATCTGTCACGGCTTTCGCAAATCGGTTCAGAATACGAATGATTGAATCCTTTCCCGCATGACCGGAAGGAAAATGATCCAGCGCATCTACCATTGCCATCCCATACCAGCCAAGGGCTCTTCCCCAGAAGTTAGGAGAAAGTCCGGTTGTTTTATTTGCCCAGCGCTGTTGTCTCGACTCATCCCATCCATGATACAACAATCCTGTTTTTGCATCCCTGGCATGGCGTTCCATCAGAACGAACTGACGGGTGATATCATTAAAAGCAGTATCCTCATGAAAAAGCATCGCATATTCCGCATAGAAGGGTTGGCCCATGTACAAACCATCAAGCCACATTTGATATGGATAGATGTTCTTATGCCAGAATCCACCTTCCGATGTGCGTGGATGGGTTCTAAGCTGGTCGCGCAAAAGATCCACCGCTTTTTTATATTTCTCTTTTCCTGTAACACGATACAACAACAGTAGCAGTTTGCCATTATTGATATGGTCGATGTTGTATTCATCAGGTCTGTAGCTTTTGATACTTCCATCTTCCTGCACATAAAAATCCATGCATTTCTGTATGTAACGGAAATATTCGCCTTTGCCGGTTGCGTTCCACACGCCTTCGATCCCCTTCAGAATAACACCCTGATCGTAACTCCATTTAGGAGAACGGCCCGGAGTGAGTGAAAACGAATCCTTCCATTTGTTCATAGCCGTTGCCGCCAGCTGCTGCGACCACTTCATACCTTTCGCAACAGGTTTTATACTGGTTTGGGAATACAAACCGGTTGTGATCGTCACCAGCAATATTGTTAACAGTTTTTTCATGTATCCAGTTTTATAAATTGGCTGCTCACTGAGTTTTTGATTTGTCGGCAAGTGATTTCTCGGTAGCCCCGAATTCAAACCGTATCTTTTGTTTTGCTTTTGACGCATCAGTATTATGCAACCTGATATTGCCGCTTTTTTCACCACTTATGCTTAGTAATGTTTCCGCCTGAAGATATTTGATGTTATCAAGCGTAATATTTTTGCTGTTGTGTACATATAGTACAGGATCTGTCTGGCTGGTTATCAACTGAACATTCCGAAGCGTAATATCACTTCCTTCTGTCATATCCAGTCCGTGCTTAGCCTGAAGCACCATGTTCTGCAGAACAATGTTCTTCACGTTCATTTCAGGAAGGCCGCGAACAAAGATTGCCTTCTCTGCACCATTGGCAACTACATTGTTTATAAATATGTTCCTGAACTGAGGGGTGGCTTCGCTGACCGGGAGTTCTTCAACCTTCGGTGGCTCTCTTTTTTCACCTGTAAGGGCAATCGGGTCCTGTGCGGCGTAATACATATCGAAAAGAATTGCCTCACCCACTATGTCACGCATTGTAATATTGTTGATGTAAATATTTTCAACAACACCACCTCTTCCACGGGTGGTCTTGAACCGCAAGCCAATGTCTGTCCCCATGAATGTGCAATCGCTCACATAAATATTTTTTGCACCGCCGCTCATTTCACTGCCAATTACAAAACCGCCATGCGCATGATAAACCGTGCAATTGCGGATGATAACATCCTGCGTTGGCATTCCTCTCTTTCTGCCCTCTGCATCACGGCCCGACTTTATACAGATCCCATCATCACCCACATCAAACGTACTGTTCTCAATGAGTACGTAACGGCAGCTTTCAAGGTCAATGCCGTCTCCATTCTGCGCATACCAGGGATTTTTTACCTGCACATTTCTAACCGTAATGTGTTCGCTCATCAAGGGATGCAGGCACCAGGCGGGAGAATTCTGAAAGGTGACGCCCTCCAGTAATATCTTGCTGCATTTTGTAAGCACCAGCAAATTCGCCCGCAGAAAATCTTTTACTTCATTGTAAAAAGCAGGAGTTTTTTCTGGAGATATCGCGCCTGGGTTTTTGAGCTTTGAAGCTTTCAATGCATTTTCGGTAGGATACCATGTTTTCTTATCATCACTCAGCACGCCTCCGGAAGCAAGCAATTTTTTCCAGTTCGATTCTGTGAGTTTTTCTTTTTTAACCATCCTCCATGCATCGCCGGCGCCATCAATTATTCCATGACCTGTAATAGCGATGTTGTTTGCTCCTTCTGCTGAAATAGGTGATTGGTTACGCATCTGCGGCAAACCTTCCCAGTTTCCTTCAACCAATGGATACTGATTAAAATCTTCTGTGAACTGTAGGATGGCATTTTTCTGAAGATGAAGATTGACATTACTTCTCAAAACAACTGGTCCGGTAAGCCACATACCGGTAGGAATCAATACGACACCGCCACCTTTAGCATGACAGGCCTCAATTGCTTTTTTTATGCTGGATGTGTTAAGCGTAACACCATCGGCAACTGCTCCGTATTTAACGATGCTGAATGTATCTTTCCTGAATACAGGCAATAACACCTTTGGCAGTTTCTGCTGAGCGTAGACGGAATTGCTGCCCAACACCACGAGTAATAACACGATCTTAATCGCAAGCAACCGTTTTACCATAAAAACATCTTTTTAAGCCTGAAAAGCGAAACAATTGTACTTACTATATTCTAAAGCCAATGCAGTTTCGGGGGCTTTTTCTACGCAATCGTTACCGGTAACGATGTCAACCAGTTGCGTGCTTTCAGGTTACTCTCAATTATGCCCGGTTCTCCTCCGAAAGCGGCTCATTTCTCAACTCGAAACCAATCCACATCGGCGTATCCGGCGTCGTTGGTTGTTGTGTTCCTTGTAAAGAAAAAACCTGCTTTTGAACCGATCCAACGACCTGGCAGTGCAACAAATGGATCACCTGCGCTTTTGAATGTCTTGCCATCTGCACTAAACTCAAAATTGCATATTGCCTTGTGTTGTTGCGGCGATGCCGCCTGAAGAGAATCTGTTTTTCCTACCGGATGAACCTTTATTCTCAAATACACTACGTTTTCGTTGATCTTTTGAATAACCTGTGATGTTTCCTGTGAACCTTTGTCTGCATTTTTACAGGTGGCAAATACGATGTAATTGCCATCTGTTTTTTTGACAATTGATAAATAAGCATAACTGCTGCCCATAATCAGCAAACCAAACTGCTCACCTTCAAGCCTCGGATGAAAAGCGATCTTCGCTGTCGCGGAAAAAGCTTCCGCGGGAAATTTTTGCAACAACAGGTTTGGAACATCCCATAAATTTTTCGAATGATCAGGCAACTTCTCCGAGAACAAACGCAACACTCCTTTTGAAGGATTCGCATACGCCCAGGTCAGTTCAGGATTCGCATGCCATTGCCATTGAAGCCCGATAGCCCGTTCATTGAATTCGTCTGAATCGGGTGGTGTCACAACAGGAAATGATCTGCCAACGTTTGGCTTTTTATATTGCAACACAGGTTCTCCTTTTCCGTCACCATCCTTGTCTGCACCAATCACCGGCCAGTCGAGTTTCCATTCAAGCGGCTGCAGATGAACAACGCGACCATATGCTTCTTTGTCCTGGAAATGAATGAACCAGTCCTCCCCTTTTGTTGTAGTAACCCATGCTCCCTGATGAGGTCCATTGATGGAAGTTGTTCCCTGATCCATGACTACTTTCCTTTCATAAGGGCCGTAAATATTTTTAGCGCGCAGCACTAGTTGCCATCCGGTAGCAACGCCACCCGCTGGTGCAAAAATGTAATAGTAACCATTCCGCTTATATAACTTCGGTCCTTCGATCGTAGGATCTGTTTCATGCCCGTCGTAAACCAGCACTCCATCGTCAACCACTTTTGTACCTGCAGCATTCAATTCCTTTATGACCAGTATGCTCTTAATGCCAGCTCTGCTTCCCGCAAATGCATGTACCAGGTAAACTTTTCCGTTGTCATCCCAAAGCGGACAGGGATCAATAAGTCCCTTGCCTGCCTGAACCAGCAACGGTTCACTCCAGGGGCCGTTAATGCTGGCAGCTTTTGTGAGATAAATGCCAAAATCAGGGTCTGGATAATAAATGTAGAATTCACCTTTGTGATAACGGATCGAAGGCGCCCATACGCCGTTTCCGTGCTGTGGCTTTGCAAAATGCTCGAATGGCGGCTGACGTTTCAGCGCATAGCCGATCAGTTTCCAGTTCACCAGGTCT
>DASWTK010000023.1:0-17738 GCA_036402175.1 Chitinophagaceae bacterium | reverse complement strand
CCTGCTCCTACCGGTATCACCATCATACCGCCGGGTTTCAACTGGTCGATCAATTTCGGAGGAATGAAAGGAGCCGCCGCTGTAACGATCACTTTATCAAATGGCGCATAGGTGGGAAGTCCTTCATAACCGTCACCGTAAAAAAATTTGATGCCGGTATATTTTTTAAGGAAAGGGAACTGTTTGTTTTCTTCAAAAAGTTTTCTTTGCCGTTCGATGGTATAAACCTGTGCGCCCATCTCGGCAAGAACACATGCCTGGTATGCGCTGCCGGTTCCTATTTCAAGCACTTTATCGAATGGCTTTACTTCCAGCAACTGGCTCTGGTAGGCCACCGTATATGGCTGGGAAATTGTCTGGCCTTCCGCTATGGGAAAGGCCTTATCCTCATATGCAACTTCATCAAACGCTGAATCAAGAAAAAAATGGCGGGGTATATTATTGATCGCTTTCAACACATTTTCATCGGTTATGCCTTTACTGCGTATTCCGTCAACCAACTTTTTGCGTAATCCCTTATGCCGGTATGTATCCTCAGTTTTTTTCACGGGCTGCAAAGATACCGAAACACCGGCAATAATGCCATTAACGGTTATGCATATTCAGGAATAATTCGTTCCGGATTAATGTGGCAAGCAGTCGGTGGCCTGCTGCATTCATGTGATTATCCAATGGATAAAAATAGGAACGGTCGTTCAGCGATGAGATATTGGGAAAGCGGACACTTTTTTTAAAATCTTCACTGTACGATCCTGAATTCAGCTGTTTTAATGCGGCTTCAATGAAACGATGGTCATAAACGGGATAACGGTTCATGTCTACTACCAGTACTTTTACCTTACTGAAATTTATTCCACTGCGATACAGAATATCCAGGAATTCACGCGCGGCCTGTGGTACATAACCCGCGTCATAATTCAAACCACCTTTCCTGTTTTTTCCGCTGGAAAAAATTCGCATTACCAGATCTTTGGTGACCATCCTGCTTATTGTAAGAACGCGCTTCAACGGAAAATACATTGTTGCCCATTTGTGATCGCTTACCAGTTTGTTATAGTTTTTTTCCGAACGAACGGGAAGATTGAAATTTCTCCTGAGATAAGTGCGGTTTTCCCTGATATCGTTAAAACAATACTGAATTATCAGGAATTCAAGCGCCGACGTATCCAGGCGCTTAAGCAACATCATTTCCCGGGCAGTTCCGTAAGAAGAAACTCCCGCATTCAATACTTTCAGCCCGGTAGTTTGCTCAAGCACCTGCGCGTATGTTTGCCACTGATGTACACCTGTACCCATGGTGTAAGAATCGCCCAGGCAGATGATCTTTGGCCTGTCAAGGGAACTATCGTCATCACGCAAACCCAACCGGTTAATATAAATGGTATCTGTAAACTCCGGAGCCTGTTGCAAACAGGTTGCTCCCGGTTTATATGTATAGGTAAGTTCCGGGTCGTACCGCGCGCATTCGCTTTGAACTTCGGGCAGTTCCCGTTCATAAAGAAGATAATATTGCAGCAGATAACCATGTGTGTTATCAGAAACTGTTTGTGACCTGCTCATAAGATAATAACACTCCCATTCTCCCATGGCCATTATGATCAGGAAGATTGCCCAGGATAACCAGAAAGGGAAACTGTGTTTTCGGGCCGACAGCCATATCAGGTGCAACAGGATCCAGCAAACGAGCCCAAGGAACAGGAACCACTGCAGCCCGGTGATCAGGTTAACGTGAAAAATAATTGAACCGGGGCTAACGCGGTTCAGAATAAACTTAATGACCGATAACAAGATCATCAACGAGGTAATCCAGATTATTTTTTTCAGTATCGCCATAAGAGGACGCGGCAAGGTATAAAAAGAATCATGTTAACGCCAGTACTAATTCAATTGGTGGCACATTATTTATTATCTATTATTGGAAAGCCGTAATGAACACCAGCCACATCATACTTGCCATCGCGTGGATCATTTATTGCATCCTGCACAGCGTGCTTGCTTCCACCGAAGTGAAGCTCAGGATCAGAAACATGATGGGCGATAAATTCCGCTATTACCGCTTTGGTTATACTTTATTTTCGTTTGCCGGCCTGCTGGCAATCCTTATTTTCCAGGTGTCTATTCCTTCGCCACTGGTTTTCATTGGTGGACAAACAGTCCTGATCACAGGATCGGTGCTGGCCGCCATCGGAGCTGCTATGGTTTTGTTGAATATCATTAAATACTTTGTGCAATTAAGCGGCGTCCGCTGGCTGGTATCGTCAACCGTTGAGTCCAGACTGGAGCGCGATGGCTTACACCGGTATGTTCGCCACCCGCTTTATTTCAGCACCTTTCTTTTTATCTGGTCGCTCTGGTTGGTATATCCATTTTTATCCCTGTTGATGGCAAATGTCGTGATCACAGTTTACACCCTTGTCGCCCTCAGGTTTGAAGAAAAGAAATTACTGATCGAATTCGGTGAAGAATACAGGAAGTACCAGGAACAGGTTCCCATGATCATTCCCAGGATCATGAAATGGGGCTGAGCTTACAATTTCATATCTGATATGATGCCTTTTATGCGTTGATCCATCGCTGCATTCACTTTATCATACTCGTTGACATTAGCAAGCTTTGTATTCACACTGAAGTAGAACTTGATCTTTGGCTCGGTTCCGGACGGCCGTGCGCTGATCTTGCTTCCGTCTGCCAGTATGAATTGCAGCACATTACTCTTAGGAAGTTTTATATCCCATGTTTCATTGGTTTGCAGGTTGCGTCCTAGCCTTTTTTCATAATCCAGGAGTTGCACAACGGCCGAGCCATTAATGGTTGAAGGTGGATTGGTGCGATAGGTTTCCATCATATCTGCAATCTGCTTTTGTCCATCCATTCCTTTTTTAGTGATGGAGATCAGGTGTTCTTTATAAAATCCATACTGTACATACAGATCGATCATTTTACTATACAACGATCTGCCTTTATCTTTTTCATATGCAGCCATTTCACAAAGCAGGGCAACCGCGCTGATAGCGTCTTTGTCGCGGATCTGATCTCCGATCATAAGCCCGTAACTTTCCTCTCCCCCTATCACATAATTTTCCTTCCCTTCTTTTTCCTTTATCAGTTCAGCGATCCATTTAAATCCTGTAAGTACATTATAACAGGTGATGTTGTTTTGCTTTGCGATCTCATCGATCATTTCTGTAGTGACGATCGTTTTGATCACCATATCGTTTGGCTTCGCGATACCTTTCGATTTTCTGGCCTCGATCATATAATTGAATGCCAGTACCGCGGTCTGATTACCATTCATCAGCACCCACTCGCCTTTTAAATCTTTAACGCCAATGCCTACCCGATCGCTGTCGGGGTCGGTGCCCAGTAATATGTCGGCGTCCATTTTCTTAGCCTGATCCAGGCCGATGCTCATTGCTTCACTTTCTTCAGGGTTCGGATACACAACTGTCGGGAAATTGCCATCGGGCTCGCTCTGCTCTTTCACAATGTGTACATTGGTAAATCCGAAACGCTTCAGCACTTCCGGAACGAGCACGATGCCGGTTCCGTGAATTGATGTAAAAACAATTTTAAGATCATGCTGCTTTTGTATTACCTCAGGATAAACGCTGAGGCTTTTTACCATCTGCATGTACGCCTCGTCAATTTCCTTTCCGATGATGGTAATATTCTGTTCTCCCCCACTCCATTTCACTTCATCAACCGAAGCAATCTTTTCAACTTCGATAATAACGTTTTTGTCGTGCGGTGGCACCAGCTGGCCTCCATCATCCCAATAAGCCTTATATCCATTATATTCTTTAGGATTATGAGATGCCGTACAAACCACGCCCCCCTTGCATTTAAAATGCCTGATGGTGAAAGATAATTCAGGAGTTGGCCGAAGTGATTCGAACAAATAGACCTTTATACCGTTTGCCGCAAACACATTTGCGGTGATCTCCGCAAAAAGACGGCTGTTGTTCCTGCAATCGTGCGCTATTGCAACCTTCACTTCTTCGCCGGGGAAACTCTTCTTAAGATAATTGGCATATCCCTGTGTTGCCATGCCAACAGTATACTTGTTCATACGATTGGTGCCAACGCCCATGATACCACGAAGACCACCGGTACCAAACTCAAGATTCCTGTAAAAAGCATCCGCCAGTTCATTTGGATTTTCCTTCTGAATGGTCCTTATGTATTCCTTTACCGTACCATCGTAATTACCGTTTAGCCAGGTATGGATCTTTTCCTGAATAGCTGTATGCATGTCTTAAGTTTGAAATTTAAAGTTAAGCCGGGTTTTGGAGCAGTAAGATATTGAATTTTGATTTTTTAAATGAATGCCTGTAAATTCATCGCCCAGTGATCCAAAATTAAAGGCTTATGAAATTAAACACGGGAATTTTACTTGCCCTGATGATGTTCCTTCAATACTTCATCTGGGGTGCATGGTATGTGACCATGGCAACATATATGTCGGAGCATCTTTCTTCGACCGGTGTACAGATCGGAGCGGCTTACAGCGCCCTGGCCATCGCAACCATGATCTCACCTTTTTTTGTGGGCATGATCGCCGACAGGTTCTTTTCGGCCCAAAAGATCATGGGAGTTTTGCACCTGGGCGGGGCCGTGTTATTGTTCATGGCCACCCGCGTAACGGATAACACGGTATTCTACTGGATCATTTTATTGTATTCACTTTTATATATGCCAACAATCGCATTGTCGAACAGTGTAGCATTTCACCAGATGAGCGACCCCGGCAGTCAGTTCCCATGGATACGCGTTTTTGGCACACTCGGCTGGATCGTTGCCGGTTTAATGATAGCGTCGTTCGCGATAGAAAAAACCAATGCTACTTTCCTAATGGCAGCGGGCGTATCGGCCGCATTGGGATTGCTGAGCTTTGCGCTTCCCAACACCCCTCCAAGCGGCAAGGGTCAGGGCAGTGCCGCAAAAGCACTGGGGACCGAAGCCTTTGTTCTATTCAGGAACACACCTTATTTAATTTTCTTCATAGCAGCGATCCTCGTGTGCATTCCACTCTCGTTTTATTATGGATTTGCCAACCTCTTCCTTAACGAACTGGGCATGGAGAACGCAGCAGGCAAGATGACGCTGGGACAGGTTTCGGAAGCTGTTTTCATACTAGCAATACCTTTTCTCTTCAACCGCATAGGTGTAAAGAATATGTTGCTGTTGGGCATGACAGCCTGGATACTGAGATATATCTGTTTTGCATACGGTGATATGGAAACTGGCAAATGGATGCTGTATGCCGGCATCATTCTGCATGGGATCTGTTATGATTTCTTTTTCGTCACGGGCTATATGTATACTGAAAAGAAAGCGGGTGAAAAGATCAAGAGCGCCGCGCAGGGTTTGTTCACGTTTGCTACATACGGACTTGGCATGTTCATCGGCACCTGGGTCTCAGGATTTGTAACGGATCATTATACATTGGATGGCCAGCATCTCTGGAAAAATATCTGGATGGTGCCGGCATATATTGCGTTAGGCGTATTATTGTATTTCATACTTTTCTTTAAGGAAAAAAAGAATATTAATCCTGCGGATTAGGTTTCGGGTTTTGGGTTTTGAGTTTTGGGTTTTCCAAAGGACAGGTTACGTTAATGAGCTGTTTAAAGGTACTCTCCGACTTTGGAAAACCCGAAACAGGAAACACGAAACCCTAAACCCGAAACCCGAAACACGAAACCCGAAACAGAAAAAACAACTCGGACTATCATGAAAATCGCAATGCTCGGCTCCGGCTTCATCGGCCGCTTTTACGCAGATTCCTTACAGGGATATCGTAGCAAGGATAAGATCGTAAGTATCTATTCCCGGAAAGCGGAAAGCGCAAGGAAATTCGCAGAGGATTATAATGTCCCGCATCATACTATTCAAATGGAGGAGTCCATCGCACATCCTGATGTGGAAATAGTTTGTATCTCACTTCCCAATCACCTGCATGAAGAAGCGGTAATGCTGTGCTGTAAACATAAAAAAGCCGTGATCACGACCAAACCGCTGGGCCGAAACGCAGCCGAAGCAAAGCGCATGCTCGAAGCCGTTGAAAAAGCAGGCATCTTTAATGGTTACCTCGAAGACCTTGTGTACACTCCCAAATTCATCAAGGCATCTGAGAGCGTGAAGAACGGTGCACTCGGAAGAATTCTTTGGGCAAAATCAAGAGAAACACATCCCGGTCCGCATAGCGACTGGTTCTGGGATATTGAGCTCGCAGGCGGTGGTTGTATACTTGATCTTGGATGCCATTGCGTGGAAATAACCAGAAGCTATATTGGTAAAGACATAAAACCTGTTGAAGTGATGTGCTGGGCCGATACTCAGGTAAAACCAATCGATGCAGAAGACCATGCGATAGGATTGGTGAAATACGAGAACGGCGCCATCGGACATTTTGAAGTAAGCTGGACATTCCGGGGAGGACTGGATCTGCGCGATGAAGTGATGGGAACAGAAGGCACTATCTGGATAAACAGTTTTTTACGCACGGGTTTCGAAATGTTCACTACCGGCAAAGGGGCCGATTATGTTGCAGAAAAAGCCGAAAGCAATACCGGATGGCTGTTTCCCGTGGGAGATGAATTGAATGAGCTTGGATATAATCATATGTTCATGGACATGTTCAACTCCATGGAACAGGGGCGCAATCCGAAAGAAACATTTTATGATGGATATGTTGTCAACTGCATTCTTGATGCAGCTTACCGGTCGGCCAAATCAAAAGTGTGGGAGCCCGTTAACCTGGAGATCTGGAGAGGACGAACCGGTGTAGGCAAAGACAGCCATCTTATTGAATACGATGCCGAGAACTACCTGGTAAAAGAAGAAGTAACCCATTACGGCGCAAAGAAAGTAATACTTAAAAACAAATCAACAGGAAAGATCACCGAAAAAGTGATTGAATAAGCTTCAGCCTGTAAAGCTTATTTTTGCGGTTATTGATGCGTTTCAAATTTTCAAATAAACAAATCACATCATCCGCCTCGAAGCAGCTATGGCTGTTGATATTCCTGATCCCGTCCGCGATTTCCGCGCAGTTTAATACTGGTGGTTCACCGTTTAGCTCCAATGCCATAAGCGAACATTGGAGCAGTTCTGCAACCGATTCGGGCAACCCCCGCAAAGGCCGGATTCTGCTGGTGGCAGGGCTTAACACCGTTGCATACGCGGGATCATTTATAGCGCTTAACGAAGCATGGTATAAAGGTTATCCAAAAACTTCCTTCAAAACTTTTGATGACAGCAAAGAATGGTTGCAGGTTGATAAAGTAGGACATGCGTGGTCTGCTTATTCACTCGGCAAACATTCTTCCGATATCTGGCAATGGGCAGGCCTTCCTCATAAAAAAGCAGTACTGATCGGTGGGCTTAGCGGCGCCGCTTACCTGACCGTTATTGAATTCCTCGATGCACATTCTGCGCGCTGGGGATGGAGCTGGGCCGATATGGGCGCCAACGTTCTTGGTTCCGGTTTGTTTATCTCGCAGGAATTACTGTGGAAGGAACAAAGGGTACAGTTCAAGTTTTCGTCAAACATACAATCCTACAATGCAAGCCTCAGGCCACGGACTGATGATCTCTTTGGCAAAAGTGTTCCGGAAAAAATTTTTAAGGATTATAACGGTCAGACGTACTGGCTGAGCTTCAACCTGAAGTCGTTTTTCCCTGAATCACGTCTCCCCTCCTGGCTTAATATTTCAGCAGGTTATGGAGCAGATGGAATGCTGGGCGGTTTCGAAAACAAATGGACCACAGACGGTACAGTCATCACTCGCTACGATGTGAATCGAAAACGTCAGTTGTATTTCGCCCCCGATATCGATCTCACAAAGATCAAAACCCGTAAAAAAGGGATCAGAACGATATTAAGTTTGCTGAATGCCGTAAAGTTTCCAGCGCCTGCAATTGAATTTTCAGGTGGAAAAGTTAAAGGACACTGGTTGTACTTCTAGGCTATTTCATCCTTACCACATAATTGAATTCCTGCCTGTCTTTTGTCCCGCTGTTTTTTGCTACAACGTAACCTTCATTAATATAACGTTGCCTTGTATCCCCTTTCAGGTTCGGATCATCGTCGAACAGCAACTCTGTAAAATGCACGCGCTCTCCTCCCGGAGCATACACTTCTACATGGATATGTTGCGGCAACGTGCTGTTCGGATAACTTGCAGGCCGTATCGTGTGAAACTCAAACTCACCCTGTGCATTGGTTTTAACGTAACCAAAAAGCCTGGAATGCGTTTGGCCATCCTGCTGATTGGCATTATACCACCCACGGTTGTCCGTCTGGTACACATACACGAGCATGTCGGCTGATGCCTTATTTCCCGCAAGCAGTTTGCCTTTTATGATTGCAGGAGTTCCTTTTTCTGCGGGAGTCACAATCTTCAGAGGCGCCGCTTTCGCGTATTTCTTTATCAGTTCCCTGAAAGAAACATAAGTATGCAGTGGCATGTAGGACTCATTGCTCAATACCGCGCTTGCGTTAATGGATCCTTTGGAAAGCTGGCTTTCGATCTGCTTTATAGAAGCGGATGGATCCTGCTGTAATATTGCGAGAAGAAGAAAACAGATAAGCATAAAATTTAAAATTAGTTATGATGAATATTGAAATTTCAGTTTCCGCCTTTTAATCTTTTGATCTTGTCCTCGGCGCTTTTTTTGACCCGTTCTTTAAATTGCGCGTTCATATTTGTATCCTTTGCCAGCAGTTCCAGTGATTTTTCCGAACTGCTTATCGCCTCATCTTTTTTACCCAGGGTTTCATAGGCATCACCAAGGCTGTCGAACGCATTCGCTGATGCAGGATAGGTTTCTACCAGCAACCTGAATGCTTCAAGAGCTTCGGCCTGTTTACCGTTTCGCAATAGCCAATAGGCATTCGCGTTCAGAACATCCTCGCGGATCACAGCATTGTAAAATGGATGAAAGGTAGAATCAGCCCGGTACCTGACCACCGCTTTCCGGAAAGCCGTTAGCGCTTCTTTTGATTGGCCGCTGTTCATCATCCACATAAAATTTCTATTGGTGAGCACGCGTTCTCCTGATACAGGAACCGGTTCTGTAAGATTTTTTTTAAGGAAGTCTACCGTTCTTTTGATGACGGACTTTGCTTCATTTGTATTTGTATAAATATCGAAGGCATGAATTCCATCAAGGTAATTCACCAGTTCTATCCTCACATCCTGCTGCAGGGCCGACTGAATAAAATTATCAATACCCATGTTCAGGAATTGAGCGTCAAGACCGGCGCGCACCATTAGCGTAGGTACGTCCTGTCTCATTTCACCGATACTATCGGGACCTCCGTAATACACAACAAGCGACCTGATAAAATTCCTGCCGGGCCGTAGTGCCAAAACCATACCCGTGCGGCTGTTTGCTGAGCTTGTCCAGATAGCCATTTTTTCTTTATCGATATTCAGGCTGCTTCCCTGCTGGTGCAGATAATCCATCACGTCACTGCAATCCTCCATTGCTGTAGAACGGTTTGGTCTTGTCTGATGAAGTACAGCGATCATTCCATTAACCGCAATGAGCCGCGCCCAATCGCGGTATCCTCTCCATTGGGGCAATTCAAATCCACCAGCCCCATTGTTGAAAACAACTACCGGTAGATTTTTCTTTCTATCAAATCCGGGAGGGTAATAAACATCCAGCGTGAGAGCGGTATCATTTACCTTTTTATAGGTTACTTTTTCCTTTACGCTGACCTTACTCATGTCCGGAACCTGGTAAACCAGTGGACGAACCGTTACGTTCTGGGCAAAGGTTGCATGAACGAAAAAAATGGCCGCTGACATTATAAGAGAATTGCGCATACCTGCATTTTTGTTGAAGTTATGAGGCAACTCTTCCTGTAACCTAACGATCCGATAGGTCTGGAAGACTAAGGGAAATGACTGAATGGGTACTCACACTACCCGATAAGTGCGGGTTACATTTTCCGAGGGCTGTTTGCGGTATTGAGAGGGTGTCTGACCGGTCATTTTCTTAAACACATCATTAAAAGCGGAGAGGGAATTAAATCCTGCATCATAGGCGATTGACGCAATCTTATGATTGGCCAGGCCGGTATCGGTCAGTAATATCCTGGCTTCGTTTACACGGTAAGTATTGATGTAATCATAAAATGAAAGGCCGATCTTTTGATTTAGCACCTGCGAAAGGTGATGCCTGTTGGAAGAAACAAGCACTGCTAATTTATCAATGGTAATTTCCGGATCAAGAAACGGCCGTTTATCACACATCAGTTGTTCAAGGCTCTCTGCAATACGGGCGGCCTCCTCTTCGGGCAGGCTGGAGTTCCCGTATTTTCTGGCAGGGCGATGCACCTGAAGTTTAGGCTTTATTTCGGCCAATATGCCTCTTTCACGTTCTGCGGGCTGTTCATTAATACGTTCTTTCTCCTTTACATCGCTGAAAATATCGGGTTGTGTAAGCGCCGCGTAACTGACCCAGTATATGAACATGGTTAACGCTACAAAACCCATTCGCAGCCAGTTCAGTGCCGGATAAAAAACATACATGAAATAAATTGTGACTGCAATGACAGCACACAGGATCGCCGACAAGAGGATGAATTTTTTCAGCCAGCTTAGTTGAAGTTGCTGCACGTTTGAGTAATAGTCCCTTATTCCGCGACTATACCTGTACCAGTAATGGTAAGCCATCGAATGATAGATTGCAATGCTCAGCAACTGAAAAAGCAAACCGCTTTCGCCCTGGAAAAAAAACCGGAACAAGCTGGAAGTAAAATCTGATTTATCAGGTATGAAAAGCAATATGCCTGCAAAAACAAAAGGCACGCTATGAAGTAAACTGGTTATGTGAAGGGATTTGCGGCTTGTCATTTCCCGGGCGAAGAGGAAAATAAGCGGACCATAGAGATATGGAAGCTGGTATGAAAGCTGGTAAACTCCCCACCAGTTATTTATGAGCCAACCCTTGCTCATTACCTTGAGAACGATCTGCAAAAGGAGAACCGCGAAATAAAGCAAAAGGAATATATAACCTGTTCTGTGCAGTTTTCTGCGTATGAGGAATAGCGTAAATAAAATTCCCTGAAGGCCACCAAACAACAACAGGAAGATATTAAGCTGTACGGGCATGAAAATGATTTCAAGCTTAATTTCCGCATTTTTTGAAGCAACGTTTGTATAATTTGGATGAATGGTAGGCTGCTAATCCATCCACGCTCCTTTTACCTGGTCGCCTTCAACTTCTACGTAAATATGTTCCTGAAGGGTTGTGGCTACCGACAATCCAACATAATCCGGTTGTACAGGGAATGCCGTATGCTTACGTTCAACGAGAACAAGCGTTTGTATCTTCCGGGGATGAGCCTGCAAAAATGGCTTTAATGCATAGGTCAGTGTTTTGCCGCTATTGGAAACGTCGTCCACCAGTATTACAACTTTGTCATTAAATTCAATCCGCGGCTCCAGCGTTACTTCTGCCGGCTTTTTCTTATCAAGGCTTACTTTTATCAGTTCAGTCGGCAATGATCCTATTTCCGCAAGGATCTGCTGAATGCATTTCGCTATCACGCTTCCGCTTTCCCTTATGCCAGCCAGGATCACACCCTGCTCATCCATATTGTTTTCGAGGATCTCATATGCCATCCTTCTCATTTTCCTGTCTGCTACTTCGGCTGTCAGAATATAATTCTTATCCATGCTGGTTTTAGTGTTAAGTCACGAATTTACAGTAATACAGGGTGATTTTTAACGGCGCTTGGTTATCTTAGCCCAACAATTCACACCAATGCAAATCGTTCAGCAGATCCTGTTCGCAATTTTATCCATTTTGTCAATCTGGCTCTTTAGTAAAAAAGTCAGCGAGATCAGGCGGAATATCCTGTTGGGTCGTGATGCGGACTACAGTGGATTTAAAAACCTGAGGTGGAAAAATTTGCTGCTGCTGGCATTCGGCCAGAAGAAAATGTTTAAAAAACCATTGGTTGCATTCATGCACTTCATTATTTATGCAGGATTTATAATTATCAATATTGAAGTGCTTGAGATCGTACTGGACGGCATTCTTGGTACCCACCGCTTATTTGCTCCCACGCTGGGTGCATTGTACAGCGTATTAATTAACAGCTTTGAATTTCTTGCAGTTGGTGTTTTAGCTGTTTGCGTTGCATTTCTAATAAGGAGAAATGTTCTGAAGCTCAAAAGGTTCATTCACCGTGATCTCAATGGCTGGCCCCGGAGCGATGCTAATTACATCCTGATCACAGAGATCATTCTGATGACACTATTTCTGACTATGAACGCATCTGACACGCTGCTTCAGCAACGTGGCTATGCCGGTTATGCCGACCATGCTACAGGTAATTTTTTCTTTTCAGGATTGCTGCACCCGCTGCTGAATGGGATGAGCGACCAGTCGCTGGTGATTCTGGAACGCACTTGCTGGTGGTTGCACATACTTGGAATCTATGCGTTTCTGAATTATCTCCCTTATTCAAAACACCTGCATATTCTGCTGGCGTTTCCAAATGCATACTATGCACGTCTTGAGCCACAGGGGAAGATGAAGAACATGCCTGAGGTTCAGAAAGAAGTGTTGTATGCCATGCAGCCGGAACTTTCAACAGACGGCACGCCTCCTGCCAGATTTGGCGCAAGGGATGTGTTCGACCTCACCTGGAGAAACCTGCTGGATGCATACAGCTGTACAGAGTGCGGAAGGTGCAGCGAAGCCTGCCCGGCTACCAAAACCGGGAAGCTGTTATCACCCCGAAGCATCATGATGAAAACAAGGGACCGGATGGAAGATATTGGCCGGAACATCAATCAGAATAAGGAATTTAAAGATGATGGTAAATCACTGCTTCACGATTATATATCCGTCGAAGAATTAAGAGCCTGCACTTCCTGCCAGGCCTGCGTGGAGGCATGTCCGGTAGCGATAAGTCCGCTGGAGATCATTCTGGAGTTGCGCAGGTCGCTGGTAATGGAAGAAAGCAATGCTCCGGCTGAATGGAACGCGATGTTCAGCAACGTCGAAAACAATTTTGCGCCCTGGAAATTCAGTCCCGACGAGCGGGATAAATGGGCGCAGGAAATGAATAATCAGTCATAAATCATTAATGCATATTCAAGCCCATCCTTTTGAAACGACCGACTGGTCGGCCGTTGAAAAAAAAGAACATGCCGGCGATACCGGTAGCGCGTTCTGGAGAACACTCAAAATCGGAGACATCCGCGTACGGATGGTGGAATATTCACCGGGTTATTTTGCCAATCACTGGTGCAAAAAAGGACATGTGCTTTTCTGTTATGAGGGAGAAATGGAAACAGAACTGGAAGATGGAAGAACATTCATTTTAAAACAGGGAATGACATACCAGGTGGGCGATAACTGCGAAGCGCACCGGTCACATACAAAATCCGGATGCAAGCTATTTATTGTAGACTGAGATTTTCAGCAAGCATACTTTATTTGGTTTCCGCAGGCTCCTGGTTTATATCTTCAATGATCTTTTCCTGCTTTTCCGTTAACTCTTCCGGATGTTCGATCTGATGCATTACATCCTTGCGCGTGAACATCCGCCATGCCTGTATTATTGCAGTAATGGCAAAGATTCCTCCGACAATCCAGCTGATCACGTTCTGATTGCTGTTAAGATGGTCAACAAGCACCCGGCCTCCGAAAACAAAAAGACACATACCGGCAAACGTTCCAATGCCAATGCCACCTATGTACATATTGTAATGGCTATTCCTGGGCAATAAGACCTTTTTGGTAAAAAGCACGGTACTCCAGCCGAACCAGAAAGGTATCTGGATTGGATTGAGCGCGCTCATGGTCATTCCCAGCCAGAAACGGTGAAGTGTATTCGAAAGCACCACATTTTTCTTAACGCCGGGATCTGAAGCGGCAATAAAGCTTGATACAGCCAGCGCTACAATAATAAGCAGAGTAACCCATTCGAGTATCTTAAACAGCCGCTGTTGTTTCCTGATCCAGTTCATTGCAACAAGCGACAGGCGCACATACATTATTTCAACCAGTAATACTCCAGCCGCGAAGTATAGTGCAGGCCTGAGGCCATCACTTACTGAAATCTGCATTGCCGCGATATTCATTGTACCCAATGGCAATGTGCCAAGGAAACTAATGAATAAACCGGTAACGAATATGCGGAGGAGTTTGGGCAATAGTTTTACTTTTTTGATAAATTTAGAATGAAAATTCAAAATGCAAAATGCAAAATGCAAAATGTAAAATTCAAAAAAGGGAAAAAAGGGAAATATGCTAATTACGAACCCATTTTACATTTTACATTTTACATTTTGAATTTTTAAATTAACTCGTCCAGCATCCTATCATACACCCTCGTATCCCTAAACATCTTAATCCCATCTTTCATGCTCATGTAGGGAACGCCTTTCGCGTGATTGCGGCGACTGATACGCCAAAGGATCATCCAGTGCTGAATAATCAGCTTCCATGCAAAAAAAAGTGAATGGCGCGGATCATACATATGGGTAGGCTCGCTGCCTGCTCCATTCAGCTCGATAATTGAAAATTCTTTTCCTTCTTTCAGTTTTTCAATTGTATTATATCTGATGTCCAATCGTCCGAAATAAAATCCCGGAACTTTTTTACACACCTCATCAATCGCGCGTTCCAGCTTTTCGTCGGTCATACCGCTGTAGTCAATAAAAAGCGCGCCTCTTGCGTGGTTTCCATAAGGCACCAGCACGCGTTCAACTCCGGCAGGTATAACTTCCTTCAGCCCTTCGCCCAGCAGTTCATGAAGCGCTCCCAATTGAAGAATGTACCTTTTCTCTTTTCTCAGCAGCTCGTCGATGGTTGATTTGCCGTCACCGGTCACCTTCAGGAATTGTTTGCCCACGATCCCCGAAATATGCCCATTTTCTTCATCGGGGTATCTGTAATAAAAGATGCCAACTTCTTCTTCGAAGTGCACGAACTCCTGTACCAGCATGTCGAATGGAAACTTCTGTATGTAGGTTAAAAGCTCATCCTCATTATGTACTTTCTTTACTCCTCTCCCTTTACCGCCTATATCGGGCTTCACGATCATCGGGTATGAGAATCCTGTTGCACGAACCCTTTCTGAAATAGTTTGCGGTGATTCGCCCGGATGAATGAGTATTGTCCCGGGATAATATTCCCGCGGCATGATGTCGTAGATCTTTTTTTTGGACTCCATCAAAAATCCACCATTCTCTATCGTTGGGTTGGAAGCAGAAAAAAAGAAAAGGGAACGTACTCTCAGGCATAATAAAAACCAGATCGGGTAAATGCAGAGATAAACCGTATGAAAGTTCCAGTATTCCCAATTAAACAACCGAATGAAAAAAGGGCGGTGAGATAAGCGTTGCCACCAGTTCATGTTTTTGACACGCTTGTATTCAGTAAAACGATTTCTTCACCCATTCTTCCGCCATTTTTTAGATCAAGATATTGCAGGCTTGCCCTGTCGCTTTGTATAGCTACCGACGTAACACTAACTGTGAATACTTTTCCGTCACGGTTCATGAGCAGGTCGTTATGTGAATCTCCATCACCGGTAAACTGATGAAAATGTAATATCTCTTCCTGGCCGGGTGCGGGATGCTCCGTCAGCCAGTTTTCAAACCACTGTTTTCTTTTGGCCACCACCTCGTCATCATACAAAGTTGCAGACGACCAGATATGCGGTCTTGAACTATCCATGAGTTTATAATGTTTGTGCGCGCCATCCCATCTGCACTCGAACAGTTGACTATCATCCCATATCACTGCCGTGAACGGTTCAATGCCACTCAGGTCCAGTGAATGAAAAATTGTATAAGGTGAAGCGGTATCAAGAAGGTCGAGCAGTATGAGTCCACGGCTTCTCCTGTAAGGTGGAGCAGGCTGATGCTTTACGAAACCACCATTAAGAAAAATGACAACGTTACCGTTCTCATGCACACCAAACCATGTTCCGCCTGCGTCACCATCTTTTGGGAAAAGTATATTACCGGTAGTGAATGCGTGGGACGCAGGAGCATGTGCA
Source organism: Chitinophagaceae bacterium (assembly GCA_036402175.1). Taxonomy (GTDB): domain Bacteria; phylum Bacteroidota; class Bacteroidia; order Chitinophagales; family Chitinophagaceae; genus DASPKM01. The sequence continues at coordinate 1,696 of DASWTK010000023.1, read as the reverse complement.
GGCGCCCGCCAATGCTTTTCATCGCGGTTGGAAGTGAGAATTATGTGTTCTTTGGAAGGAATGAATGTTACTGTGCACATTGTTGCCTGTACTTGATGGTAGATGAGGCTACGCCAAACTCTTCGGGTAATTCAATATCGGAAACCTCAGTGATGCCTACGCGGATCAGGGCCATGTGATGTATTGTGTGTTCCAGGTTATAAGCTACTTCGCGGTAAAAATTAGTGGAAATGGTAATGGGAACTGCTTCATGTTCATCATAACAGGCTTCCAGGTTCAGCTCTTTGTTGTCCCTGTTCAATCCTTCGTAAACTTCTTTAAGCAAGCCTGATGCAAATGCCTTATCAGTTTCAATGCGGATATCGCGTTTGCGCTTCTCATAATTTACCAGTCCTGCGTCATACCCATTCTCCAGGCATTGAAATAATTCAATGATGTGACGAACATGCTGGCCGATGGTAGCATTAAACAGCGTTTTGCTGGGTTGTACATATTGCTCCTGATTTAACTGGTCCAGGGTTGCAGTCAACTGTACAAAGACGTTATTTACAGCTTGTTGTAATTGCATCATGCGGATTTAATTCTGCAAAATAAGGCTATTTCTTATTTTATCCGGCAAACTAAAGTAAAAAAACGCAACCGGCCAAGGCATGCTTTGCAGCTGATCTAGGCAGTTCTTCGCTTAAACAGCTGAAAAATCCTGGCCCTGTAAATTAACAGGAGAATCAGGCTGGATGCGAATACCACCACTGCATAAACGAAAAGAAGCGGATCGCCATTGAAATAGATGCCAAGGGTGGTGAGGTGAAAAAAAATGGCTCCCGCCATGAGACCTGTGGCCAGTAACGCGCCCCAGGCAACGGTCATATTGTTCAAAAGTAAGATGGAGGCAATCAGCTCCATTACGCCGGTGCCAATTCTTCCCCAGGGCTCCATTCCAAGTTTTGTAAAGAGGTCAACAGATTCTGGGTGGGCGGTAAATTTGAAATAAAGGGTCTGAAGCATGATTATCGCAGCAATAATCCGAAGCGCCAGGATGCCGATAGCTTTCAGGTTCATGTTTTTTATTTAGGCAAAAATAACTAGTGCGGGTTGGGGTTTAAGTCGGGTGAGCGACGAAAGTTTTGGGTTTTGGGTTTTGGGTTTTGTGTTTTGTGTTTCCGGTTTCCGGTTTTCCAAAGTCGGGGTGGTTGGAGTTTTGGGTTTCGGGTTTTGGGTTTCGGGTTTTCCAAAGACGGAGGGGTTGTTTGGGGTTTTGGGTTCTTGTCAGGTAAATGCATCACTTTCCAGGAGAATTGTTCATGGTTCTTTTTCCACTTATCAGTAACCACTTTCCTGTTACCTTTTATCAAAACATATATTCCCCAACTAGCCCGAAGATTCACCTAACTCAAATTTCTTAACAACTTCCCGAGAAGAACCCAAAACTCAAAACCCAAAACTCAAAACCCAAAACCTATCCCGAAAATCCACCTAACCCAAATTTCTCAACAACTCCCCGAGAAGAACCCGAAACCGGAAACACAAAACCCAAAACCCAAAACCCAAAACCCATTTTTTTCCTTAGGTTTGACGCAAAGATGAACAAATATGCAGGTTCCTACAATGGCTGAAATGATGGCAGGCGGAGAATCACCGGAAATCTTGTTTTGGGTTGGCTGCGCTGGCAGTTTCGATCAGCGGGCACAAAAGATCA
>DASWTK010000022.1:0-5784 GCA_036402175.1 Chitinophagaceae bacterium | reverse complement strand
CGCAGGCGTTTTTTATTTACCTGATCCAGATCGCGGGAATCGGATTGATAGGATCCATCATCGGTGCAGCGTTGGGTAGTGTGATACAGCAGTTTCTTCCGATAGTGCTGAGCGACCTGCTGCCAATTGAAGTAGAAGCCGGTATTTCATGGACGGCAATTGGCCAGGGAATATTATTAGGTTTAGTTATTTCTGTTCTCTTTGCATTGCTGCCTCTGGTTTCCATCCGTAAAATTTCACCACTGAATTCCTTGCGTGTTTCATTCGAACACACACTGATCAAAGATCCGCTCAAATGGATCGTGTATGCGTTAGTGGTATCATTCATTGTACTTTTTACTTATGTGCAATTGGGGGAATGGATGGAAGCTATTGTGTTCAGCGCAGGGATCCTGATCGCATTCCTGGTTCTCATGGCCATCGCTGCTTTATTAACCTGGCTGGTAAGAAAATTCTTCCCTTCGTCATGGAGTTATGTATGGCGGCAGGGACTTGCCAATTTATACCGGCCGAATAACCAGACAAGAATACTGATCGTCTCCATTGGCCTTGGAACCGCACTGGTTTGCACAATGTTTTTTATTCAATCGATACTGCTGAACAGGATCACACTGTCTGCAAGCGGAAATCAGCCAAACATGGTTTTGTTCGATATTCGTTCAAGTCAGCGTGATGATGTGGTTAAACTTGCGCGACAGCAGGGATTGCCTGTAGAAGGCACAGTGCCGATCGTAAATATGCGGCTGGAATCAATCAACAACATCACGGCAGAAATGCTGCGTAAAGACAGCACTATTAAAATCCGCTCCTGGTTATTCAATTGGGAATACAGGGTTACTTATCGCGATTCAATTATATCATCTGAAAGGATCACAGACGGGAAATGGGTGGGTAACGCAGACCCCGCAAAAGAACTGGTGCCTATTTCCATTTCAAAGAATATGGCTGATGGTAATAATATCAAAATAGGGGATACGATGTTGTTTAACGTGCAGGGATCATTGATCAAAACAATTGTGAGCAGCGTGCGGCAGGTCGACTGGAACAGGATACAGACAAACTTCATGGTTGTATTTCCTGCGGGTGTTTTGGAAAAAGCTCCGCAGTTTCATGTGATAATGACACGTGTGCCTTCAGTGGAATCGTCTGCACTTTTTCAACAGTCGATGGTAAGGCAGTTTCCGAATGTTTCTATCATCGACCTTGGTTTGATCTTAAGTATTGTAGATGAGATCCTGGACAAGCTCGGTTTTGTGATCCGGTTCATGGCCGCATTCAGTATGATCACAGGGTTGGTGGTACTGGTTGCATCTGTTCTTATCAGTAAATACCAGCGCGTAAGAGAGAGTGTATTGCTTCGCACACTCGGCAGCAGCCGCCGGCAGATATTTGCAATCACTGCCCTTGAATATTTCTTTCTGGGAGCATTTGCTGCCGTAACGGGAATCGCCCTGGCACTGGCAGGAAGCTGGGCGCTTGCGCACTATACTTTTGAAACCACGTTCACACCGCAATTGCTTCCGATTCTCATTGTATTTGTTTCAGTATCGGCATTAACGGTTGTGATCGGCCTTGCCAATAGCCGCTTCGTAGTTAACCGTCCGCCGCTGGAAATCCTAAGGCAGGAGGGTTAAGATTGTATAATTTAAGTTGATAGCCAATCAGCTAATTCCCAAAAGTTCCACTTCAAAAACAAGTGTTGAATTTGGTCCGATCACCGCACTTACCTGCCTGTCGCCATAACCCAGATGAGGCGGAATGAAAAACCTCCATTTGCTTCCCTGCGGCATCAGTTGCAATCCTTCGGTCCAACCTTTGATAACCATGTTTAATGGGAAAGTCGCAGGATTATTGCGTTGCACTGAACTGTCGAAAACCGTTCCATCAATCAGCGTTCCATGATAATGGCAGGTTACTTTATTGGTGGCGGCAGGTTTTGGCCCATTGCCTTCTTTCATGATCTCGTATTGAAGTCCGCTTGGCAAACTCACCACGCCTGGTTTTTGTTTATTAGCCTCCAGAAAATCCTGTCCGGCTTTCAGGTTGGCAGCAGCCTTATCATTCTTCATTTGAAAAAGTCTGTCAGAGATTCCCATAAAAGTATTTTGTGCGAAAGTAAGTAATAACGAATTACCGGTGACTGCAGGTGATAGCTCGCAGTTGATGATGTTTGAAGTATTTTTATTCAAATTTCTGAATGCGATGAATACCGAACAGGCGTACAATAGCTGGGCTTCACAATACGACACCAATGAGAATAAAACAAGGGACCTCGAGGCGCTGTCGTTACGAACAACAGTTTCACGCCTCACCTTTAATAACTGCCTCGAAATAGGTTGCGGCACGGGAAAGAACACATCATGGCTGGTTGATCGTGCGGAACACGTAACTGCTGTTGATTTTTCGGGAGAAATGCTGGCTAAGGCAAAAGAAAAGGTGGATAGTAAGAAGGTAAGTTTTGTACAGGCTGATATAACAAAAGAATGGTTGTTTGGCGACATCCAGTATGATCTCATCACATTCAGCCTGGTGCTTGAACACATCAGCGGGCTCGACCATATTTTCAGTGAAGCATCTAAAAAACTGGTAAGTGGTGGACATATTTATATTGGAGAACTGCATCCATTTAAGCAATATTCAGGAAGTAAAGCCAGGTTTGATACGGCCGATGGCGTCCAGATTGTGGAATGCTTCAATCACAATATTTCAGAATTCATTCAAACGGCCAGAAAATACGGACTGACACCGGTTGACGTGAACGAGTATTTTGATGATGACGCCCGGAATTCGCTCCCGAGAATATTAATGATTCTGTTGCGGAAATGAGAAGCAAATCGCGTTTTTTTCCCATCGAAATATCTTAAATTGTATTCCACTCAAAACTATTTTGTATGAGGAAATTAATCATGCCCTTCCTGGCGGCTGTAATATTCTTCAGTTGTCAGAAAAACGAGGCTCCTGCTCCTGAGCAAACAGAATCCCGGGAACGCAATTGCGCCACCGATGAAGCGGTACAGGCACAAATCGCAATCGACCCTTCCATCAGGCAAAGATTGGATCAGTTGGAACTTTTTACCGCGAGGATGATCGCAGGCGGAGAGGTTCAGAAGGTTGGCGGAAATGTTTTGGAAATACCCGTAGTGGTTCACGTAATTTACAATACTCCTGAAGAGAACATTTCAGACGCGCAGATCCAGTCACAGATCGACGTGCTGAATGAAGATTTCAATCTCCGCAATGCAGACCGCACATTGATTCCTTCCATCTTCACAGGCGTTAAAGCCGATGTTGGTGTAAGGTTCACCCTTGCTCAAACCATCAGGAAATATTCCAACAAGCCAAGCTGGCCAGCAAATGATGGAATGAAGTTTGACCAGCGGGGTGGAAGTGATGCAGTTGATACCGAGAATTATCTTAATATCTGGGTGTGCGACCTGCAGAAATACCTTGGATATGCCTACTATCCTGGTATCAATCCCGAGCTTGATGGTATTGTAGTCTGGTATAAGGCATTTGGCCGCACCGGCACTCTGGCGCCACCTTACGACAAAGGCCGGACAGCAACTCATGAAGTAGGTCATTATCTGAACCTTCGGCATATCTGGGGCGATGCTACCTGTGGAAACGATGGGGTTGATGATACTCCGCAGCACAACACTTACAATTTTGGCTGTCCCACTTTTCCTCACTATAGCACCTGCGCCGGCACTCCAATTGAAATGACCATGAATTATATGGATTATACCGATGATCCATGCATGTTCATGTTCACTAACGGACAAAAATCAAGAATGCAGGCTTTATTTGTTCCGGGAGGAGTAAGAGAGGAATTGGTACAGTAAATTATTCGCCGCCCGGTGCAATTGCCCGGGCGGTTTCATTGAAAAGTTAACCTTCGCTTCCGCAGTTTTATTTTTGAGCGACGCGGCTTATCTTTAACGTTCGTATAAACCATATCCATTTTAAAGCCGTGTGAATGAAAAAAAATCATTGTTTAATTTCCGCATTACTCATTTTCTGCAGTGTATTCAGCTTTATAAACCTGACAGCTCAAAAAAAAACCGACGACCTTAACTGGTTAAAAAACTGGTTTGATGCCTGGGAAATGACAAGTAAAGAAATACTTGCATTGCCACCGATGTCTGCGCCGGAATTGCTGTTTTTTGATGATTCAATTGTAATTTCTACTTCGGATGTAAGCGCGCCTGTCGGTAAGCCGATAGACGGACCAAAATTTTTTGGCAGGAAACTGCCATGGAAAATAATGGAACACAAAGGAAAGCTCACACTTCCTGATGGTCAGACTGTTCCCCTGGGGCTAATGAGTTTTGCGGGACCGCTTAAAAATGGTAAAAGCTTTTTTGTGATGGCCGCGCCTTCTTTTTGGAAAGCCGCAGGTGTTACTAGTGCAGAGTTGAACCTCGACAGGTTGTTGACCGGCGTATTTCTCCATGAATTTGCGCATGTAAGCCAAACGAAAGGTTTTGGTGCGCTGATTGATTCAATTGACGGAAAACATTTCTTCTCCGGGGTCGAAATAAACGATGATATGGTGCAGGATTATTTCAAATATGATACTAACTATATCAGGCATTTTAAACTGGAAGTAAGCAAATTTTACGAAGCCGCCTTTTCATCTTCCGATCAGAACGCAAGATCGCTGATACAGGAAGGGCTGGAGCTGTTGGTTTCCAGGCAACAAAAGTATTTCACCGCAGAAAAGGAAGTGCTTAAAGAGCTTGATGATATTTTTCTTTCAATGGAAGGTATCGGGCAGTACGTTGCAGTAGCATGGCTCATTCATCCAAAAGGAGGGAATCTGCCGGTTGAAACTGCAGTTAAAGGTTTCAGGAGAAATGGCAAGCAGTGGTCGCAGGAAGAAGGACTTGCATTATTTCTGGCTTTGAGTAAACTTGTAAAACCTGACTGGCGTAAAGAAATGTTCAGCGAACATCCCACATACATCACCGATCTTTTACGCAAGGCGGTAGAAGATAAGTAAGGGACCAGTGAGCCCCATCCGGATTATAAGCATGCATCACTTCTGCGTATAACAGTACCTGTTATTTCAATTTAATATTCATTGAAATAATATTCGCGTTCATATTGATGTTCTTGGTATAGTGACCATACCTTAGTTCAAGCATATTAAATTTTTGAATGCCAAAGACACCGTTGGCTGGTGTGATCCGCACACCGGCTCCAAAAAAGTTGCTGGTGAATTTTGAAAGATCAAAATTGCTGGTATAGAACTGCGATTGGGAAGTATGCTCCTGGTAAGGTGCGAAGTACTTCGCGCCGGTTTGGTTATAAAAACGGTAAAACGGGCTTACAGACAAAAAAGGCGAGAGCTTAACCGGAACTTCCAGGTTGGCAGTGTGTGAAACAATTCCCCAATCATCTTTATAAAACCGGTAATAAGTTCTGAATATAAATCGGTCGCCCAGGAAATAGTTGGCTCTGAAACCAAGCGGAACCTTAAATCGTCTGTCAGGGAGCTTTTCTTTATGAACGCTTCCATCGTCAAAATAAACACGGTAAAATGGCAGCCCAAGATATCCCTGCTGCGTTACAACATCGGCCAGAAAAGCAACCTGTAGTTGGGAATTAATGATCTGCGACCACGATAACGAGCCAGCAAAAGTTTTCCTTCTTCCCGGGCCACCTGAATTCTCCGGTGTGTTTCGCAATTCTTCCGGAATGATCATACTCAACTGGTCGAGGTATACCTGCAGTTTGGCGGTGAACTCGCCGTTCCTGTTTTTTGTTTTTTTCGAATAGCTG
>DASWTK010000021.1:0-1854 GCA_036402175.1 Chitinophagaceae bacterium | reverse complement strand
TTTATTATATAAATATCCTTTTCGCCATTGCTGTTAATGGCGCTTTCACCTGTTAATGATCCTGAAAATGTTCCTCCCAGGTAAAGATTGCCAGCGGCATCTACGGCCATGCCAACAACCGTTTCATTCATTGGTCCACCGAGTGTTTTTGCCCAAAGCTCATTTCCTTTGAGATCTCTTTTGACAAAAAAAACATCCTGTCCTCCCGCATTTGCATAAACCGAATCATTAAATGTAATGGACGGGTTGGAAAATACTCCGCTGTTATAAATGTAATTGGAATGTTTAACCAGGTGTTTTCCGCCTGCATCCCCGGCTGCTCCAGATGGTTTGTTCCATAACCAGCAATAAGCACTCTGCGGGTAAGCCGATGTGCACATGAACATGGCCAACAGAACGGAATAGAATTGCCTGAGGTTCAAGATCGCAATTTGGAGCAAGGTACTGAAGGCAGGAAGCGTTTATGCTGAGGATGGTCAGTATAAAGAATGATCTTGATTGATGTTTATGCCATCACTTTTTTTGCGAGCCAGCTTTCTTTCAAAGGAATGATCCAGTTGTTCTCTAATTCTTCTTTGGTTTGAACCAGATTATTGAAGTAAAGTGTGTCGGGCCCTATAAAATTATTCTGCATTGCATAATTCAGCTGGTTCATTGGTAACAACTGAAGTTTGTCCTTTACCACAAAGGCCAGCATCTGGCGATCGAACATGTTTACATTGAAGCGGGTTTCGATATGTTTGATCAATCTTACCGAGCTATCGGTGCTGCAACCGCTGACGCCTGTGGCTGATTCATCGGCCATTAAGACGATAAACTGGCCAAAGAAAAGATTTCCATAGCCTTTAACGGGCGTGCCGTGCGACTTCCACTGTTCGGCGAATTGTTCCAGCATGGATTCAATTTCAAGTGCTTCACCAATCGAAAACAGCCGGCTGCTCTGATAGATCCAGACTCTTGAGTTTGCATTGAAATCTGCTGGGAGTAACTCGCGGTAATTAAGGTTCATGCCGCAAAGTTAGGGACGAACGATGTTATTACATCAGATCGAGCTTGCAATTAGTTCCGCGATATCCAATACCTGAACTTCTTCCTCTTTTTCACGCGTTTTCACGCCATCGGTGAGCATGGTATTGCAAAAGGGGCAGGCTGCAGCTATGATATTAGCATTGGTTGAAATAGCTTCATCAGTTCTTTCCCAGTTGATGCGTTTGTCGCCCTTTTCTTCTTCCTTGAACATCTGAGCTCCACCGGCGCCGCAGCACAATCCCTGCGACCTGCATCTTTTCATTTCAACAAGTTCTGCGTCGAGCGCCTCGAGAACTTTCCGCGGAGCTTCATAAATATTATTTCCCCGGCCGAGGTAACAGCTGTCATGATAGGTAATGCGTTTTCCTTTCCATGCGCCACCTTCTTTCATTTTTATCCGTCCTTCATCGATCAGTTGTTGTATGAAGCTTGTATGATGTATCACTTCATAATTTCCACCAAGCTCGGGATATTCATTCTTAAGTGTATTGAAGCAATGCGGGCAGGCCGTTACTATTTTTTTTATGCCGTAATTATTCAGGATCTGGATATTCTGGTACGCCATCATCTGAAACATGAACTCATTGCCTGCACGCCTTACCGGTTCGCCAGTGCACATTTCCTCTTTACCAAGAATTGCGTATTTGATACCAACTTTGTCGAGTATGGTTGCAAATGCTTTAGTGATCTTTTGTGCCCGCTGATCGAAACTGCCAGCGCAGCCAACCCAAAACAAGATTTCCGGTGATTCTCCGCCTGCCATCATTTCAGCCATTGTAGGAACCTGCATATTTGTTCATCTTTGCGTCAAACCTAAGGAAAAAA
>DASWTK010000020.1:0-4422 GCA_036402175.1 Chitinophagaceae bacterium | reverse complement strand
AAAACGGGAGTAAATAAAAGGCTAGAATAAAGAAGATGAGTACTGCTACCGCAATCCTTTCCTTCTTCGTGAATGAGAAATAATCTTTGACAAATTCATTTAGCATATGGCAACGAAACTAATTCGCTGCACAAACAAATCATGGTGAAAAATCACATTAAAATGGGTGAAAAATCCTTTTTAAAAAAGGTGGTAAAATGGAGAATAAAACCTTCTTCAGATGGTCGGCACAGGACCATTATCAAATGGTCACAACCAGACCATCATATGCCAGCTGAATTCCATGTGGCAGTTCACGGTCAATATCGTCATGCCTGCCAAGCTGGTGACTGATATGAGTGAAATAAGCTTGTGGAACATGTAATTCCTGAACAAGCGAAACGGCTTCATCGAGCGTGAAATGAGAAATATGCGCTTCTTTCCGCAATGCATTCAGCACAATAACCTTGCTGCCCTGGATCTTTTCCTTTTCGGTTTCATCAATGCGGTTCGCATCAGTTATATAAGTAAAATCACCAAACCGGAAACCCAGCACAGGCATTTTCATATGCCACACAAGAATTGGAATTACACGTATATCGCCTACCCAGAATTCATCCATCGCAATAGTGTTCAGATGAATCTCGGGTACACCGGGATATTTTGTATCTGCAAAAGCATAGGGAAATTCCCTGATGATGACCTCCTGCGTCATTTCATTTGCGTAGATCTCCATGGGTCTTCGCGTAAAAAAATTATACGCCCTCACATCATCCAGTCCTGCAATATGATCTTTATGCGGGTGTGTAAAGACAATTGCATCCAGCTTTTTTACGCCGGCCCTCAGCATCTGGTACCGGAAGTCGGGAGTAGAATCCACAACCAGCGTTGTGCTGGCAGATTGCACCATGATGCTTGAGCGCAACCTGTTGTCTTTTCTGTCGGGCGATGTGCAAACGTAACATTCACACGCAATCATTGGCACACCACTGCTGGTACCACTTCCTAAAAATGTTATTTTAAGCGGGGGATTACGCACGCATCAAAGCTAAGGGAATATAGAGATTCATAATTTATGACCCAATGCCTCATTATTACTGTCCGGCTTCCGCTTCATGCCTGGCCATTACTTCCAGGTAAAATTTGCGCGTTTCCGGCGTGAGTGAATCCGGGTCAATGGAGAGTTGCGGAATAAGGTCAAGCAGTGTATTGATTCGACCTTCCAGCTGGAGGAACTTGTTCAGCACAACAACCTTTCTTTCTTCAAGTATGCAATACCCGCTCTGAAAGCTGCCACGCTCATACCTCAGCACATAATGGCCTTCATCCAGTATCTTTTCAAGCTTATCACTCGTGGTTTGGGTATATTTCATAATTGCAAATTAATCACCTGTTAACCGATGTTAGCAGGTATTTTTCCACAGCAGGCGGCTATTTACTGGTCATTTTAATAATGGGAACAATCATCTCTTCAAGGCTCACTCCACCATGCTGGAACGTGTTGCGATAATAATTCACATAATGATTGTAATTATTAGGATAACAGAGGTACGCGTCCTCCCTTGCAAAGATGTAAGATGAATTCACAGTTGGAACCGGCAAGCCGGCCTCACGGGGATCGCGGAACGCAAGTACATCTTTCGGGTCATAATTCAGGTTCCGGCCATGTTTATAGCGAAGATTTGTGGTAGTTTGCTTATCGCCAACCACCTTGCAGGGTGTTTTCACGCGCACACTTCCATGATCTGTTGCCAGCACAAGGTTCACTTTCTTGTCGGCTATTTTCTTCAAAGCCGTATGAAGCGGTGAATGTTCAAACCAACTGGTGGTAATACTGCGGTAGCTGGTTTCATCACCTGCCAGTTCCTTCAGCACTTCCATTTCGGTACGTGCGTGACTCAGCATATCCACGAAATTGTAGACGATCACGTTCAGGTCGTTGCCGAGCAGGTTATGGATATTATTTACCAGGTCCTGCCCTGCATTGAAGTTCAGCACTTTTGTATAGGAAAATTTAAGATGCTCTTTCTTCAGTCGTTTCAACTGCATGCGGAAGAATTCTTCTTCAAACAGATTCTTGCCGCCTTCTTCATCATCGTTCTTCCATTGCACCGGATACATTTTTTCAATCTCGGCCGGCGTAAGTCCGGCAAAAATGGCATTCCGGCTATACTGAGTCGCGGTTGGCAGAATGCTGTAAAAAGTATCTTCCTCCAGTATGCGAAAACTCTCTGAAAATATCGGCTGGATCGCCTTCCACTGGTCGAAGCGAAGGTTGTCGATCAATACAAAAAATGTGGGAACGCCCTTCTCTACATGCGGAAGCACCTTAAACTGGAACAGGCTATGAGACATCACCGGCGAATCAGTGCTTCGCGGGTTCATCCATTTCGCATAATTTTTGGAAATGAATTTAAAGAACTCAGTATTTGCTTCGCTTTTTTGCGATTGCAATACTTCCTGCATTTCGGGACTATCACTTTTTTCCATTTCAAGCTCCCAATACACAAGCTTCCTGTAAATTTCCATCCATTCATTATGATCGGGATTGCTGTTCAGCGCCATGAAAAGATTGCGGAACTGTTGCTGGTACGCGGAAGTTGTTTTTTCTGCAACCAGCCGGCGGTTATCGATGATCTTTTTCAGGCTCAGCAACACCTGGTTTGGATTCACGGGCTTGATGAGGTAATCGGTGATCTGGCTTCCGATAGCTTCATCCATCAGGTTTTCGGTTTCATTCTTGGTGATCAGCACCACAGGCACCTGTGAATTTACTTCCTTGATCTTTGCAAGGGTTTCCAGTCCGGTGATCCCCGGCATCGATTCGTCCAGCAGCACCACGTCTATAGGATTGTCCTTTACAAAATCAATCGCGTCGAACCCATTGGTCATCGCGTTTACGTCGTACCCCTTATTCTTTAAAAACAGGATCTGAGATTGCAAACTTTCTATTTCGTCATCTACCCAAAGTATTTTACCAAGCGACATGCGGGAAATTTATTGTTACAGAAGAGTCCAAATTTAGCTGATTCGGCCCACTATCCCGGTAATAACCCGGAAGCGGGTGATCCTTTAACAAAAAGCCAACAGCAGAATGTATCAGTTATGCCAAAAGCCAGCGTAAAAGGTTTAAATTCAACTTTCAAACTTTATCATGCAAATTAAATTTTCGGAAAAGAACCTGATAATTGGAATTATAACTGTCGCAGCCGGACTAATACTTTTAATAAATTCTACCCTTATAACTACTGCAGTGCAGGTATCTGAAAAGGGATTAATTTATACAATCATAGCATGCATCACCATCGCGCTTGGAATTCGCTCAATCAAACGCTCTATCAAAAAAATCTGACAACCACTATAATCTGGCGCCATCAGGTAAATCAGTTACTCCATGTAAGGGTCATTGGTCCGCTTTCGTTACCGCATGACCACCAAATTCATTTCTGAGAGCAGCGACCAGCTTTCCGGAAAACGTATCCTCCTGAAGGGAACGGTAACGCATCAGCAGCGAAAGCGCAATCACTGGCGTTGAAATGTTCTTTTCGAGCGCGGTTTCCACCATCCATTTTCCCTCGCCTGAAGAACGAACTATTCCCCTGATACCATCGAGCTGCGGATCCTTAGAAAATGCCTGCTGCACCAGTTCCATCAGCCATCCTCGTATTACCGATCCATGATTCCAAACTTTAGCAAGGGCTTCATATGAATAAGGATAACCACTGCCCTTCAGTACTTCAAAACCTTCTGCTATTGATTGCATCATTCCATACTCAATTCCATTGTGCACCATTTTTGCGAAATGCCCGCTTCCGCTCTCGCCGCAATATGCATAACCATCCGGCACGCTGATGCTCCTGAACAATGGCTCGCAGTGATCAAAAACTTCCCGCTTTCCACCCACCATGGCACAGATACCATTCAATGCGCCGTTCAAACCTCCGCTGGTTCCGCAATCGAGCATTTCAATACCAGCCTCGCTGAGCGCGGTCGCGCGAAGGACAGATTCTTTGTAATGCGAATTACCTCCTTCTATAATGATGTCGCCCTCCTGAAGTGCCCTTTTTAAATGTGCCAGCACACTATCAACCGGACTTCCCGCAGGAATCATCACCCAGATCACCCTTTTCCTGTTCAGCATTTCTGCGAGGTGCTCTATAGAATCCGCTACCGGACTTCCTTCCTTCATCGCTTCGGTCCGCACCACTTCATCTATATCAAATGCAACAACATCATGACCTTTACCAATGCAGTTATGCGCCAGGTTCCATCCCATTTTTCCAAGTCCTACCAGTCCGATTTGCATATTCAATGTTTTTTATAATTGCTGAAGTTTTCCCAACCGGTGAAAATCATCTTTCAGAATTGGGTACATTCTTTTGTAGATTCCAAAGTAAGGTTGATATAATTGATGCATTTTGTGATCAGGTTCGAATGTTCTTT
>DASWTK010000019.1:0-5448 GCA_036402175.1 Chitinophagaceae bacterium | reverse complement strand
AAAATGCCTGCACAACCCTTGGGGATCTTTCCGGGTCAGACATAAGCTTACCCAATACCGAAGGCACGATCTGCCACGACACGCCAATCTTGTCATCGAGCCAGCCACACTTGTTATAACTTCCGCCCTCGCCAAGTTTTTCCCAGTAAAAATCTATTTCTTTCTGGGTATCGCATTCAATCACGAAGGAAAATGCCGGAGTGAACTTGTATTTCGGTCCGCCGTTCAAACCCATGATCTTGTTACCATTCAATTCGAAATTTACTACCATTGGGTTTTCAGAAATGATCTTTGAATCTTTAAAAATTGAGCAGTAATAATTCGCTGCTTCCTTTGCCTGCCCGTTGAACCACAGGCATGGATACATTTTGTTTTTCATGACTATACTATTTGTTGTTTGATTTAATGAAACACGATTTATAAATGTGATGCCAACAGCTCATCCAGTTTTTTGAATCCTTCATTCATACCCGACTCCATTCCCGATTGGACCATTTCATCGCGGTAAGCAACCGACTTAAAGATGGTTTGAATGTGAATCTTACTTCTGCTATCTGAAAGCGGATAAATAGTGAGAAATTCCAATGATACATGCCCACGTTCGGGATGGCCTTCAAATTCAAATGTTCTGATTATACTCCGCGGTTCGTCTACCTCATGGATAACACCATTAAAACTAAACTCCCCTCCTCCATTGGGTAAGCGGTGGATGAAGCGATACGACCCTCCCGAACGGTTATCATATCTGTCAATCTCCATTTCCATATCCTGCGGGCCTAACCATTGGACCAGGAATTCAGGTTCATTAAAAGCCCTGAACAGAAGTTCCGCAGGGGCATCAAATTCCCGCTCAATAAATAACTCCTGCTTGCCTTCCTCAGCAATGATGATGGTTTCGTTTTTACTTCCCATGCCTTGTCTTTTTTAAGTTATTTAAAACATTGTCCAAACGGTCAAACCTGTTTTCCCACATTTGCCGGAATGGCTGAAGCCATTGATCAATTTCTTTCAACTTCTTTGGATTAAAATGATAATATATTTCCCTGCCCGACTGCTCTGGCTTTATCAGCTGCGATTCCTGTAAAACCTTAATGTGTTTTGAAACTGCCTGGCGGGTTGTGTCAAAATGTGCTGCCATCGCACCGGGAGTCATTGCCTGTATGGCAATCAAACTCAGGATAGCCCTGCGGGTTGGATCGGCAATGACCTGGAATATGTCCATTTTCATAATTAGCAACTTGTAGGTTGCGAATATAGTGCAACTTTTGGGTTGCGCAAAAATTTTTAAAAAAATTTGGAAGGGGTTGAAAAAATGTAAAATTCAAAATGAAAAATGCAAAATAGAGACCAAATAATGTAAAATGCAAAATGTAAAATGCAAAATAGAGACCCCTATTTTGCATTTTACATTTTACATTTTGAATTTGGAGCGACTACTTAGTTTTTGCTTCCTGCGCTGCGTGATATGCGAGCGAATGGCTTTTTAAATAGCCCGTTACGTCCGCGATTTCTGATCTTTTGCTGTCATTGCCGGCGATGGCGATCAGTTTGTTATAATAGAATTCGGCTTTCTGGTCATTGCCTGCTTTTTCTGAAGCAAGTCCGGCGCCATATAGTCCATTAAACCTGTTGGGATGCCTTTTGATGTCGGCTTCATATTCTGCCAAAGCTTTTGCAGGCTCGTTCAGCGCCAGATAGAGATCTCCAAGCATTTCTCTTGCCGGCATCACTTCACCAGGCGTTACCGGATGCTTTTCGGTTGCGTCTTCAAGATTGGCGGCCTGGGTCATCAGCTCAATGGCTTTGGCCTTATTGCCCTTTTTCATTTGTATCCAGGCCTCGCCGCTTTTCATTTGCACTTCAATCTGTTTTGCTTTATAATCATCTTTCTGCTTTATAAGCTCAGCATTAAGACTTTTCAGGTCTTCCAGCTCCTTGGTTGCGCCTGCAATATCATTGGTATGAACTTTTCCCATCAGGCGTGCAAAATGAATGATGCCTTTTTGCCAGGGAAATTTCTGCCATTCAAAACCCGCGGGAGAAAATTCCAGGTTTGAGGCATCTTTCCATTGCCTGTTTTCAAGGGCAAATCTTGCAGGGATTGCCGCAAAGGCATAAGCCACTTTAAAATTCTGCGGTTCCACCTGTTGAATATCCCGTAAGTGTTTTAATTGCTGCGCGGCATTGTCAATGTTACCCTTCTGCAGATATCCATACATCAGGTAATCCATTGCGTGAAGTTCTTCATCCCAGCTACCCTTCATACCCGCGCTTTTCGCGTAACACTGCGCCGATGACATAGATGCGAGGTTCGATTTCAAAGACTCGTCCCAAAGTCCGAGCCTGATAAAAATATGTGATGGCATATGCTGCGCATGCGCGGAAGCGGGGGCAATAGATGCGTACTTCCTTGCGGCAGTTAACCCCAGTTCGGCCAGTTCAGGATTATCATAATTATGAATGATATAATGCACAAGCCCCGGATGCTCCGGTTCACCGGCGTATAATTTGTTCAGAATCTCCCCTGCTTTTCGTTGATTAGCGTAAGTTTTATCTGTTGGATTAGCAGTAGTATTCAGCGCAAGGGCGTAAAAAATGGCTGCTTCTTTATCGGAAGGATATGCATCATAAATCACTTTCATTGCCTTTTCGTATTTCAGGCAACGGTCTTTATGTGTAATATCCTTATAGTTGTCGTAGAACTGGCCAATTGCTTCAATATATTCCGCCTCACGTTCTGTTTTGCCGGAGAGTGAACGCGCGACTTCTACGGCTTTAGAACCTTTTTTCAATTCATCTTCAGTTGGAGGAGCCCAAAGCGGATGAAAATTACTCATAGCAACTCCCCAATAAGCCATCGGGACGGATGGATCCTTATCGATAATTTTTGCAAATACTTTCTCTGCCTCATCATATTCAAATGAATGAAGCATCGCAACCGCCTGGTCAAAATCTTTCTTGACCTCAGGACGTGCCGTAACAAGAAAATCAACGGAGCCGAAGCTTGCACTTTCAGGTGCACAGGTGATAACATCCCCCTTTTTCAGATTCAGGGATGCAATTACTTCCGCAGAAGGTTTATCGGGTTGGCTATTGCAGGAAATTAATACCCCTAAAATGACAGGCAGGTAACAAAATGCAGAGCGTCTCATGGTTGTTAGTTTAAATGATTGAAGTTCAAGCAGGGGTTAATGGGCCGGCTTTCATTGAGTGGGCTATAAATTTAACGAAATTCCATAATACACCGATACCCTAAACAGGTATATAAAAGCAAAAAGCCCGCACTTATCGAAATGCAGGCTTAAGTAATTGTAAAACAGAAAATACCGATTAGTTCCTACCTTTTCAGGTTCAGCAATATTTCACTGTATTCGCCCGGAGCCCAGTCGTCGCGGCGGAACAATGAAACAGTGGATGAATTCAGATTTCTGACTTCCATGTCATCTCCATCAATTTTCACAACAGTAGCCGAAATGATCTGGTAAGGATACGATTCAATACTACCACTGGCTTCTTTTATTACCACATTCCCATTGTCCTGGAAATCTACTGTAGTGCCATTCCCCGGTTCAGTTTCAGTCAGTGTCAGCGTGTTATTCTCGTATTCCTTATAAACTGAATTCTCAACTATCCAGAGTCCCTTCAGAGATACGTCATTTTTGCCTTTTTTGCATGCTCCAATCGACATCAGTACGATCAGGCCAAGGAAGAGTTTTAGTTTCATGGTTCTTATTTTAGTGTTTAGGATGCCTCTTAAATTAAATATTCAGCTAAGTAATAAGCATTTCCTCATACTCAAACAGGTATAATTAACACTTTACTATTTTGGTTTTACAGTTGGAGTGTTTATTAGTTTCAGTTTTATCTTACAACCGCTGCAATAAATATAAGATCAGTTCAGGAATGAATGTTTGAAAATGTGGATGCGGTTTTAATGCTGGAATATCTACAAATTTTACCTGGTAGGTGTAATTCCATATTAAATATAGCAAACTACCTTCAATAAACCGGATTAAGTTGCGATATAATTGATTGAAATGCAAAATGCCCCAATGGGGCATTTTACTTTGTCCAACATGCAATTAATGATCAATTCATGTATACTAAAACAAACTTGCGGATGGTTTACCAGCAATTGGAGTCTTCTGAACTGAAATAAACACGTTATCGAGAGAGTGACCACTTACTTCACCGGTAGACCTAAGCTTTGCAACCGACCCTTCGTTTACAAACACTTTAATATCACTGCTACGCAGGATACCATGGGTAGTCAGCTTTGTATTCTCGCCAAGTGTAAGAACCTCGAGCTCATTTACAATGATGTAAACTGTTTCGTTTGCGCCCAGCTTTCTGCCTGGAGTAATGCGCATTGTTCCTTCACTGATTGAAACACTCAGTTTTTCAAAAACCCTGATATCGCTTTTGAATTCATTCAGAGCGGCGCCGGCGCTAATCAGAACCACCTGCATGTTCTCTCCCAACGAGATATTCTTAAACTGACCTGCAGATATTACCAGGCGCGAATCGTCCTGTGCATTTGCGGATAAAAATCCTGAAACAACGGCTAAAAAGAGAAATAATAACTTTTTCATGGCTTAATTTTTTAATTTTTGCTTGTTTTAAATTTCTATGCAAAAGTGCATTAGGCCAGCCCCTCATACAATTACCTAAATGAGTAGTTTCTATCCCCTTTTAAGGTTAGATTAAAAGACATGCACAGCTTTAATAGCGGTCGCAACTGATGGAAAGGCGCTTCAGAACTGCCTTTTAAGTACGTAAGCGTAATCTATTTGTTAATTTATAAACCGTTGGCTCCCGCCTTCGATCAAACGCAATAACTTTAGACCGAGGTTTGAAAAAATTACTCTTCATACTATTTCTTTCCGCCTATCTCTTCCCGGCTGGCGAATTTGTAGAATTGCTGAAACTGCCGGTTGTTTTTCAGCATTTCCAGGAACATCAGAAACTAAATCCTGAGATCGGATTCGCGCAATTCCTTGCGATACATTACCTGAATGATGATCCCCAGGCTAAAGACTATAAAAGAGATATGGAGCTTCCTTTCAAACGGGTAAGCCACCGCGGAATTTCAATAATGCCTCTAACTACATCCGGAGATATATCAACCATCCCCGATTTGATTCTGGTTGAAGAAAAAAACAACTTTATTCTTCAAAATCACCACTTTGTTCCTTCCGGTTTCGGAGCTGATATTTTTCAGCCCCCACGCGCATAATTCACCAACTAACTCTCAGTAATTCTTATCTACCGCCGGCAATAACGCTCAAGCGAATGCCCGTTAGAATCATTTAAATCGTCCATTCTTTAAATACAAACATGAGAAACCTATTCATTTTTATCTTTTGCGTGGTAAACATGTCGTTTACGAAATGGGAACCTGATTTTGAGACTGCAAAAAAAATAGCAGTCAGGGAACATCGCCTTATT
>DASWTK010000018.1:0-4183 GCA_036402175.1 Chitinophagaceae bacterium | reverse complement strand
TAATTAGCCAATTTTGCCAATAAGCCAATAAGCAAATTTGGGTGCATCCATACCGATAGCCTTTAAAGTAGGTATCTGATTCCTTACATTGGCTTATGTAAATGCAGCGACCCCAATCATCTTCCCTTTAGCTTCTAACATATTGAATGAACCCCAATTTGCTTATTTGCTAATTGGCAAAATTGGCTAATCCTCAAATCCTCAAATCCTCAAATCACTACAAATACTTCTCCCCTTTCTTCCGTTTCACTTCCGCTACATAATCTTTAATTTCCTGTTCCTTTTCTTTTTTGCAGATGAGGAGTACGTCGGCCGTATCAACAACAATAAAATCGTGAAGTCCTTGCAGCAATAGCAATTTATTATTGGGCGCGTGGATCATGCAATCTGAAGCGTCAATCATTAAAACATTGTCACCGGCAATTGCATTGCCCTGAAAATCCTTTTGGTAATTTTCATACGCGCTGTTCCATGTTCCAAGATCGCTCCAGCCGAAAGAGGATGGGATCACATAAACATTTTCTGCCTTTTCCATGATGCCGAAGTCGATGGAGATATTGGTGCACTGGGGATAGATGCGCTCAACGGCCTGCTGTTCACCGGATGTATTAAAATGATCGCGTTCAGCATCAAAAACTTCGAAGATCTCAGGAAGATATTTTTCAAAAGCTGTAAGAATATTTTTTACCTGCCAGATGAAGATGCCCGCGTTCCAGAGGAAGTCGCCGCTGGCGAGGAAAGTCCGTGCAAGTTCGAGATTAGGTTTTTCGGTAAATGTTTTTACTTTATTTACATTGGGTGCCACTTCCATTGGCTCGTGCTGAATGTAACCATAACCGGTATTAGGGTAGGTTGGTTTCATTCCCAGGGTAATAAACGCGTTAATGTGATTTACGAAACCAAGAGCCTGCAGGCAGACGCGAACGAATTCATCCTGGTCAAGTATCAGGTGGTCTGCCGGAGCAACGATCAGTGAAGCTTTGGGATCTTTCTGAAATATTTTGAACGATACATATGCTATGCAGGGAGCAGTATTCTTGCGTGCGGGTTCAGAAAGAATATTCTCTACGGGAAGCGATGGCAATTGCTCCTTAACGATGTGTTCGTATTCCTTGGTAGTTACTACCAGGATGTTCTCGGGAGGCACCAATCCTGTGAACCGTTCGTAGGTCCACTGTATCATGGTCTTACCGGTATTCAGAATATCCAGGAACTGCTTGGGGTAATCCTGACGGCTCATTGGCCAGAAGCGGCTGCCAATTCCACCTGCCATTATAGCTACGTAATAATGATTCTTCATAAACTCCCTTTGACAGGCTGATTTGTTGATAAAGTTTAAACGGCTTTCATTTCAAAGTTATATCCCTAAATGAGTCCTTCACGGATCAGATCGTGCAAATGTATAATGCCCTTGTATTTGTTTGCGCTGGTAACCAGTAATTGTGAAATATCCGCTTTGCGCATGATGTCGAGGGCTTCTACTGCAAGTTCTTCGGATTGAATGGTCCTTGGGTTGTGTGTCATGATATCTTTTGCAACGATATCCTGCATTTTTCCGATCCCGTCTTTTTCCATCATCCTCCGAAGGTCGCCATCCGTAATAACGCCCATGACCTGATCTGTTTCACTCACAACTGCGGTCGCACCCAGTCGTTTAGCAGAAATTTCCATGATCACCTCTTTCAGCGAAGCATCTGGTTTTACTTTCGGCGATTCGTTGTGAATATACAAATCCGACACGCGCAGGTATAATTTTTTTCCGAGCGCGCCACCCGGATGAAACTTCGCAAAATCTTCGGTGCCAAAACCTTTCATTTCCATGAGCACTACCGCAATTGCATCACCCATAACCAGCTGAGCGGTTGTGCTGCTGGTTGGTGCAAGGTTATTGGGACAGGCCTCTTGCGAAACAGTTGTGTTCAGAAAAATGTCTGCCTGCTTTACCAGGTAAGAATGTTCGTTACCAGCCATGGCAATGAGCACGTTACCAAAATTTTTGATCAGCGGAAGCAGCACTCTGATCTCTGGGCTTTCGCCGCTTTTACTGATGACCATTACCACATCTTCCTGCTGTACCATGCCGAGGTCGCCGTGAATTGCATCTGCGGCATGCATGAATACGCTTGCGGTTCCGGTAGAATTTAGCGTTGCAACAATTTTCTGAGCAATAATGGCGCTTTTACCAATACCGCTGATAACGATGCGGCCTTTGCAATTCCTGATAGCCTGAACGGCTTTTACGAAATCGTCATTGATAAACTGGTGTAAATGGGCTACTGCTTCAGCCTCTGATACAATAGTCCGCCGCCCTAAAGATTGGATGGTATCGGGTGTCATGCGAGGGGCAAAATTAGGGTTTTCCCGTAGCGCCCTTGCAATTTTTTAACAATCTTCCATTTTATAAGGGAGCTGTTTTTGTGTAACTTCGCCTACCTTCAAAATTCGCAGGGGCTTCTGATTATTCACGCTTGCCAATAGGATTCCCAACCTGAATCAAAATAGCCGGAAGTCTCCCTATAATTTAGATATTCTTACTGTGATTATTCAATCATAGTGTGAAGGAAAATTATTGAAGATGGCATCAACAGTAAAAACTACCCGCGCGGTTGGAAAGAAAACCGCGGCAAAAAAAGAACAACTCACTGGCAGCAGCAAATCGAACGGCACTGTTAAAAGTAAATTGTTAAGTCAGCTCCAGGAAAACTTTGGTTTCTCACAATTTAAAGGTCCTCAGGAAGAGATCATTGAAGCGGTACTGGCTGGTCGTGATACTTTTGTGATCATGCCAACCGGTGGAGGCAAGAGTTTATGTTATCAATTGCCGGCCATGGTGAGCGAAGGAGTAGCTATTATAGTTTCTCCGCTCATTGCGCTCATGAAGAACCAGGTTGACCTTGTGAGAAGTTACAGCAGTAAGGATGACGTGGCGCATTTCCTGAATTCAACGCTTACCAAGAAGGAGATCCGTGAAGTGCACGACGACCTGCTGACCGGAAAGACCAAGATGTTGTATGTGGCTCCGGAAACGCTCACAAAACAAGAGAACCTCGATTTCTTCAGCGACCTGAAGCTTTCGTTTTTCGCAGTGGATGAGGCGCATTGTATTTCTGAATGGGGTCATGACTTCAGACCGGAATACAGAAGGCTGCGTGAGATGATGAACCAGATCAATCCCGATATTCCGGTGATTGCATTGACGGCAACCGCTACTCCTAAAGTTCAGAGCGATATTGTAAAGAATCTCGGATTAAGAGATCCGGAGATCTATATTTCTTCCTTCAACAGGCCAAATCTTTATTATGAAGTAAGGCCCAAGATCAAGAAGGATCAGACCATTAAAGATATTGTGCGGTTCATTGTTTCCAATAAAGGCAAGAGCGGCATCATTTATACCTTGAACAGGAAGACCACAGAAGAGCTGGCAGATATGCTGATGGCAAACGGAATAAAAGCCGTTGCTTATCACGCGGGTCTCGACAGCAAACTGCGCGCAGAACGTCAGGATCTGTTCCTGAATGAAGACGTGCAGGTGATTGTGGCAACGATCGCGTTTGGAATGGGAATCGACAAACCAGACATCAGGTTTGTGATCCATTACAATATTCCCAAGTCGATTGAAAATTATTACCAGGAAACCGGCCGCGGCGGTCGTGATGGAATGGAAGGAAAATGTCTTTTGTACTATTCTCATAAAGATGTGGCCAAGCTTGAACACTTAATGCGCGACAAGCCATTGAGTGAACGCGAAGTTGGCGCGCAGCTGATCAATGAAACGGTAGCTTTTGCAGAGAGTGGAGTGTGCAGGCGTAAAGTACTGATGAGTTATTTTGGCGAAGAGTACACGCAGAAGAACTGTGGTAACTGCGACAACTGCCGCAATCCGAAAGAGCTTGTAGAAGCAAAAGAAAATGTTGTAAAAGTGCTTCGCGTAATCCGTGAACTGGATGAACGCTTTGCAACAGAATATACAGTAAATATGGTGATTGGAAGGCTAACACCGAAGATCGCCATGTACCGTCATGAGAACCTTGATGTATTTGGTATTGGAAAGGAAGAGCCCGAGCATTACTGGAATTCATTGATAAGGCAGTTGTTGCTGGAAGGTTTGTTGAAGAAGGACATTGAAGATTATGGTGTATTGAAGATCACGAAGAAAGGCGAAGACTTCGTCAAGAAGCCACGT
>DASWTK010000017.1:0-12039 GCA_036402175.1 Chitinophagaceae bacterium | reverse complement strand
ATGTTGCCTTCCAACACGTTCAAATACCGCATCCATTTTCAACCCGCGTCGCGGATAAACATTTTTATTAAGGCTGTTATGCGAAACATATCCATAACTGGTCTCAAAATCATTATTGCCCTCAAAAGAAAGGTTGGTGGTGATGGACGGATGATAATGCACCCATTCGTACTTCCGGCCAATTCCAACACTCAGTGAACGGCTGGCTGAATACTGAAATCGTCCATCTAACACAAAATAATTCTGGTTATACATTCCATCCTGCCTGAACTGCTCATAGGTAGTTATATCGAAACGGTCGAACTGTGTGCTCAACGCAAGCGAAAAATCTTTTTTCCTACCCAGGTATTGCAGATGCTCGCCTCTGACCCTGAATGTTTCGCCAAGATTAACCGTGACAAGACTTCTGGAATTTTTAATGAAGAAATTGCGTGAAGTAATGTTTCCGATCAAACCGATCCCGGTAAAGCGGTTGTAATGAATTCCGAATTTTGCAAATGTGAGCGGATTTTCTTCCACCTCAAATGAGATCTTGCAGCTGCCGTCTTCCTGCGGAATAAGTGAATACACAACGCGACTGTAATACCTGGTGCCATAGGCTTTTCTTACCATTGCATTCAGCTTGCTGATGGGGTATCTTTTATTTACCTCAAAGTCCATTGTATGCAGGAAAAAATCTACTGTTGTTTCGTTGGTCCCACTAACTGAAACAGATGTTACGTGCACAGTCTCGAGCGGTGGCAAACGGTTGGGTCTTATTTCCGGCTCGCCATAGATCGCATTCAGCGAATCGGCCAGCTGTTTGAACCGCGGATAAAGTTTCCTTCCCTGCTCGATACCGATTCTCATTATCTCATCGGCCTGGCTGAAACTTCCCATGCTATAATCCTGCAAGGGCATTGGTATGTAAATATCACAAAGCGGTACTTCTTTGCGGTTGTCCTCCGCTTCCCTGAAAAAAGCAACCTGCAATAACACCTGGATCACGTTACGAACTTTATCGGATGGAAGCAATCCCATGGCAACATTGCTGCCGATCACAATATCAGCGCCCATTTCTTTCACATCCTGAACCGGAAAATTTCTGACGATGCCGCCATCAACCATCCGCTTTCCATCTATATTGACTGCAGTGAACACAGATGGTATGGCCATGCTTGACCGGATGGCCGATACAATTTCACCCTTGGTGAGTACAACTGCTTCGCCTGTTCCAACTTCGGTTGCAACGCAGCGGAAGGGAATGCTGAACTGTGAAAAGAATTTTTTATCATATACCGGCGCGAACAATTCAGTAAGCTTGAGCCAGAGTTCCTGTCCTTCCAGCACGCCGGAAGGAAGCCGGAATCCATGATTCACCCACGGAAGCTCAACCACATATTTGCTGTATTCGCTTTTTTCTTCCATGAATAATCCCCTGAGAGAGGATTGATTGCTTAACAGCAGATCCCAATCCATGACACGGGCCAGCTTTTCCAGTGAATCGCCCGAATAGCCGATGGCGTACAACCCACCGATCACGCTTCCCATGCTGGTACCGGTGATATAATCAACTTTTAATCCCGCGGAATCTATCGCTTTTAATATCCCTATGTGTGCAAGACCTTTCGCGCCACCCCCGCTTAGTGTTAACCCCAAAGATGGGCGTTTGCCCGTTTCCTGAGAAATGGACAATAAATAGAACAGACAGCAACAGAGGGTAAGCATTGGTCTCATAAAAGCACCTGCAATTCGTTTACAAATTAAGAAACGAATGGCGGATTACCCACCACAATAAAAAATTACCATTTCGTTGATGGCGTTACTGTTCAGCTTCCAGTTCCATGATCCGTTCAAAAACCTTTTCATACTGGCTGTTCAGATCATAAACTTCTGCTTCCGCCTGTTTATAGTCGCCTTCAGCTTTGAGGAATTTGTCCTTATCGGCATAAATAGATGGATCGGCCAATGCCGCTTCCAATTGGGCTTTTTTACTGTTGAGCTTTGACAACTTTTCTTCCAGCTGCTGAAAAATGCGCTGTTGTTTCTGCAGTTCTTTTTTCAGTTCTTTTACGCGCGAATCGTTTGAGTTTTGCTGTTGCTGAACCAGAGGTTTATTTATAGCGGCGGATTTGACTTCATTTTGTTCTTTGGCCAATGCCTGTGCATCCTGTTTCTTTTTATTTATCTGTGGCTTCTCCTGCGGCGCCTCTTCGCGTTGTTTCGCGTCGGCCATCCTTTTTTTCCATTCAACATATTCTTCATATCCGCCATCGAACGTTTTTATTTCATGGTCAACGATCTCCCACATTTTATTGGCGGTCTTTGAAACGAAATAACGGTCGTGACTCACCAGTATATAACTTCCTTCATATCTGTTCAATGCATCAATCAGCAATTCAACCGAATGGATGTCGAGGTGGTTGGTTGGCTCATCCAATAAAAGAAAGTTTGCCTTGCTAACAATGGTTTTTGCCAGCGCCACCCTTGCTTTTTCTCCTCCGCTCAGCACTCTCACTTTTTTGTCAACTTCATCTCCGCTGAACAGGAAACATCCCAGCAGTGTACGCAGTTCCAGTTCGGTTTTCTGGCTGCCGCATTCTTTCATTTCATCCAGTACGCTATTGTTTACATTCAGCGCTTCCAGCTGATGCTGGGCATAAAAACTCTCATCTACATTATGACCCCATCTTCTTTCCCCTTCAAATGGTTCAGTGCCCGCCACGATCCGTAACAGGGTAGATTTACCCTTTCCATTCGCGCCTATTAACGCGATCTTGTCACCGCGCATGATTTCCGCGTTCGAATGCTCTACGATGGTATTGTTCCCAAAACGTTTTGTTACATCCTTCAATTCCACCAGCACCTTTCCCGGAATCTTATCGATCCTGAAATTGATCTTGATATTCGGTCGCTCAATTTCCACATCTTCGATGCGATCAAGCTTTTCCAGCCGTTTCTGCGCACTTTGCGCCTGCGTTGCTTTCGAAGCCTTTGCCTTGAACCTTTCAATGAATCTTTCCTGCTGCCTGATAAAATCCTGCTGGTTCTCATAGGCGCGTTGCTGCACTTCTATGCGTTCGGCCTTTTCTCGTTCATACAGATCATAATTGCCATTATAAATATTCAGTTCGCGCTGGTACACTTCTACAATTTTTGTGACCATGCGGTTAAGGAAATATTTATCGTGGCTTACAATGACCACTGAACCCTGGTAATGCTGTAAATATTTTTCCAGCCATTCAATCGAAGGCAGGTCAAGGTGGTTGGTAGGTTCATCCAGCAGAAGCAGGTCAGGCTGCTGAAGTATCATCTTGGCCAGAAGCACACGCATTCGCCATCCTCCGCTGAATTCGCGGTAAGGCCGGCCCAGGTCGGCAGGCGCAAACCCAAGTCCCTGTAACACTTCTTCGGTTTTATGATGTATGGTATAACCACCCAGCGTTTCCAGCTCGTGCAATTTATCGGTATACTCATGCAGCAACTTTTCATCCATCGATGAACCCGAAGCCTCCAGTTGTTTACCAATACTCTCAATATCTTTTTCAAGCTGCAGTATCCGCTCAAAAGCGCCCAGCGCTACTTCCAGAATGGAATTATTAGTGTCGAAGCTCAATAGGTCCTGATGAAGATATCCCATTGTAGTAGTGCGGCTTCGCTCAACAACCCCTTCGGAAGGCTGATATTCTCCGACAAGCAGTTTCAGAATGGTGGATTTGCCTGTACCATTATAGCCGATCAATCCAATCCTTTCATTTGGCTGAATATGCCAGGTTGCATCTTTTAAAATGGTCCTTGCCCCAAATTCAAATGTCACGTTCGTAAGTCCTGCAAGCATATTTTATTCCTCTGGGATTTTTATTACCGATCCGCAAAAATAAAGGATTGCTGATAGTCTGCACTTCGTTTAACTTTGACAAAATTTTCAGGAATGAAGAAATTCATTATATCCCTTCTTTTGCTTGCGGTGATCGCATTTGCGATTTACTGGTTATGGTACCGGCCAAAAGATACCACGGAAGACAAAGAACCGGTTCCGCTTGCCATTACAGACAAATCCGATGTTTTCAGGTCTGCGTTCGGCGACCTGATGTCTGCATACTATTCGCTGAAAGACGGATTTGTGAACTGGGACACTTCCGCTGTAAATAAAGCGGCCCTCAGTGTTCAGGCGAAGGCCGACAGCCTTCCATACAGTGAACTGAAAGGCGACAGCAACATTGTGGAGACCGCAAAAACCTTCAGCATGAGCGTCAGCGCAGAGTCGAAAGGTATTCTTGGCGAAACCAGCATCGAACAGAAAAGAAGATCGTTTTATACGCTCTCCGAAAACCTTTATAATCTTGTCCGTACCGTGCGATATGGGGGAGAAGTGATCTATCACCAGCGCTGCCCCATGGCTTTCAACGATGATGAAGAAGCATTCTGGCTAAGCAATTCCAGGGAGATCATGAACCCATACCTTGGTAAATCACATCCAAAATACAAGGCAGGAATGCTGCATTGCGGCGACGTAAGCGATTCATTGGATTTCAGGAAACAGTAGTTGCGACAGGCTTTATATGAAAAACAGATTCAGTTCATTTCTGCTGGCTTTTGCTTTATTATCACAGACAATATCCTTCAGCCAGAATAAATATACCATCAGCGGTTACATCCGCGATTCGCTTAGTGGTGAATCCATCATCGGCGCGACGCTCAGTGTCAACGGGCGTGGCAGAGGCGTCAACAGTAATCAGTATGGTTTTTATTCGATCACCCTTGCCGGGGGAGAATATGACCTTGCGATTACCCACGTAGGATATTCTACTCAACTGCTGAAAGCCAACCTCTCTGGAAATTTACAGCTCAATATTCTTCTGAGTCCGAAAGCCACGGTTTATACCGAAGTGATCGTTTCATCGCGCAGAAGGGATGCGAATGTAAAAAGCGCGCAGATGGGGAAGTTCGACCTTTCAATGAACCAGGTAAAAGCTTTGCCGGTATTATTGGGTGAGGTAGATATACTAAAGACCATGCAATTGCTGCCGGGAGTGAGAAATGCAGGTGAAGGTAATACCGGCCTGTATGTTAGAGGCGGTGGCCCCGACCAGAACCTGATCATGCTTGACGATGCTGTTGTGTACAATACAGGCCATTTGTTCGGCTTCTTTTCCATTTTCAATTCAGACGCGATCAAGAATACAACATTGATCAAAGGTGGTATGCCCGCTCAATATGGCGGCCGGCTCTCAAGTGTGCTGGATGTTGCCATGAAAGAAGGCAATATGAATAAAATGCAGGTGGAAGGAGGGATCGGGCTGATCGCATCACGACTTTCGGTTCAGGGCCCGATCAAAAAGAACAAGGCTTCATTCATCGTTTCTGCAAGGCGTACATATATTGATGTGCTGGTAAAACCGCTGATCAAAAAGGAAAGCCAGTTCTATGGTTCAGGTTATTATTTCTATGACCTCAATACAAAAGTGAATTATAAATTTTCCGACAAAGACCGGTTGTACCTGAGTGGATATTTCGGAAAAGATGTTTTTGATTTCAGGAATTCGAGGCGTTCGTTCAGCGCGAATATTCCCTGGGGAAATGCAACGGCTACGCTTCGCTGGAATCACGTATTCAACCGTAAATTATTTGCAAACACCACTCTTGTATACAACCGCTACAAATTCGCGTTCAATGCCGCTCAGCAGGATTTTTCATTAAGCCTTCAGTCGGGGATCCGCGACTGGAATGCGAAGGTTGACATCGATTATTATCCGTCACCACAGCATAAATTAAAATTCGGGGGTCAGTTCACATACCACAAATTCATTCCGAACATTCTCAGTGGCAAGCAGGATACAACCATATTCAACCCGAAAAACGAATCCATCAAATTTGCAAATGAAACCGGGATCTATTTGCAGGATGACTGGGAGGTGAGCGACCGCGTTCAGATTCACCTGGGTTTACGATGGAGCGGTTTTGCACAAATCGGACCTTACACAAAATTTGGGCGTGATGCCGATGGCAACAAGACCGATAGCACCGTCTATCGTAATGGAGAGCTGATCAAAGCTTATGGCGGACCTGAACCCCGGTTCACAATACGGTACGCGTTCAACGATGAAACATCCGTAAAAGCGTCGGTAACACGCAACCTGCAATACATTCACCTGGTAAGCAATGCGGGCACTACCTTGCCCACAGACCTATGGGCTCCGAGCACATTCAGGGTTCAACCACAAAAAAGCTGGCTGTATGCAGCAGGTTTATTTAAAAATTTCAGGGACAATACATTTGAGACTTCGCTGGAAGTATATTATAAGCAAATGGAAAATCAGATTGAATACAAAGAAGGATATACTCCGTCGCTGCGTGATCCGGAAGAAGAATTTGTATATGGAAAAGGCTGGAGCTATGGAACAGAATTGTATCTCAATAAAGCAAAAGGAAAACTTACCGGATGGATAGGCTATACGCTATCGTGGACGTGGAGAAAATTTCCGAACCTGAACGATGGAGAAAAATTCCCCGCTAAATACGACCGTCGTCACGATCTTTCTGTAGTTGGTACATACGAATTAAATAAAAAATGGAAGCTGTCAGGTGTATTTGTTTATGGCACCGGTAACGCCACCACTTTACCGGAAAGATTTTACATCATCAATGGAGTGCTTACACAGGAATACAGCAAGCTGAATCAATACAGGCTACCATCTTATCACCGGCTTGACTTTTCTGCAATTTATACACCTGCCAAGAATGCGAAAAGAAAACTGCAGCAAAGCTGGGTGTTCAGCATTTACAATATGTACAGCAGGCTGAATCCTTATTTTATTTATTTCGATCAGGAGGGAAGTCCGTACGATGGCACATTAAAAGTGGAAGCACGACAGGTTTCTCTTTTCCCGATCATCCCTGCGGTAACATGGAACTTTAAATTCTGATATCCCTCAGATTCTGCACTTCTTTCGCAGGAAAATCTTAGCTTTCTCGTCCCATAATAAAATCAAAACGGTTTATGAGAAAACTATTTGCTGCAGGCTTGCTCCTCATCATTTCCATTAGTCTCCGGGCACAGGAAGAAAAGCTGGATAATGCCATGATCGAAAAGATCAGGACCGAAGGACTCCGCAATTCGAAGGTGATGGATATCGCTTTTTATCTTACTGAAGTCAGCGGACCAAGGCTGCAGGGCTCACCGGGTTATACGCGTGCATCCAATTGGGCGAAGAACAAGCTTGCCGAATGGGGTTTGCAGGATGCGAAACTGGAAGCCTGGGGCGAATGGGGAAAAGGCTGGGAGTTGCAGCGTTCATACCTTGCAATGACGCAGCCATACTATAAGCCGTTCATTGCATTTCCAAAAGCATGGACAGCGGGAAGCAATGGCCTCAAAACAGCGGATGTAATTTTGCTTACTGCAAAGGATTCTGCTGAGCTGCTTACCTATAGGGGCAAGCTCAAAGAAAAGATCATATTAATCCCACGTAACGATACGCTGAAACCCAGTTTCGCGGCAGATGCCCTGCGGTATTCAGATGAGGACCTCGGCAAAATGGCCGCATTTGTACCAGGCAACGCAGCAAACACAAGAAGAGGAAACCCGGGCGGTGGTCGCCAGGGTGCCATGTCAATGGTCAATCGCATTAAGGAAATGGCAAGGACAGAAGGCGCGGCAGGAATATTAAGCGCAAGCACGCGTGGGAGAGACGGAACCCTTTTTGTTTCCGGCGGAGGTTCCTATGCAGCCAATGCTCCCGAGAACGTTCTTGATATCATGATCGCGTACGAAGACTATATGACCATGCAGCGGTTACTGATGAATAATATTGCTGTGAAAACGGAAGTTGATGTAAAGACGAGATTTTATAAGGATGATGTGAAGGGTTATAATGTTATTGCAGAGATCAAAGGTACTGACCCCGCGTTGAAGGATGAACTGGTTATGCTTGGTGGACACCTTGATTCATGGCACGGATCGGTAGGAGCTACAGACAACGCAGCAGGTTGCGCAGTGATGATGGAAGCTGTAAGAATATTAAAAACACTTGGCGTTCAACCAAGGCGTACAATACGCATAGCACTCTGGGGTGGTGAAGAACAGGGGTTGCATGGATCGCGGAATTATGTTCGCAATCATTTCACCGACACGGTTACAAG
The DNA here is from genome assembly GCA_036402175.1 of Chitinophagaceae bacterium. Classification (GTDB taxonomy): domain Bacteria; phylum Bacteroidota; class Bacteroidia; order Chitinophagales; family Chitinophagaceae; genus DASPKM01. The sequence continues at coordinate 3,918 of DASWTK010000017.1, read as the reverse complement.
AACACCAAATGCTGCGGGTGAAAAAGTTTCTGTTTATTTCAACCTCGATAACGGAACAGGAAAGATCAGGGGAATTTATCTGCAGGGGAACGCAGATGCGAAACCCATATTTTCAAAATGGCTGGAACCATTCCGTGATCTGGGCGCCAGAACTGTAACCCTTCAGAATACGGGAGGTACCGATCATCTTGCATTCGACGCCATTGGATTGCCGGGCTTCCAGTTCATCCAGGATGAAATTGAATACGATAGCCGCACACACCATACGAATATGGATTCTTTTGATCATCTGATGGCCGACGATCTGAAACAGGCAGCAACGATTGTCGCCACTTTTGTTTACCATGCGGCAATGCGTGACCAGAAAATACCGCGGAAGCCTGTTCAGGCAAGGGCGCCGGCCAACTAATAATTGGCGCCGCGCTGAAGCCTGAGCGTTAGATGATCATAACCTTTGAACCTTGAACGGCCTTTGCCTTTCAATGAATTCTTTCCAACACTGAGTATATAACTGCAGAGTGTCGCGTCTTTAGCGCCAACTCCCTCGGTTATTATCTCATCTTCTTTAAGGTATAGGAGGTTTTCTTTTTTATCCAGCTTACCGGTGAAGGTAGTGGTGATCACGCCTTTCAGCGGCGACTTTAACTGCATGGTCCCGGAAACATTATCATCAACCAGTTTAAGATCGACTGTGATCCGGTATTCCTGGTAATGGCCTTTGTCGCGGGAGATCTGAAATCCATGCCATGTACCGGTAAGATCCTGTGCAAATGAAAAATTGCAGGTAACGATCAGAAGAAAGGAAATTGGCAGGTGAATTCGCATAACAAATGTATTTCGGGTGAATTAATTTTTTTCCCGATGTGACACTTGTACTTGCACTGCCTGAGTGCGGTTGCTGAACTATTGCGATTGGGTCGGATTATAAACGAACTTAACTACTGCGCTTTTCTGTTCGGAAGATGCTACTCTGAGCTCGTACCGCTTTTTCCCTGATGTGATCACCATCAGCGCGGTATTGGGTGGTATGCTCCCAAGATTCTCTGCATACATCATCAGTTCGTATTCGGTGCCGGGAAAAGCGCTGACCGAAAGGGTGAGCGCTTTATCTGTCAGCCTTTTTTTATACAGTAGCAATGTATTGTTCAGAAATACAGAAACCGTATCGTTATCGATCTCCGCGTTATCATAAATATCGATTTTAATGTAAGATGTATCCAACTGGTATACCTGAACAACTTCTTTCTCTCTTGGCTTCAGCTGCAATGATTGCTGGATCCTTGCGAGTGTATCGTTCTGCCTGACCTGGACAGGAAATTCAGACTGCATCATTCTTTGCAAAACGATTCGTCCCGGAGGACAGGCAGTTCGCTTATCAGCGCCATGTCCTTTAAAATCACCTGTCAGAAATTCGTCTTTCCCGCTTTGCGAATAGGTGAGATCGTAAGTCTTGATACAGGGAAAGCAGTCGCGGGGGATTTGTACATTCAGAATTTTATCCTCTATCAGTACCAGGCGTTTTGTAAGTGAGTTAAACCGGCCGTTGAAATCCAGCCTTACAAACCTTGCTTTGTCGTAGTAATCATAAGCATTACCGGAAATAATATTGTTTGCAGAACTTATCTGCAGCTCCAGGTAATAAACAGGAAAGCAGCCGCCTGCTTCGGGTGTAAGTTTTCCTCTCCAGATTCCATTCAGGTCCTGTGCACCAAGTACGCCTGATGCAAGTAGGCCCAGGATGGCAAAAATGCTGCGCATGTTAAGTCCTTTCATGAAAATTAATAAGAAGCCTTATTTGGAAGACCAGCTTTTACGTGAACGGTAATTCTTACTCCGGTTTTTCATACTTGAAGATCACTACTGCGTTTTTCTGCTCATTCGAAGTAATGCGCACCTCGTACTGTTTATTTCCGGCCCGCACTACCATGAGTGAAGTATTCGGTGGGATTTCTCCAAGATTTTCTGCTACCATTACCAGTTCATGATAATCATTTTGTTCATCAAGCTTCAGCTTAACAGTAATTGCTTTTTCTGTTAGCCGTTGTTTCGAAACTACCAGCTTTTTGTCGAGGTAAACAGAAACGGTGTCGTTATCAATAGTACCATTATCGTACAGGTCAACCACAACATCGGTAGTATTAACAACGATTGTCCTTATCAGTTCGTTCTGCCGGTTGGATAACGCCTTGGGAACCGGAACTGAAGTTATTTTTTTCTCAGGAGATTTTACAGAATCAATTTTTGCAGGCTTCGTGATTGTAGTGGAAGGATTTGTTCGTACCACCGGGCGTTCCGTCACAGTATCTTTTTTAACAGGAGGCGGAACCGGTTTTTTGGTGGTGGTAGCTGGTTTCTTAACTGTAGTGTTATTTGGCTGTGTAGTAGTTGGCTTCGTCTCAACTTTCGGCTTTTGTTTTGCAATTACCGGCGCGCTGCTTTTCTTCTTTGCCTCTTCCTCGCGCTTTACAAGAAAAGGTTCTTTGTAAAAATCTGAAGTGGGTACTTTCCGCAGAAAAACCGTTCCGCGTCCGCAATTGGAAGAATCCCGGGTATTCATACTGGTGTACGACCCTTCAAGAAATTCCTCTTCGCCGTTTTTGCTGTAGGTGAGGAATAAGGTCATGATGCATGCGTCGCTCCCCTGGGCCATCCTTACTTCAACGATCTTCAGTTCCTCGAGCAGGACCTTTTTTGTTTTATCGTTCACGGTTCCTTTACAACTGGCCTTTCCGTAAAAAACAGTTGTCTTATATGAGTAGGTAACACCGCTGAATTGTTTGCTGCGCTGGTCGAGCTGAACCTCAAATTTATAACGGTCCTCACCGCCATAAAGTTTTTCAATGATGCTCATTCCTCCGCTTTGAAGAAAATGACCACGCCAGATGCCGGTAAGATCCTGGGCAACGGAAATGAGCGGGACACAAAAAAATAGCAAAAGGAGAGGTCGCTTCATAATCTTCATGTTCAACACAAAAGTAAGTTAGACCAAATTTTATTTTTCTCTTTTATTTCATAAACGGTAATCTGGCAACACTTTGTTAAATTTGCCACCTTTTCAATTTGCAGGAGGCGGGTCTCATTGACGGAAGATCAGGTAAAGACGACGCTCTGCCTAAACAAGGAATAACAAATGATCAGGATCACTTTCCCCGATGGAGCAGTGAGGGAATATAAGGAAGGAACCACCGCTTTGGAAATTGCCAGGTCCATTTCAGAAGGACTGGCCCGCAAGGTGCTGGCCGCAAGTGTGAACGGACAGGTTTGGGATGCTACCCGGCCGATTAATGAGGATGCGTCATTGAAATTGATCACGTGGAGCGACAATGAGGGCAAATCCACTTTCTGGCATTCGTCGGCCCACCTCATGGCAGAAGCTGTTGAATCATTATTCCCCGGTGTAAAATTCTGGGTTGGCCCACCGGTTGAAAATGGTTTCTATTATGATATGGACCTCGGCGGGAAAACCATTACCGAGGAAGACCTGCGGAAGCTGGAAGTTAAAATGGCTGAACTTGCAAAACAGTCGAATGGATACGTGCGTAAAGAAGTTCCGAAGGACGAGGCTGTGCGGTATTTTTCAGAAAAGGGAGACGAATATAAACTCGATCTTCTGCAGGGTTTGAACGATGGCGAGATCACTTTTTACACCCAGGGAAGTTTTACCGATCTCTGTCGCGGTCCGCATATTCCAAATACAGGTTTTATCAAGGCTATCAAGTTAACAAATATCGCGGGCGCTTACTGGAAGGGAGATGAGCGCAATAAGCAGCTTACCATGTTATATGGCGTTACCTTCCCTTCGCAAAAAGAACTGGACGAATACCTTGCTCTGCTGGAAGAAGCCAAAAAGCGCGATCACCGCAAACTGGGAAAAGAACTGGGTATTTTCACTTTCGATGATGAAGTAGGTCCGGGACT
>DASWTK010000016.1:0-23490 GCA_036402175.1 Chitinophagaceae bacterium | reverse complement strand
CATTGCGAAAAATGCCAGGGCAAGCGTTATAACCGCGAAACGCTTGAGATAAGATATAAAGGCAAATCGATAAGTGATGTACTGGAAATGACTGTGGAAGAAGCGGAGGAATTCTTTCAGAACGTTCCATATCTGCACCGGAAAATAAAGGTGCTCGACGATGTTGGCCTTGGTTATATCACATTGGGTCAAAGCGCCGTCACCCTCAGCGGGGGAGAAGCGCAGCGGGTGAAACTTGCCACTGAGCTATCGAAGAAAGATACCGGAAAGACATTTTATATTCTTGACGAGCCAACTACAGGCCTTCATTTCGAAGACATCCAGCATCTGCTTGACGTACTCAACAAACTCGTGGATCGTGGTAACAGCGTACTCGTAATTGAACACAACCTCGATGTAATAAAAGTTGCTGACCACATCATTGACCTTGGACCCGAAGGCGGCGACGGGGGAGGAGAGATTTTGTTTGAAGGACGACCTGAAGAAATGAAGGGGGTGGGGATTGGATATACTGCTAAGTTTTTGGAGAACGAACTTATTTAAAATGCAAAATGTAAAATGAAAAATGAAAAATGGGGAGTTTTAATAGTAAGTGATTTTAAAAGTCAAAATGTAAAATTCAAAATGTAAAATAAGAAACCCAATTTTACATTTTGAATTTTACATTTTGACTTTTCAACTTCTCCCTAATTAAAAGTTCTTATTTTTCATTTTTCATTTTTCATTTTACATTTTCTCTACAACCCCGGATATCCCACACCAAATACCGGATACAGAATCCTCGCCAGAATCAGTCCCAGAATAATATATACAACGATCAGCACAATTATACATACAACCAGGTAAGCAACGCGTTTGTCTTCGGGTGTTTTCTTGATGGGTGTGAGACCCAGGTAAAATAAATAGACGCCGTAGACGGCCGCCACAAGTCCTACAATGCCGGCCAGTAATGGAAGTATATTGAACAGCCCGGCAACTAATGATGGCGTAGATCCATAAGCTACCAGCTGTACGGAACGGCCCATATTCTTTTCAGAGGCGAAAGACGGAGCCAGGGCGTCAACTACCAGCGCTGTGACATAAATGCTCACAATAATCTGTACCAGCATCACCAGTGCATAATGCAATCCCCAGTTCATTCCACTAAACCGCACGCCCAGCACATTATAACCAATCAGCCCATAACCAATGAAAGCGGCTATTGCACCTGCAATTGCCAGGGGTAATACATAACCCGTAACGATCTTTGTTGAATCAGGAGTTTCGGAGGCTACAACCAGCCATTCCGTTTTGGGAGTGGTCAACATGTTTTTGACGCGTTCGATTAAATTCATGACAATAGTTTTGGTTTGTTTAAAATTAACCAATTAGGTAAATCACCTGTTGGATATTTTTGCAACTGTTACGCACATTTGTCAAACAAAAAACCCGCCTTTCGGGCGGGTTGCAGTTATTTTTTCCAATAAGCGTTGGTGAGGAATCATTAATAAAATCATTGCAAGGGTACTTTAAGATAGGGAACGGATCAGGCTTATCTCAAACCGGATATTGCGATTTTACCAATTTCCTCACCGCTTATTGGTTAGATTTAAAAGAACTTATTTTATCTGGAGCTGACCATTTTCGATCCGTTCGTCATCACTGAACACTTCAAACAGGTAACTACCTTTTACAATATTTGTAAGTACTGTAGTCTCCTTATTTCGAATCTGAATTTGTTTGGTAAGCTTTCCATCAATATCAAACAGGAATAATTGATATACTTTTCCGGGTTCGCCGCTTGCTGTAAAGAACAGCACACGGTGGTCGGCATTCGGGTATAATTTTACCTTGTGTTTCTTGCTGCTGATTGCTTTGTTAATGAGAATGGTGTCGCGAAAGCCGGCTTCACTTACTATTGCTTCACCGGCATAGGATGTGGTTGACATGCACAACAGGATTAGTATTGTTGCAGGCATTAACAGGAAATAATATTTCCGCAAGGGTACGTTCGGGTTCATAAAAATAGGGTACGGATCAACAATATCTTCTAGTAACGGATCACAGGGCAACGCGTTGAATTTCTCCATCCGCGGTCAGAGCCGGCTCCAAGCCTGATGGCAAGTTTAAAACCAGCAGAATAATAAGCGTCATTATTCTCTTTGGTTCCTCTCTTGGCGCCAGGTCCGTAAGCTTCGTTTCCGAGGCCTGCTAACGGGCTCTTATTATAGACCCTCTCAGCTACCGCAGCCTGGCCAGCAGGCAGGTAAGTATAGAAGAGATTCGGATCTATATATTCTGTGCTCACGTCATCAATATAATCTGTAAATGTTGTACGGTGTATGATCTCAAATCCAAGGCTCACCGTTTCGCTCAGGTAATATTTAATACCAAAGCCAAGCGGAACATTCAAAGCTGTCAGTTTATAAGGCTGACGATCGGGATGCTCAGCGAATCCCTGACCTTCGGTCCTCAACGGCTGCAGGTTTACCCACTGGCCAGTTGCGGGGTCCTGGCCCTGCGGATTAAAACGGAATGCACCAACTCCACCCAGTACGTAAGGGCGTAATTTATGGTATACATCAGTTGGGTCGCTTTCGAAAAATACAGTAGGATAAATTTCCGCTACTGCGAAAAGCTCAACCAGACTTGACTTGAAGTTCAGATTTCTTAATCTCCTTGCTTCTTCCAATCCGCCTTTACCTTTAATGACGGCATCATCACCAGCCAAACGTCCATAGTTAAGCGCTACACGGGCACCTATCCATTCAGATGGATAAACAGCCATGAATAGACCACCTATGAATCTTGTCTGTGAAAAGTTATTGTCCTTAAGAAAGGTTGTACCCTTTCCTGCAGTACCTCCGAGGTCGCCCAGGAAGTTGGAAGGAGCAAGTGTTACACCGCCTTCCCAATATGTACCGGCTGAAAGTTGAGCGTGTGAAGAACAATAAATCAGAGAAGCACACAGCAGAAACACTGAACACTTCCCCCGAAAGGAGTGTAAGGTTTGTTTCATGAATATTGGTTTTTGTTTTCTACTAGTTCGGATTCGGACACAAAATGGAAAAAATCCGTGTTACTTACAAGAAACGCTTAAAGTATTATTAATTGTGTGCTGAGGACGTAATTTTTTTCACATAAGACGTTGAAAGTTTATGATTTATCGTCCAGATTTGGGAACATCATTTCAATGTGAGGGATACCATCTTCAATATAAACTTCACTTGTTTGGAGGAAACCAAATGATTCATAAAATTTTTTCAGATACAGCTGAGCGCCCAATCTGATGGGTTGTTTGCCCCATATATTATATAACTGCCGGATTGAATATGTCATCAATTCTTTGCCTGCGCCGCTTCCGCGCACTGATGCCGCCGTTATTACTCTTCCGATAGATGCTTCGTCATAAGAAACACCCGCGGGTACCAGCCTGGTATATGCTACCAGTTCACCATCCTGCATTCCGCAGATATGGTAAGATACCTGGTCTTTGTTGTCCATATCCTGGAAAACACAGTTCTGCTCCACTACAAAAACTTCGCTCCTTAATCTTAGAATGGCATATAACTCATGCACATTCAGCTCATCAAATGTTTTACAATTCCAGTCAATTGCCATCTTAATAATTGTATTTATCCTTCCACAGTTTTTTCAGGTAACGGCGCAATTCGTCTTCTCTTGCATTGTTGCCCGGTTCATAAAAAGCGGTTCCCGATAATTTTTCCGGAAGATATTCCTGTTCTGAGAAATTCTGTTCGAAGCTGTGTGAATATTTGTAATCCTTTCCATATCCCATATTTTTCATCAGCTTAGTTGGCGCATTGCGAATGTGCAGCGGTACCGGAAGATCCCCAAATTGTTTCACCGCGCCGATCGCCTGTTCTATGGCTTCATAGGCCGCATTACTTTTGGGTGAGGCCGCGAGATAAGTGGCGCACTGCGCCAGAATGATCCTCGATTCGGGATAACCAATTTTGTTTACCGCTTCAAACGCTGCATTCGCGATCACCAGGGCAGTAGGATTCGCATTGCCAATGTCTTCACTCGCCAGTATCACCATGCGCCTGGCTATGAATTTTACATCCTCGCCACCTTCCACCATCCTTGCAAGCCAGTACACAGCGGCATTGGGATCACTTCCCCGCATCGATTTAATGAAGGCGGAAATGATGTCGTAATGCTGTTCACCGGTTTTGTCGTAAAGCGCAATGCGTTTCTGTGCAACGGCCATCACCAGGTCGTCGGTAATAATAATGGGGTCATCCGGTTTTTTTTGTCCGCCCGATAATGCATCCACCACAAGCTCCAAAAGGTTCAGCAGCTTTCGCGCATCACCTCCCGAAATATTGATCAGCGCTTCTGTTTCTTTCAGTTCAACTTTTTTGCTGCTTAATACTTCATCTTTTTCAAGCGCGTTCTGCATGACCTGTACAAGATCTGCTTTCTGCAATGGCTTGAGTACATACACCTGGCACCTGCTGAGCAAGGCGCTGTTCACTTCAAACGAAGGGTTTTCTGTAGTAGCGCCTATTAACGTTACAATGCCCTTCTCTACTGCGCCAAGCAATGCGTCCTGCTGGCCTTTATTGAAGCGGTGGATCTCATCTATAAAAAGAATTGATTTCTCTTTCGAACGTGCCTGTTCAATCACTTCCCGAACATCTTTAACGCCTGAACTGATAGCGCTCAAAGTGTGAAAGGGCGCCTGCAGGCTGTGCGCGATGATATTGGCGATGGTTGTTTTTCCGGTTCCAGGCGGACCCCACAATATCATTGATGGAAGCTTGCCCTGCTCAATAGCGGTGCGCAGGATGCTTCCGCTGCCTGTTAAATGTTCCTGTCCCACCAGCGCTTCAAGCGTTGTGGGACGCAATCTCTCTGCCAGTGGAGGTAAAGTATTTTTCACCTGCAAAAGGTAAGAAAAATGGGAATCACATTATTTCACTTTCGCGCTGAGGAATGCCTGTATCTTATTGAAGGAATCATCAAGTGTAGTTCCAAACCAGCCATGACCCTCATTGGGATATACAATGTATTCATGGGCTACACCCGCGGCCTGCAGTTTGTTTTTCAGGATGTCGGATTGTGAAGGCGCTACCACGTTATCCTGTCCGCCATGTAATATCATTGTCGGAGCAGCAGATGAATTCACAAAAAATGCCGGGCTGGATTGCTGGTAAGCGCTCAGGTTCTGCTGTGGCGTAAAACCTAATAAAGCTTCCAGTAACAACGGTGCATAAGGAGAAATTGGATTATTATGCATTTCCACAAGGTCGGTTGGTCCAAAAAAAGTAACGATTGCCGCAGGCTTTACGGGACTGGTATGTTTGTACCCCTGCAGCATTGCGAGGTGTGCGCCTGCGCTGAAACCGAGATATACAAATGTTCCGGAAATCTTATACTCACCCAGTTTGCCTGAAACGAATTCCATGGCCGATTTCAGATCATTTTCCTGGGCAGGGAACTTATTTACATTATTATTCGCAAGCCGGTAATTGACATTAAAAAATGCATAATCCGGAAATCGCTGTTTCAAAGCTGATATGTATGGATCAAATTCCGACTTATCCCCACCAGTCCATCCACCTCCATGTACCAGCAACATTGCCTTGGTGGATGATGATGACCTTCCCGCGGGAAGATAAACATCCATCACCTGGAATGCATCGCTGCCATAAGAAACATTCTTCGTTGTAGATTCTGGTAAATTACTCGGGCCATTGTCCTTGTCCGACTTAGAACAGGCTGCCAAAGAAATTGAAGCCAATAAAATGGAAATCAGCACTTTCATTAGTGAAATGGATTATGATTAAGCGTAGTTGTAAAAAAACCGTGCCGAAAAACAGTTTCGTGTTTCGGGTTTCGGGTTTCGGGTTTTCCAAAGTGGAAGTTACGTTATTGGGTCCAGGGTGTCCTTAAAGTAACTCCGTCTTTGGAAAACCCGAAACCGGAAACACGAAACCCAAAACTACGTAAGTCTAATATTAAGTTCCTTTAACTGCGAATCGTCAATCGTGGAAGGTGCATCAAGCATAACGTCGCGGCCGCTATTGTTTTTGGGGAATGCGATGAAGTCGCGGATGCTTTCGCTTCCGCCGAGAATGGCACAAAGGCGGTCGAATCCGAAGGCTATTCCGCCGTGGGGAGGAGCGCCGTACTCAAATGCGCCGAGCAGGAAACCAAATTTATGGAGGGCTTCTTCCTGGCTCATTCCAAGCGCCGCGAACATTTTTTCCTGCAACTCGCGCTGGAAAATACGAATGGAACCTCCGCCGATCTCATTTCCATTCAATACCATGTCGTACGCATTTGCCTTGATGCCCGCGTAAGGATGTTTCAGATATTCTTCCTGATTGGAAATCCTGGGGTCATTATTAACCATGATCTCTATATGCTCCGGCTTGGGCGAAGTAAATGGATGATGCCTCGCTACCCAACGGCCGGCGCCATTATCCTCTTCGGCATATTCAAAAAGCGGAAAGTCGAGCACCCAGAGTAATTTGAACTCGTCCTTCTTCCTCATGCCAAGACGCTCACCCATCTCAAGCCTTAGCTCGCTCATAGCTTTCCTGGTGCGTTCTTCCTTTCCTGCAAGGATAAGAATCAGATCACCGGGTTGGGATTTGCATTTTGAAGCGAGTACGCGGAGCTTTTCTTCATTAAAAAATTTATCAACAGAACTTTTTAATGTTCCGTCGTTATTGTGCCTTATATAAGCAAGGCCGGCCATGCCGATCTGCGGGCGCTTAACCCAGTCCGTTAGCTCGTCCAGTTGCTTGCGTGTATACTCACTGCAACCCGGTACCGAAATCGCGACAACGGTTTCTGCTTCGTTGAAAACTTTAAAGCCGCTTTCGTTGAACAACGACACTGCTTCTTCATCGTTGCCATAATTTTCAAAGGCCGATTTGAAGTTTGTGATCTGTAATCCGAATCTTATATCGGGTTTGTCATTCCCAAAATTCCACATTGCTTCGCTCCAGCTCATTCGCTGCACAGTTTCAGTATAATCTATTCCTTTGACCGCTTTGAAAATGTATTTGATCAGGCCTTCAAACATCTGCAATACATCTTCCTGTCCTACAAAGCTCATTTCACAGTCTATCTGCGTGAATTCGGGCTGGCGGTCGGCACGCAGGTCTTCATCCCTGAAACATTTTACGATCTGGTAATAGCGGTCGTAACCGCTCACCATCAGCAGTTGTTTAAAAGTCTGCGGACTTTGCGGCAACGCGTAAAACTGTCCTGCATTCATGCGCGATGGCACCACAAAATCACGTGCGCCTTCGGGAGTTGATTTAATCAGGAAGGGCGTTTCAATATCCATGAATCCCTGCTCATGCAGATAATTACGCGTAGCGCGGTTGACTGCGTATCTCAGTTCAAGATTCTTTTTAACAGGCGCACGGCGCAGATCGAGATACCTGTATTTCATGCGAAGATCATCTCCTCCGTCAGTATCATCCTGAATAGTGAATGGAGGAACAGCCGATTTATTCAGAATGGAAAAGGATTCAACATTTATTTCTATGTCGCCTGTAGGAAGATTAGGGTTTTTATTACTTCTCTCCACTACATTACCTGTTACCTGCAATACAAATTCACGTCCCAGAGGCTGGGAATCGAGCTGAGGACCCAGCTTTTCGCCAAATAATAATTGTGTGATGCCATACCGGTCGCGTAGGTCTACGAAAGTAATGCTCCCGAATTTACGTACGGTCTGAACCCAACCCGATAATGTAACTGTCTGGTTTATATTGTTGATTCTCAGTTCCCCGCAGGTATGTGTACGATACGTTCCCATGGCGTTTTTTGAAAAGAGCAGCAAATGTACATTAAAAGCTGTCTGTTAACTGATGGGGGGCTTTCATTTTCCAAAAACTATGCTTATTTTGTAACAGAATTATACCCTAACCCCTCCTCCCTGGTTAAAATCTTCCCTGAAAGACCTGTTATTTTACAACATCCATTAGTCTGTGTGAGACCGCAGTTCCTTACCTATTCTCTACAAAACAGAAAGGACCCTTATGGAAATTGTAACAATAATAATGGCGGTCTTAGGGATAATAGCCCTCTACGAACCAGTTTGCAACTGGTGGAACAATTACAGCCAGAAGAATCAATGGAAGAGATTTGCTACGCAGGAAATGTTATATCACCTTGTAGTGAGCAGGTATTCCAGGTTCTACAACAGGCTAAGCAAAGAAGACAAACAAAAATTCCTCTTCCGCACTTTCATTTTTCACCGATCCAAGCGATTTCATTATGTTGACGTGCAGGAGAAGCCTGAAATGCCGATCCTGATCAGCGCTACCGCGGTTCAGCTTACGTTCGGACTTGAAAAATTTTCTTTTAATTACTTCAGGGATATTTATGTGCTGCGTGACGATTATCATTACGGCTTCTATTCACGCCCGTTCCAGGGACACGTAGATCATACCGGCATTTATCTCTCATGGGATAATTTCCTCAAAGGCATAGCAGGCATGACACCCAACTGCAATGTTGGATTGCATGAAATGGCACATGCGCTGGCATATGTGAACTTCATAACGCAAACAGAAGAAGATAAGCGGTACAAAAAAGAGTTCAGAAGTTTTTCGCGCGTTGCCCGTCCTATTTTCCAGGCTATGCAGCAGGGACAGAAAAACTTGCTGGGCGATTACGCGGCTACCAATTATCATGAGTTCTGGGCTGTGGCAGTTGAAGTATTCTTCGAAAACCCTGTTCGGTTCCGTCACGAATTACCAACGCTCTACGATGCACTGGCAAAAACACTGAACCTTGACCCTATTGCGAATATTGTTGCGAAGAAGGCTGCGGCTTAACACTTCGTGGCAGGTAATAAGCATAATAATATACAAGTGTGACCAACCCCAATCCAAAAGGTATCAACGCGTAGTACCGGGTTGATTCATGCCACCCGAAAAATTCCGTGATCATCCAGTATGAGTTTGCGCTGATCCAGAAGATCACCGCCAGGTTGTGCGTGAACTCCGACATTATATGTCTCGTTCTCCAGCAAATAAGCGTAGCAATTAAAAGCGTAGGGAAGATCATTGAAATTCCCAGCCATCTAAGGCTGATACACCAGCAGGTATCCTTCACCAGCCAGAAAAGGATGTGGAGATTCTCCATTTTCCGGTATTTAAGAGGGATGGAGTATTGTTCAGACGACATGAGGACAAATATATGAATTAGCTGATTTGCTAATCAGCTAAAACGCGCCTGAAACGATTTACATCAACTTCGGGCAGGAGCGGTTTTCCACCTGTCAGTCGCTCTGCCATTTGTTTTGCAAAATATGGCGCAAGTGAACATCCCTTTGTTCCCATTCCATTCAATATGCCGATCTGTGGATTTGCTGGATGCAGGCCAACAAATGGCCGACGTTCAACATTGGCGGGCCTGATCGCCGCAAGATGATCAACTATTGTGAATGGCAGCTTAAGAAATCGTTTCAATTCAGCTTCCGCTTCCCTGCGGAACTTTTCAGATGGCTGATCGTCTTCGTAAGTCCATTCATAACTTGATCCAAACCAGAATAGAGACGCTTCAACATCTACTGGTATTAACGTATGCCGGAACTTGTAAATATGTCCGCAAGAGAGTTCCGGTATCTCCAATGTAAGCGCTTCGCCTTTATTCAGGGAAAATGGCAACCTGCTGAACCATGGATTGAGCATAGCTGATTCGCCATCGCAGAAGATGATCTTATCCGCAATGATGTTTCGATAGCTTACTTCCTTTGAATTTACAATCAGATCACTTGCAATGAATCTTTCTTCTATCAACTGTCCTTCATCGGCGAGTCGTGCACGGTGGGCTGTTATCAAACCCGCCAGATCTGCTATATAACAAGGTTCAATGATGCCCCAGCCGAATGGATAATCAAATACAGGTCGCCAGTCTTTATCATCGGGCAGGGCCAGGTAATCTGGTTCCTCCGATAATCTTTTCCTGAATGCCTGTTCAACATCTGGTGCGTTGAAAAATTGCAACAGGCTGGTTTCCCTGATGCATTGGATATTCAGTTCTGCTCCGATCATGCTGTACGCTTCCTTCGCAAATGGCATCAGTTCATCGATCATCCACGATTTTACCAGCCGGCGCCCGGTTACAGGGTTGATCAGGCCCGCGGCAACCTTTGAGGCCGTATTACTTTTGTTTTCATCAATGATCATTACAGTGGCGCCCTGTCTGATCAGGTACCACGAAAGAAAAGTTCCGGAAACACCTTGCCCAATGATCAGATAATCTACCCTCATGTTTCAAAATTAGCCAATCGGCCAGAGCGTTGTTCAGCTTATTAATTTTCAACATTTATTTTCACTCCTTCGCTATGACTGCTGAATTCAGGAGCATACATGCATTGAATGGTAGTTATGCCGTTACTGAATGTGCCGGTATGCGTAACAAATAGCGCATATTCAAACACGTAAGTTCCTTTACGCAGGTAATCAAAAAAGAAATTCGTGCTGGCATCTTTCGTGGTTTCATAATAGCCAAGCCCTCCCTGCCATTTATATGAACTGATAACATTCACCGGCTCAAGGGAAGACGCCCGCATATCCTTCATGTGTACATATTCCATATCCCTGTCAACCCGCAGTTCAATGCGCACTTTTACTTTGTCGCCTACTTTCATCATGGCATTTTCGCCGGCGGGTTCCAGAACAGGCCCGCGATCGGTATTGCGTTCGATGAACAATTTTTTCGTAAGCTGTAATGGAGTTGCCGCAGGTGTGATATTTTCCAGGTTCTCAAAATACTGCCAGTAAACCGCGCCCCAGGCGGTTTGTATTGATGGCTTGCCAGTGGCAGGCTTGTTTGGCTGGGTGATATTTACCGAAATATTTCCCATGCTGTTATTCACGAAAGGTCCGTCAAATACTTTTTTAAAGTATCCCGAGCCGGCCTCTGATCGTTGCTCAAGGCTGCTCACCGTTTTATCACCCATCTTAATCTGAACCACGGGTTCCGCAGTCAGCCAGTCGGTTCCCTGCAACAACAATGCGTAGCAGGCCTCGGCGGTTGCCTTGGTTGTTCTCCAGTTATTTGTCTGCTTGTTTTTCAGCAACCATGTTTTCAACGCGTCGGCCGCTGTAATGTCTTTGGTGATGTCGGTAAATGCTTCAATCAGCAATGCCTGGGTTTCAATCGGCGCCTGGTGCCAGTAGAACCCACCACTCATGTCTTTCCAGTACATTCCCAGCTCATCATTCACAATGGCGTTTTGTTTTAATGAACGTAGAATATCAGTAGCCGTTTTTCCGTCACCGGTCCTGTACAACGCGAGCGCGGTCATCCCCTGCATATACCTGTTCTGTTGCAACCAGAATTGCTGCGCCTGTTTCCTGTAATAATTAAATGGCTGTGAAATATTTCCTGCGGCGTCGATGTTTGTAAAGAAGCTGCGCATATACAGGTAGTTGATCTGGATGTAGCTGATGTGCTGTTTGCTGAGGTCGGCCTTGTTTTTTACAAGCCAGTCGTAATCTTCTTTTAGCCTGCTATCCAGGTATGGCACTGCAAGTTTAATAATCGCATTAATTTTCTGCTGATGGGCAGCTGGTATTGCGTTCAACTTTTTGAGATGGCCAATGCCGGTAAGAATATATTGCGTGATATAACGGTTATCCGGTCCGCCCTTGAACCAAACAAAGCCGCCATTGGGCGATTGCATCTGCATGAGCTTATCAATATTTTTGTCCAGTTCCTCACTCAGCTTCACCATATCAAACAGCATCGCGATGCGTTTCTTTTGTTCGGTCTCATTCTTCGCCTGCAATACCCATGGAGTTTCTTCCAGGAGTACCGACTTCAGCTCCTGGTTCTTCTGCAGATTCGAAATCAATGCGGCGGTATCAATGGTTTTCCATTTCGAAAAGATCTCTTTAATGCGGGGTGATGCATTTGCGATCTTTGAAGCCAGCGCATTTGCATACACGCGGTTCCAGATCTGTTCCGAACATTCGTAGGGGAATTCCATCAGGTAAGGCAATGCCTGCACTGCATACCAGGCCGGATTGCTGGTGAATTCAACAGTAAGGGCGTGATGACTTAAGGTTTCACTCTTGTCGCTTTGCAACAATTTTTCGAAGCTGAAATTTTTACTACCTCCTCCCCGAACATTCAATGGAAGTGTTTCTGTTACCAGTTGCCTGTTCGACAAAACAGGAATGCTGTTTTCTTCCCCATCGCTCACATTGCCCGCTTTGGCAATAAAACGAATGATCACGGGCTTGTTGAACTGATACGGTATCTGGATGGTGAAATTGATCACGGTGCTTTGACCTGCAGCGGCCGTAAAGTACTGGTTCGGGAACATATTGTTGAACCAGCCGTCTATTGACTGGTTAGTGGTTGCATCCAGCAACTGCAATTCGATTTGACCGGTTACTTCTTTTTCTCCCATATTCACCAGCTTCGCGCTAAGATCCATGCGATCGCCTTCCCTGATGAAACGCGGAATGTTTGGTTGAACCATCAGTTCTTTCTGGGTAACGATGGTTTTTTCTGAATAACCCAGCGCGAGTTCTTTTGTATGCGACAACATCATCCATTTCCATTGTGTAAGCGCTTCGGGCATGGTGAATGAGAATTCAATATTACCCGCAGAATCTGTTTTCAGATCAGGGAAGAAAAATGCAGTTTCGTTGAAGTTCTTTCGGATTTGAACCGGAACATCCTCTATTGGAGTGGGTGTTATTTCGGATACGGCTCCTGTTGCGTCAGTCTTTTTTTGTTGGCCATAACCCACTACTACCACCTCATTCAAACCAGCTGTCTGACCCGCTAAAGCGTCCTCCATTTTCGCCTCTGCCCCTTCTTTAGCGTTTCCTCTTATCCTGACTTCCTGATTCGCACCTGGCGCTGCTTCACCCCGTTTGATACCACCACTCCGGAACTCCCTTTGCCTGAACTCATAAATATTAGTCATCAAACGGTCGTACTCCTTTATGAATGAGCTGAACGTTTCGTAAGGCTGGTATTTTTGTAAGGATACCATCGCTGAAAAATTATTCCTCCCATTCCAGTTATTCGGACTGGAATGTACCGGCCAAACATAAGGCTTGCTCCAGTTATGTGGCTTGAACTGATCCAGTGAAGCATCGTACATTGCCGTGAGCACTTCCGCGCTGGCTTTTTCGTTCTGGTGACCCGTAAGCTTCACCTTCCATTTTTCTTCGCTACCCGGTAACGTTTTATCGCGGAACGTTTCATACGTAACCTTCAGATCTTTATTGCTCCATGGCACCACAACATTCGCCGATGAAATAAAAAAGCGGTTGTGCTTTACAAATGCGTAATAGATCCCAAATCCGCCGCGGTCTTTTTCAGATACGGGGAAACTGATCGATCGCTGTTCATTGCTTATGTTCAGGAAACTGTATTCTCCGGCTTCGCCTCCACTGCCTCCTGCCACCATTCTGCGGACAGATGTTACGTTTTGTATTTTCCTGTCGATCTGTTGAATTACGAAAACATCATTGGCCGAGCTGCCGATATTGACCGTCGCGATCTGTCCGGGTTCCTTTACCTGCGCGCTTGTTAACAGCCAGTTGTAAGATGGATTTGCGGGAGCGTTGGTTTTGGGGTCTGTCAACTGAACATACTGAATATCTTTTACCAATTCACCGTACCTATCGCGGGTCGTTACCTCAATGGCATACCAACCCGGACTGAATCTGCCGGGATTAATATTAATTGGTAACGTACGGTTGACAGCGCCTGCTAAACTTCTGACCGAATCATTTTTATCAACCACTTTTTCAAGGCGATCCCAGCTTTCTTTCTTCGATTCGTTGCTGTATTCATCATAAGGAAAAAATTGCAGGTATTCGGCCCTGGTCATGATATGCATGTCGGGCTCCTGCCAGTATCTTGGTCTGATGAGACGCTGAGGCGCATTCAACCTGAAAACAGAAATGTTCACCAGTGAAGGCTGAAACTCGCCTGCAAGGTTAGTGGTCCTGATGGTCAGGTTCTTCAGGCTGTCGGCCGGCATAGTCTCACCACCTGGTACCGTTACAAACAACTGCAACGCCTTATAGCTTACGCTAACCATGGTAGATCCCGTTCGCGTTTCTCCGCTCATATCGGTTACATCCGCTATGATCTCATAATCAAAAACAGGATCAAATTCTTTTTTTATGGTTTTGTCGGGGATGGCGTTAAAGCTCAGGCTGAATTTTCCGTCCGCTCCGGTAACCGCAACTCCATGTATAATTTCCTGCGGAGCAGTACGCGGAAATCCCCATCTCCAGAACAGCCAGGGATAGGGGAAGCGGGCCTTTCTTACAATGCGGTATGATACCCTGGCGCCATCGATGTTATTACCCGCATAAGCTTTCGCGAATCCTGTAATGCGTACAGTGTCATTAACACGATAAGTGCCTTTCGGCTTTTCATACTCCACAAAAAATTTAGGGCGTTTGTATTCTTCCACACTGAATTCGCTTCTCGCTTCCGTCATTTCGTCTTCAAGGTAGAATGAACCGTTTAGTCGATTGAGCGGTAGGGTGAATTTTCCGGAATAGGATCCATATTCATTTGTGGTCACATTTATGGAGTCAACCACTTCATCATTCGCATCCAACAGAAAAATTATTGTCTTAAACGAAGGGACGATCTTGGATTGTCTCGACTTGAAATCTTTCGTTACCACAATCCCTTTATAATACACAACCTGTCCGGGCCGGTAAATTGAACGGTCAGTAAACAGAAATGTTTTTGTGTTATCTTCTTCGTAGTCTTTTTTCTCATCTTCTGCATATTCTTCTTCGGTCTGGTAATAACGGTAGGTTTCGGCTTCATCGTCAAGGAACAAATGATCATTCGCCGTGCTCACCTCAAGCCGAAGCGTTCCCCGCTGTTCGTTCTTTTGCTCTTTCAGCCGGAAAAAACCATTATTGTCTGCCTTTAACGCCTGGCCTTTACTAACGGTCCATTTGCGGCTGTTATAATCGTAGACCGGGTGCCAGACCTGGATTTGCGCATTGGCAAGCGGTTTGCCAGTTTCACGATGCAGCACGAAAAAGTCGTTTCCATTATTTATATAAGCGATATTGGAGATGTACAGATATTGCAACACCATCGGTTTAACGGAAAGGTCGAATTTGCTGTTCGCGCTTGCCAGCAACGCGTATTCGCCGGTTGGCAACGCGTCTACCTTTATTTCCGTTGCATGAAACTGGTGATCGTTTGTTGCAGGCAGATCCTGAGTGAAGGTCTTCAAAGCCGGCAGGCTCAAAACAGCTTTCCAGTAGTCTTCGTCCCATTGATTGCGTCCCACTTTTTCTTTGGTAGCACGATCCATTTTGATCAATCGGAAATGAAGTTGACTGATATTCCTGAAGTTAACCAGCAAGCGAAAAGGTAAAACGGGCTGATTTACTTTTTCAGCCTGCAGGCTGAGTTCTTTTGCGGTGATCTGCTGAAGCAGGTTCTGGCAGTTTGTTCTTCCCTCAGATGAGTCTTTGCGTGCAAGCACCTGTTCGCAGATGCGCTTTGCCACCAGGTATTCATAGCGATGTGAAGTATCTTTTGAAGGCTGGTATTGCCTGGCTTTTGAAGCATGCAGCTCAGCGATCAGGTACCAGGCCTGGTCGGTTTCTTTTTCATTGGGATATCTTTTGGCGAGTGATTCAAGTGCGGCTTCATACAATGAATCTTTTTTCTATGCAACTCCGTATTGATTAACAAACTGAAGTCTGTTGATATCGGCATCAATAAATGCTGCCGGCTTTTGATCTTTCAGATGAAACGCGATAATGTGTTGATACAATTCAATCGCTTTGTGCAAAAATGAAAGCGAATCCATAGTTACAAAGCGATGCGCCGTAAAAGATGCGGCATCCGCAAATGCTTTGGGATCGCTTATTTCAAAAGCGTATGCTGGTTTATTCACGTCACGTTCGTTGCTTGTAAAATACTCAAGCGCCCTGTGTGCCACCAGGTCGAAAAGGGTTGGGCGCAGATACCTTACATTGCCTTTGATGATCAATGCGTCAAAAGGTTCCAGCTTTGTTTGCTGCAATAACGTTTCTGATCTTACGCTTTGCAGGTACAGTTCACTGATCCTGCGATGAAAGTCTTCCGCGCTCCATGTTTCCAGGTCACTCTTATTAAAATTCCTGGTTGTTGTGCGGTCGTACAATTGCCAACGGTGCTGCTGAAAATACATCCAGTAATTCTGGGCGAGTATACTCCTGAGAATAGACCGCACCGGTTCTTCTGATGCCGCCGTTTCTTTTTCCAGATCATAAATCCCCTCAATTATCCCTTTCTCCTGTATGTTTTGTTGCAGGTTTATTCGGTAAATCAGCGCTTTTATCAACTGGGGTTGATTATTCTCTTTCTTCGCTTTTGCATAGATGCGCTGCACTCCGTCTAGTGCAGAGCGGGTAAGGCCTCTCTGCTGAAACAGTGAATCGACCCTTCGCCAGTCAGCTTCATAATTGGCAGGCTTCGTTTGTCCGTATGCGGTAGTAATAATTGTTATTGCAAGAAAGGTAACGGACAGGATTTTCATTGATCTCATTGTGCAACTTTTTCTAGGATGTTTATAGAATCCGGTTCCCAAGGTATTAAACTTGGTGCATGTGAGATGCACTTCCTGCCGATTTTACATAAAAGGTGTTTTATAATAAAGAAACGTTAGAGAACGGCCATTTAACGTTTTCTTGTTAAGCGATGGCATCTGTTTTGAAATCTCAGTATCAAATTAAAATTCGGAGGACCCAAACCATGAACAAAATGTACTCTTTGATGCTGGTTTTATTCATCAGTATTTCAGCTTTCGCAGCTGATCGCCCAAGAAGTGGGAGGCTTACCATCACCACTTTTGATAACACAAACATTCGCGTTGACATTGATGGCAGGAGGTATAGTAATGGCGATAATACCATTCGGATTAACAATATCAATCCCGGTAATCACTCCATCCGGGTATACCGCAGTCAGTCGTCCGGAATTTTTGGAGGCAATCGTGAAAAACTCCTTTACTCAGGTAACGTATATGTGAAGCCGGAACATCGGGTCGACATCATGATCGACCGGTATGGCAGGGCCCAGGTGCAGGAACGCGATCTTGATAAGAAGAAAAAGAAGAAAGACCGCCGTAATGATGATGACGACCGCTGGCAGGATTATGACAGCTGGGAGAGGAATAACGACAGGCGTGGAAGGGATGACGATCGCTGGGACAGAAATGACGACAGGAGGGATAGAAATGACGACCGTTGGGACAGAAATGACAGGAACAATTCAGGTTACGGACGTGCAGTATCGAATGAAACATTCCAGTCAATGAAATATTCTCTGCGCCGTGAAAATTTCGAGAACACACGCATGACGGTAGCAAAACAAATGATCGATCGTAACTATTTCGAATCATCGCAGGTAAGAGAGCTGCTGCAACTGTTCTCATTTGAGAACAACAGGCTTGAACTTGCCAAGCACGCTTACCGCAATACTATCGACAGAAAGAACTATTATGCTGTATTTGATGTATTCAGTTTTAATAGTAGTAAAGAGGAGTTATCGAGGTATATTAATGAAGTGCGGTAGTTGGTAAAAAATGAAAAATGTAAAATGAAAAATGCAAAAAGGGGACTCTGATGAGAGTTGCTTAAAAAGTCAAAATGTAAAATGAAAAATGCAAAATAGTGAACTCTATTTTGCATTTTTCATTTTACATTTTACATTTCAAATCCTCAAATCCTCAAATCCTCAAATCATCTCATTACCTCCGCCACTTTCCTCCCAATCTCCGCCGGACTATCCACCACATACACCCCGCATTCCGCAAGTATCTTCATTTTGGCGGCGGCGGTATCTTCGGCTCCACCGATGATGGCGCCCGCGTGGCCCATTCTTCTTCCGGCCGGTGCGGTTTGGCCGGCAATGAAGCCTATTACTGGTTTTTTATTTCCTGATTCCTTTATCCATCTCGCAGCTTCGGCTTCCATACCACCACCGATCTCGCCGATCATTACAATCGCGTCGGTCTCCGGATCGTTCATGAATAATTCTACTGCCTCACGGGTCGTGGTCCCGATGATGGGATCACCCCCAATTCCTACAGCCGTGGAAATTCCAAGTCCAGCCTTTGCCACCTGGTCAGCCGCTTCATAGGTCAGCGTTCCCGATTTTGACACAACACCAACCCGGCCTTTTTTGAATACAAAACCAGGCATAATGCCAACCTTGCATTCATCGGCGGTAATCACGCCCGGACAGTTAGGTCCGATAAGCCTTGTATTCTTGCCCATCAGGTAGTTTTTGGCCCTGATCATGTCCTGAATGGGTATGCCTTCGGTAATGCAGATCACCAGCTCAATGCCTGCGTCAGCAGCTTCCATGATGGCATCCGCCGCAAAAGCAGGCGGTACAAAAATGATGGAAACATTGGCCCCGGTCTCCAAAACCGTCTCAGAAACCGTATTAAATACCGGCCGGTCGAGGTGAGGAGTGCCGCCCTTGCCGGGAGTAACTCCGCCAACCACGTTCGTTCCGTATTCAATCATCTGCGAGGCATGGAAAGTTCCTTCCGTTCCGGTAAAGCCCTGCACCAAAATTTTCGACTTCTTATTGACGAGAATACTCATGAGATGGATTTTCGAGGGGCAAAAGTAAGGGAAAAAGTTTCGGGTTTCGTGTTTCGTGTTTCGTGTTCCGGGTTTGGGGTTTGGGGTTAGCGGATGTAGCCCCAGGTGAGGGAGCCCCAGTAGCTTTGCCAGGTTGCCTTTGGGTCTTTTTCCAGCCTGACCATTTTTACTGAACTTATCATCCATCGGCCATAGACGAAAACAGGAAATTCGATCTCTCCTTCATCATTCGTTTGAAGGTCGCGTTTCACAGTTTGCTCGTTGTTCCTGTGCCAGACACGAACCAGGGCATTGACCATTGGCTTGTTTTGGAAATATAGTTTCACTTTCAGTTTTTCGCCATCATTCAGACTGTACGGATTTTCTTCGGGAACAATGTCAACGGCAAGTGAGGTTCTTTTTTTATAGGTGGATGTTTTTTTGTCTCCAACCTGTACCAGGGTCTTCACGCATCGCTGGTAGTATTCACGACCACCGGAATCCGATTCGTTGTGCGAAGCACGGTAATCGATCACTTCCTGTAATCCGTCTTCTTTCAGGTATGCATTGAATTTTTCTGAGTCAAGTTCAATAAATGAATTATGATTATTGAAGGTGAACATCATGGTGCCTTCTTCAAAGAAAGCCATGCGGAGTGAGTCGCCCTTGCCATTTTCCGAAAGTTGCGTTGAACATTCATCTACCACATCGGCATAATAGAGGCGGAGGTTTTTTATTTTGGAACGGTCGCCGGTCCAGTTCTTTCCTTCATAATTTTCACCCGACAGGCATTTGATATTTACAAGCTCGCCGGTGCGGTAGTAAAATTTTTCGGGATGCAGCCAGAACTCGTGCCCCGACATAAGGGCTACCGTAAATAATAATCCCGATGTCAGCAGCAGCTTTTTCATGATGCAGGGATGTCGTCTTCAGGAAGTAATGGAGGAGCGTCTTCGTGTGTTATTTCATCCATGTCGCGTTGATTGGGGATCTTGCCCGTCTCCTCCAGCATCCTCATGTCTTTTGCGTCCTGCAGGAAGCCTGATGCAAAGATGAATTCATTCAGGCGCTCATTTTTGCTGAATATGAGTTCCTTGTTATTGCCTTCCCATTCTTTGAGCCCCTGGTACATATAAATGATCTTGTCGCCTATTTCCATCACACTATTCATATCGTGCGTGTTCACTACCGTGGTGATGTTATATTCATAGGTGATCTCCTGGATAAGTTTATCAATAATGATGGATGTCTGCGGATCGAGGCCGGAGTTCGGCTCATCACAAAAAAGATATTTTGGATTCAGCACAATCGCCCGTGCGATGCCCACCCTTTTTTTCATACCACCACTCAGCTCAGCGGGAAATTTTCTGTTCACGTCTTTCAATTGCACACGTTCCAGAACTTCGTTTACCCGTTTCAGTTTTTCTTTATGCGTATCGTGAGTGAACATGTTCAGTGGGAACATCACATTCTTCTCTACGTTCAAACTATCAAACAACGCGCTTCCCTGGAAAAGCATTCCTATTTGCTTGCGGATCTCTTTTTTTTCTTCAACAGTCATGGTAGTGAAGTCCTCGCCACTATAAAATATCTTTCCCGCATCGGGCTGGAACAACCCAACGAGGCATTTCATCAGAACCGTTTTTCCGCTACCGCTTGAGCCGATGATAAGGTTGCATTTGCCCGGATCCATAGTAGCGGTCACGTCGTCGATAACGATCTTTCCGTCGAACCCCTTTCTTAAATTTTGTACTTCGATCATATAAATCTTTACATAAAAAAGTAACTCACAGCAGCAAGGCCGCCAGCAGATAATCTGAGAATAGTATCAGCACGCAGCTGGCTACAACAGATTTGGTGCTGGCACGTCCAATTTCAAGTGCGCCGCCTTCAACATTATAACCAAAGAACGATGAAACGCTGCTGATCAGAAAAGCAAATGTATATGCCTTTGTCAACGCAAAGATGGCATTAAAGGGAACAAAGTTTTCCAGCAGTCCACGGTCATATTCCGTAGCTGAAAGTACGCCTGATAAAGTTCCTGCAAGCCGGCCCCCCCAAATGCCCAGGGCTGCCGAAATTACTACAAGCATCGGGATCACTACCAGTGAGGCAGCGATCTTTGGCATAACCAGGTATGCCTTCGTATTGATGCCCATTATCTCGAGCGCGTCAATCTGTTCGCTCACGCGCATATTTCCAAGTTCACTTGCGATCTTGCTTCCTACCACACCTGCCAGCACAATACAAACCAGCGTTGGAGCGAATTCAAGTATTACGGTATCTCTTACGATCTGGGCGATGGTTGATTTGGGAATGAGGGGACTTGTCAGCTGGTAAGCAGTCTGCAGTGCGGATACAGCACCCATAAAGACAGATATGATGACCACAATGCCGAAAGAACCGATGCCGATCTCGTTGCATTGATGCATGAATTCCTTCCAGTACATCTTGCCGTTCTCCGGTTTGGAGAACATGCCTTTGACCATCAGAATATACCGTCCGAACTGCTTTAAAAACCTCATGTATGATGTGTATTCTTCTTAAAACGCTTCCACCAGCGGGAACGGTTGATCTCAGTCTGCACATCGGTCTTGCATTTGATCTGTGCGTCGATCACCGCCACCAGTGCCATATTCACTATGCTGCGCACTGAACTGCCCAGTTGCAGCACATGCACCGGTTTCTTCAATCCTAAAAGAATCGGGCCAATGGCGTCGGCGCCGCCAACTTCCTTCAGAAGGTTATAGGCCACGTTGCCAGCCGCAAGGTTCGGAAAGATCAGTGTGTTCACTTCCTGGTCAACAAGCTCGCTGAAAGGATAGTTGTCTCTTAAAATTTCCTGGTTGAAGGCGATGCTGGCCTGCATTTCTCCATCAACTATGAGTGTTGGGTTGCGTTGCTTTACAATTAACCTTGCTTCCGCTACCAGCCTTGCTTCGGGTGAGTTGCTGCTGCCGAAGTTTGAGTAGCTTAACATGGCTACCCTGGGGGTGAGGTTGAAATTCCGCACTTCCTTTGCCACCATCAGTGTTATATCGGCCAGTTCCTCGGCGGTTGGATTGAAGTTGACAGTTGTATCGGCAAGGAACAGCGGACCTTTTTTGGTCAGCAGCAGGTACATGCCTGCTATCTTTTTCACGCCTTCTTCGGTTCCGATGATATGAATGGCCGGCCTGATCGCATCAGGATAATTCCTTGTAAGGCCTGAGATCATCGCGTCGGCCTCGCCGGTTTCTACCAGCATGCAACCAAAATGGTTGCGGTCCTTCATGATCTTGGTGGATTCGTATTTATTGAATCCGCGTCTTTTTCTTTTTTCGAACAATACTTCACCAAAATATTTTCGCCTGTCTTCAAAATCATCGCTTCGCGGATCGAAGATCGGAAGTCCTTCCAGGTCGATACCATTCGTATTGGCGATGCTTTGTATTTTCTTTTCGTCGCCCAGTAAAATAGGGTAGGCGATGCCTTCATCGTAAACGATCTGCGCGGCTTTGAGGATCTTGAGATTGTCTGCCTCTGCAAATACCAATCGTTTTGGTGCCCGCCTCGCCTTGTTTCCAAGAATGCGGATGATCTGGTTATCCAACCCAAGCCTCTTGTTCAATTCAATGGCGTAGGTGTCCCAGTTTTCGATCCTGACCTGCGCAACTCCACTATCGATCGCGGCTTTTGCAACGGCAGGTGCAACAGTGGCAAGTAGCCTGGGGTCAAGTGGTTTGGGAATGATATAATTTGGACCGAACACCAGGTTCTTTTCATTGTAAGCAATGTTCACGATGTCGGGTACTGCGCTCTTTGCCAGTTCAGCCAATGCTTTAACCGCCGCAAGTTTCATCGCTTCGTTGATCTTGGTTGATCGCACATCCAGCGCTCCCCTGAATATAAAAGGGAATCCAAGCACGTTGTTCACCTGATTAGGATAGTCGCTCCGCCCTGTTGCCATTATCAGGTCTTTCCGGGTGGATGCCGCCAATTCGTACGGGATCTCCGGATCGGGATTGGCCATTGCAAATACGATGGGATTTTTCGCCATGCTTTTGACCATGTCCTGCGTAACTACATTGCCCACACTCAACCCAACAAATACATCCGCGTCCTTCATCGCGTCGCCAAGGTTGATGTCTCTTTTTTTGATCGCGAACACACGCTTGATGTCGTCGAGGTCCTTGCGCTCATCGTGCATCACGCCATCCTTATCAAAAAGGATGAAGTTCTCGGGCTTCGCTCCAAGCGCTACATACAATTGTACGCAGGCCATTGCTGCGGCCCCTGCGCCATTGATGACAAATTTTACCTTATCGATCTTCTTTTTCTGAAGTTCCAGTGCATTGAGGAGGGCCGCGCCGCTGATAATAGCGGTGCCGTGCTGGTCGTCGTGCATAACCGGGATCTTCAGTGCCTCCCGCAATTCTTTTTCAATGTAAAAACATTCGGGGGCTTTGATGTCTTCCAGGTTGATGCCTCCGAAAGTCGGCTCAAGCGCCTTTACGATCTGGACGAATTTTTCTGGGTCTTTTTCAGCTATTTCTATATCGAACACATCAATATCAGCAAAGATCTTGAACAGTACGCCCTTGCCTTCCATAACAGGTTTGCTGGCTTCCGGACCAATGTCGCCCAGGCCAAGCACCGCTGTACCGTTACTGATCACGGCAACCAGATTGCCTTTTGCGGTGTATTTATAAACGTTCTCGGTTTTGAGTGCTATTTCTTTACATGGCTCTGCCACCCCGGGTGAGTAGGCCAGGGAAAGATCTCGTTGGGTCTTTGCTTCTTTGGTGGGAACGACTTCTATTTTTCCAGGTCTCCCTTTCGAATGGTACTCAAGGGCTTGTTCACGACGCAGTTTTTTTTGCATATTTCGGATAAGGACGCAAGGTACGAATTTCGAGTTACGGGTTTAGGGTTT
>DASWTK010000015.1:0-27365 GCA_036402175.1 Chitinophagaceae bacterium | reverse complement strand
AGTCGCTCACATACCGGATACCGCGAAGTATGAATTTTGCGCCAATCTTCCTACAGTAATTTACCGTGAGTCCCTCATAAAGCGCGCCTTCTACTTTTGGTTCATCGCGATAGATATCCCGAATCCAAGCCAAACGTTGCTCACCTGAGAACATCGGCGCTTTCGATGCGTTCATACCTATTCCCACGACGATCTTGTCGAACAGGTTCAGCGACCGGTTGATGATATCAACATGTCCGAGTGTAAGTGGATCAAATGTGCCCGGGAATAAACAAATACGCTGCATAGATTAGTTTTGGTGTTAAGCAGTTTCACGGTTAGCAAGAAGGTACAACACGGCCATTCGCACCGCAACTCCGTTCTCTACCTGCTGCAAAATAATGGATTGCCTGCTGTCAGCAACGTCACTGTCAATTTCTACTCCCCTGTTAATAGGGCCGGGGTGCATTATCAGTATATCCTTATTGAGACTATCCAGTAATTTTTTATTGATGCCGTAGACCTGGTTGTATTCCCGCAAAGAAGAGAAGAATACCTGGTTCTGCCGTTCAAGCTGGATGCGCAGCACATTTGCCACATCGCACCATTCGAGTGCCTTGCGGAGATCGTATTCTACCCTGACATCAAACGATTCACCAATATATTTAGGTATCAGCGTTGGAGGGCCTGCCACAGTAACCTCCGCCCCCATTTTTTTAAGCAGCTGGATATTGCTCAGCGCAACCCGTGAATGCATGATGTCTCCGATGAGCGCTATCTTTTTACCCTCCAGAGTGCCTAACTGATCACGAATTGAAAATGCATCCAGGAGGGCTTGTGTAGGATGCTCGTTGGTGCCGTCACCAGCGTTCACTATCACAGCCGGAATATGTCGTGCAAGGAAATGGGGAGCGCCGCTTGCGCTGTGACGTACCACAACCATATCCACCTTCATGCTCAGAATATTGTTCACAGTATCCAGCAGCGTTTCACCTTTGGAAACAGAAGAACCGCTGGCCGAAAAGTTCACAACATCGGCGCTCAATCTTTTTTCCGCCAGTTCAAACGATAACCTGGTTCTTGTTGAATTCTCAAAAAAAACATTGGCGATGGTAACATTCCTGAGCGGAGGCACTGTCCTTATTGGTCTTTGAAGTACTTCCTTGAATTGAACTGCGGTGTCCAGAATGAGTTGGATATCGGGCTGCCCGAGGTCGCGGATTCCCAGCAGGTGTTTAGTGCTTAGTGGCATTCTAATTTGCGAAGATAATGGAATAAGGTAATTAGCCAATTTTGCCGATAAGCAAATAAGCCAATTAAAATCCACATTAGGTAAGAGATGATCAGGTAAACAGGTGGTGTTTAGAGAAGCACTACTTCGTCCCTGCCATCCTTTTCCCTCCAGTAAACCCTTACTTTCTGGGAAATGATGGAGTCAATGGCCCGGCCTACATAATCTGCCTGGATGGGTAATTCACGACTGAACCTCCGGTCAATGAGAACGCAAAGCTCCACCTTTGCCGGCCGCCCGAAAGAAAGCAGTGCATCCAGGCCGGCTCTGATTGTCCTGCCAGTGTACAGCACATCATCGATCAGCACTACATTTTTATTCTCAAGGCTGAAAGGAATATCGGTTTGATTGGGCACATGCAGCGCATTGCGGATATCATCGCGGTAAAAAGTAATATCCAGCTTACCATACTGGATGGGCGTATCACCAACCTGCTGGCGTATTTCACTTACAATTCGGTCCGACACAAAAATGCCCCGGGGTTGTACCCCAAGGAATATACTATCGCTGATGTTCAGGTGATTTTCCAGTATTTGCTGTGTCAGCCGGCGAATGGTTATTGTCAGCTGTTTCTCGGAGAGGATCGACTTCAATCAATCAATTTTGCATAAAAGTAAACATCTTTTTATTGTGATGGGTTATAGAGCATAACCCATCACAATAAACGATGCTTATTTCTTTCTGTGAGTAGGATTGTGCATGAACTGATAGAATAAGCCAAATTGCCATACCCTGTTGTTGACGTCTGCCGGTCCTGAATCGCTGATATTATTCAATCCGATATTATACCTCGCATCAAAACCGAGTCCAAGGCTTGTAAGATAACTCGCGCCTATTGACCATGAAATATCAAGGGATTTATAAAAATCAGAAACATCCGTATCGTTTCCATTGGCTGAAGACTCCGCATCTACCATTATCCCGAATTGGGGTCCTGTTTGTAACCTGAATCCGTCGCCAAACATGTATTGGGCAAGCACCGGTATATTGATGTAGCTGAGCTTGGTCTTGTACTCAACTCCGCCAATTTCCTGTTCCCTGCCTTGCATTGAAAACATTATTTCCGGCTGAATGGCAAATTGATCGGCGATGTGAATATGCGCCAGGCCGCCAAGATGTAATCCAACACGGCTGTCGCCATCGGGTGCATTTTCGATTTTGAGATTAGCTACGTTTACACCTGCTTTGATGCCAAAGTGGGCGGTTGGCCGCTGCGCATTGATGGTATTTGCCACCAACAATATCACGGCAATGAACAACGTCTTTTTCATAAACATTTCTTTTTATGGGAGATTATAGAAAGAAATGCTCATAAACCATGCCATGCGACAAGGATGTCAAAGGCCTGGAAGGCGAAATCCTATAGGAATTTGGATAACCTGCAATTAAAAGGCTCAATTATTTAATCCCTGCCCATCTTCCTGAGAAACGAGACGTGTGATACAACGGCATGCCTCATGCGCGGATATTCAATGTATTCCACGCCATATTCCTGGCATACCTGACGGATGATGTTGCTGATCGCAGGATAATGTATATGCGATATCTTGGGGAAGAGGTGATGTTCTATCTGGAAATTCAAGCCACCGATGAGCCATGATATTACCCTGTTGCGGGTTGCGAAATTCGCTGTGGTCTTTATCTGGTGGATCGCCCACTCGTCAGGCATCTTACTATTACTGCCCGCGGTAGGAAATTCAGTATGCTCAACTGTATGCGCCAGCTGGAATACGATGCTGATAACAAAACCCGCTACGAGCGTACAGATCAGAAATCCTACCAGCCACGGAAGCCAGCCAACAAGTATGATTGGTAAAACAATGAAAAGGAAGTAGTGTACAAACTTAAACGCCCAGAAAACAAAGTGATCTGAAATGCTCATTCGTTTGAGCGGCATTGGCCCGATGCGACGCTTGAAATATTTTTGATAATCCAGTACAAAAATCCATAAAATGTACAGCATGCTGTACAGGAACCAGAAATACATGTGCTGGTATTTATGCATCCGGTATTTCTTCTGGTCAACGCTCATGCGCAGCCAGGGCTGAATATCAATATCATCATCCACACCATCAATGTTTGTATAAGCATGGTGTATGATATTGTGCTTCATATTCCACATGAAGCTGTTACCGCCAAGTATGTTTAAGGAAAAAGCTGCAAGGTGATTTACCCATCTGTATTTGCTGAAACTTCCATGTGCTCCGTCGTGCATTACATTAAAACCAATTGCTGCAATTACTCCACCCAGGGTCATGCACTCAAAAACAGCCAGCCATGTAACAGGGGTGTAGAACACAAGGTGCACGTACAGTGAAATGAACGCAACAAACAAGATCGCTCCCTTCAGGAATAATTTGTAATTACCCGTAGTTGAATTACCTGTTCGTGCGAAGTAGTCCTGAATGCGTTTTTTTAAATCGGCATGGAAAGAAGAACCTGAACCTGATGAAAATTTCGGAAGCGACATTCGAATAAATCCTTTTTTGTCTAAATACGATATTGGTAAGAAGGTGCAAAGATACTCTCTATAACGCTTTTTACCCTGTTAAAGTTTACATCCCGGTACAAAGATAATATTACTCAAAGCGCTAACAATCATGTAGTCACCTGCACCAGCGCATCAAAATTTCTTATACCGATCCGTTTTTCTGTAACGAAACCTTCTCCAAACTTCACGCCAATCCTTTTCCCCATCATTCTTGCCCGTGCGATAACACTTTCCAGAAATTCAGGAGTAGAAATATATGATTGAGGTGAATCATCGTCCCCGTTTTTGCCATTGAAGAACTGGGTTGTAAATGCTCCGATCGCCTTCATCCTTTGCTCAAAAACATCCGATATGTCAACAATAAAACTTGGCTCCAGGTAACGGTCCTGTATATAATGAAATACATATTTCGGCCGCCATTCAGATTGCTGGTTATTCTGATCGTCACGGGTCTCAATTTTACGCAAACCGGAAAAAAAGCACGAATCTGCGATGAGGCGGGCTGCCCTTCCATGATCCGGATGCCTGTCCTCAAGCGCATTTGCCAGAACTATCTCCGGTCTGTATTTCCGGATGACCCTGATTAATTTCATCTGGTTTTCGGGCTTATTCTCGAAAAACCCATCCGGGAGTTTAAGGTTTTCACGGGCTGATACCCCCATAATTTCCGCTGCGGCAGCTGCTTCCTGGTACCGCGTTTCAACGGATCCCCTGGTACCCAGTTCTCCTTCTGTAAGGTCAAGAATCCCAACTTTTTTCCCGTTACCGATCTCAGTGATGATGGTTCCTGAACAACCCAGTTCAACATCATCGGGGTGAGCCCCAATGGCAAGAATATCTAATTTCATGATGCGCAAAAGTAGGAAGATTATGAATGTCGTATATGGGTCACCGGACGCCCTTTGCACTTTGTCCGTTTCCAAGTAACTTGCACCCCTTTTAAGGCACAATTCTTCAATTTAATTTTAAATAAACATGGCATACGACGTAGTTGTAATAGGAAGCGGCCCCGGCGGATACGTGGCGGCTATCAGGGCTTCACAGCTTGGCTTTAAGACAGCGATCATTGAAAAGGAAAGCCTTGGCGGTATTTGCCTTAACTGGGGATGTATCCCAACAAAAGCGTTGCTTAAAAGCGCCCAGGTTCTGGAATATATTAAACATGCAAACAACTACGGCATTGAAGCAACCGGCCAGCACAACTTCGAAGCTGTCATTAAAAGAAGCCGCGGCGTGGCCGATAAAATGAGCAGGGGCGTTCAGTTCCTGATGAAAAAAAACAAGATCGACGTTATTAACGGTTTCGGCAAACTGAAAGCCAAAGGTCAGATTGAGGTCACAAAAGGCGATGGCAAAAAAGAAACGGTTGACGCGAAGCATATCATTCTTGCAACAGGCGCCCGCAGCCGCCAGTTACCCAGCATGCCGCTTGATGGAAAAAAGATCATCGGTTACCGCGAAGCGATGTCATTGCAGCAACAACCCAAAAGCATGATAGTGGTAGGCAGTGGTGCTATTGGTGTTGAATTCGCGTATTTCTATAATTCCCTTGGAACGAAAGTAACTCTGGTTGAATTCCTGCCACGCATAGTTCCTGTTGAAGACGAAGAGATCTCAAAAGAACTCGAAAAGATCTATAAAAAATATGGCATAACGGTCATGACCAACAGCGAAGTGACTAGTGTTGATACCGGTGGAAATGGCGTTAAGGCGAAAGTAAAAACCGCCGAAGGTGAAGTTACAATTGAAGCAGACGTTCTTTTAAGCGCGGTAGGTATCGCATCAAATATAGAAGGAATCGGACTGGAGGAACTCGGCATCAAAACAGATAAAGGAAAGATCACTGTTGATAAATTCTACCAGACCAATGTACCCGGCATTTATGCGATCGGCGATTGTGTTCCCGGTCAGGCATTGGCACACGTTGCGTCAAAAGAGGGTATCATCTGCGCCGAGTTCATCGCTCACAGCGAAAAGAAATTCAATCACCAGCCCGAACCACTGGATTACGGAAACGTGCCGGGTTGTACATATTGTGCTCCGGAGATCGCTTCCGTTGGCCTCACTGAAAAACAGGCGAAGGATGCCGGATATGAGATCAAGGTTGGCAAGTTCCCGTTAAGCGCCGCAGGTAAAGCTACAGCTGCCGGCCATAACGAAGGTTTTGTAAAAGTGATCTTCGATGCCAAATACGGCGAATGGCTTGGCACGCACATGATCGGTTACAATGTTACTGAACTGATAGCCGAAACTGTAGTTGCCCGTAAACTGGAGACCACTCATCACGAAGTGCTTAACAGCATACATCCGCATCCCACAATGAGCGAGAATATAAAGGAAGCCATTGAAGTGGCTTATGGTGAACCAATACATATTTAAGATTACAGCAGACTCCAATCCCGTGATGAGAACGTTACGGGATTGGAGATTTTTTTTTCACTTACATATCAACCAGCGTTAAGTTAGCGTTGGTAGGTGCAACTGATAACCTTATGAAAAAACTTCTTATTTTTTTGATCGCAGCTCTTCTTTTTGAACCAGGTTTTGCCCAGTCAGACAAAAATATCTTCATCAAATGGGCGCCCGCCAGCCTGGCTATTGGTAAGCTAACGATAGGTTCTGAATTCAATTTTAAAAAGAAACAGTCAATTGAGTTTTTTATCGGCATCCCCACAAGTGTCAGCAAAAAGATCGATTACGATAACAATACCAGCGAATTTGATTCAAAAGCCTTTTCGGTTTTCGCCGGTTACCGTTATTATCTTGGAAAAAGCGCTGCTTCCGGATTATACATCGAGCCATATGTAAAATACGTGAAACATGAAACAGACGGATTCCTGATCGGTGATCTCGATGGAGAGGCCGCGCGGTTCGATACAAAAACAGAATACAAAGGATTTGGTGCAGGCGCTCAGCTAGGGGTTCAATTCCTGATCGCAAAACGCGTAAGCTTTGATCTTTTCTTTCTGGGGCCCGAAGCTAATACCGCATCTTTCACTTCATCATCACGCGATGTGGCAAACGGACTTCCATGGACATTCATTCAGGCCAATGAAGCTGAACAAAATGTAAGGGATGCGCTGGAAGATGTACCCATCATTGGCGACAAAATTGAAATTTCTGTTAACCAGGCTACGAAGACTGTCGCCACGAAATACGATGGCTTTCTGCCCGGGTTCCGCTTTGGCGCTTCCATAGGAATAAGATTGTAATTTTACCGCATGCAAGTATCACTCTGGGAAAAAGAAAGCTTTTACAAGCCTTCTGATGTTCTCATTATCGGCGCCGGCTTCGCAGGACTATGGACCGCGCTGGTGTTGAAAAAGAAACGCCCTACACTGGACATCGTCATTATCGATAAAGGCATCATTCCTACAGGTGCCAGCACACGCAACGCCGGTTTCTCCTGTTTCGGAAGTGTTACCGAACTTGTTTACGACGCAAAGACCTTTGGCGAAGAAAAAATGCTCACTCTTGCCGCGCAACGATACGCGGGCCTCAAACTCATAAGAGAAATATTCAAATCCAAAACGATCGATTATGACCCCTGCGGCGGATATGAATTGTTTACACAAAAAGGCAATTACGATTTATCACACTTAAAAAGCGACCTCAAAAAACTCAACAAATCATTAAAGAAAATATTCAAAGAAGACGACATCTTCAACCTGGCGGATAAAAAAATCGGGAAATTCGGTTTCGCCGGAATTACACACCTGGTAGAAAACAGGCTTGAGGGCTGTCTTCATTCAGGAAAGTTGTCGCAGGCGCTTCTTCGTGAAGTACAATTGTCGGGCGTGCGTGTATTATTCGGGCTTGAAGCTACCTCATATGAAAAAATGAATGGTGGTGTATTGGTTCAAACCGCACAGCAAATTGAGCTGCAAACAAACAAACTTGTTGTGTGTACAAATGCTTTCAATTCCTTACTGCCAGGTGTAACCGTAAATCCGGCCAGGGGCCAGGTGCTGGTCACATCACCCATTCCCGGCCTCCCATTCAAAGGAAGTTTTCATTATGATGAAGGTTTTGTGTATTTCCGCAACGTGGGGAAACGCGTTTTACTGGGAGGAGCACGGAATAAATTTTTTGATGAAGAGAATACGCATGATCTAAGTACCACTGATAACGTTCAAGGCGAACTTGAACGTTTATTATCCGGAATGATCCTGCCGAAAGTCACTGGTTATTCAATCGACTATCGCTGGAGCGGTATAATGGGTATGGGAACCGATAAGATGCCGACCGTAGAGGAGATAAAACCCGGAGTTTTTTGCGCCGTTGCCCTGGGTGGCATTGGCGTGGCCATGGCGCCGGTTGTAGCCCTCCAGGTTACAAGAATGGTACTGGAAAAAAGAAAGGTTAGTGCACAACACTAACCTTCAGGGCTGAAAGGGGTTTGGGATTACAATTTCAGGAACTTATCCTGGTACTTTTTACTACCACCGTTTACTTTTATAAAATACATTCCGCGGGCAAGCTGGCTTATGTTTACTGTTGTTTTGGCCTGATTAAGCCGTACACTTCTCACTGCCTGTCCATATTGATTTATTATCTGAATTTCCTGGCCGATCAGGTTTGTATTTTCTCTGATGTCAACTACAAGAATATTTTGCGCAGGATTGGGATACAGGTTTATGATCTTTTCAGCCTGCAAGTCTGTTTCAGGTGATTCGATGGGTGGAAGCACCGGTGTTCCGGAACAACCCTGGGAAGATAAAATGCCAAAACGTGGTCCACCCTCGGCAAATACCGACCGCATCCTGTCTGCCTGGCCTTCGGTGAACATCAGCACACACTCATCATTGGTAAGGTCCATGTAATTCATATACATTTCACCATATGGCGTATTCTCACATCCCTGTTTGATCCCCGAAGGACATCCGCGATTTGCCAGGCGTTGTTTAGGCGTATCGTGCACCAGGTCATCGCCACAGCTAACGTCGCCCCAGATGTGGCGCAGGCCAAGCCAGTGCCCCACTTCATGAACGGCAGTCCTGCCAAGATAATAGGGAGCTGAAACAGTTCCCGTGGTTCCGAATGCGTTTGACCTGATTGCAATGCCATCGCGTTCACGTGGTCCGCCAATAGGGCTGGAATAACCTATAAGTCCACCTGCAAGATTCCCTACCCATATGTTGAGATATTTTTCACTATCCCAGGCATCATCGCCACCCATATCTGAAAATTTAATGCGGTCGTCAATGCCAAACATCGTGACCCAGGTATTTTTGCGTACGATGCCGGTTGTTGCTCTTCCCTTCGGATCAACCCTGGCCAGGCAGAATTCAACTTTAACGTCGGCAGCAAGTTCGCGGAACCAGGCAGGAACCTTCGCTGTATCCGCATGCCGGTGCCTGAACGCTTTGTTCAAAGCATCTATCTGTGAAAGCACCTGCGCATCGCTGATATTTTCACTTGCCTCTTTATATAAAATGTGAACTACAACAGGAATTGTAATTACCGGAATCACACCTGGAACGGGCGCGCCGGGTCCGGTCATCAGCGTTCCGGAACGGGTATTATTCAGTAAAGAATTTGCTTTTGTTATCTGATCAAAAAGGTGTGGATGCTGTTTCAGTAATTCAGCCTCATATTGCATAGTGAAGCAATCCCCCTGGGATAAAACAGTTGTTCCGGTAAGCAGTAAGATGCACAATAGTACGACTCGGCTCATGATAAATCTTTTGTGGCCGGTCATTCATAGACAATGGTAGTTCTCATCCGGGAAATTGGAAAATCCTGGAGGTACAGATCAGCAGAGGGGTTAGCTCAAACGTCAGAACAGTGCAGTGCACTGAAAGGCATCAATAGGATGTGGGAAATTATTGTGAGGCAGATTAAATATACTCATGCATTGAATGACACCAGCGGAAGATCCTGGAGGAAGATGATTGGAGTCGGTGATATTCAGATGATAAGCATTGTAAAAAAAATATATTTATCTGACAATTCAAAGCGCAGCACAATAAATTTTATATTCTGCTTAACCCTCTTCGGTCAGGCTTGCCTTATTTTTGCCCAAATCTTTGTATGAAATTCCAGCCTTTCGTATTTTTTCTATTAATAACCCTTGTCCTGGTTGCAGCTTGCAGCGATGGACCGGATAAGGACGGGTCTACTACCACCACAACGGCAAATCCGGCCCCCTCTCCCATTAACTATTCGGTGGTTAAGACCTACATGCATGACACTTCCTATTTTATACAGGGGCTTGAGTTTTATAACGGGGAACTATACGAAAGTACCGGAGCGCCGGAAACATTCCCCTATCCCTCATGGCTGGGGAAAATAGACCTTTCTACGGGCAAAATGCAGCCTAAAATAGTTGTTGATACCCCTTATTTCGGCGAAGGGATCACCATATTCAAAGACAAGCTTTACCTGCTCACCTGGAGAAGCAATAAGGGTTTTGTGTACGACGCCAAAACGCTCAAAAAACTGAAAGAGTTCAGCTATAATACCGAGGGATGGGGCTTTACGCACGACAGCACCCATCTTATTATGGGTGACGGCAGCAGCAACCTTTATTACCTTGATCCCGAAACCCTGCGAAACATTAAGATACTGGGAGTAACCGATCATAACGGTCCAGTAAGTAATATCAATGAGCTTGAATTTATCGACGGATACATCTATGCCAATCAGTGGCAAACAAATTACATTCTGAAGATCGATCCCAGTTCGGGAAGGGTCATTGGTAAACTGGACCTTACCAGCCTTGCGTACGAGATCAATCAAAAATCTGCCAGCCATGAATACCTCAATGGCATTGCATACAATCCGGCAACCAAAACTGTGTTTGTGACCGGCAAACGCTGGCCCACGATCTACGAAATAAAATTGTAAAATAAGTTCTGATTTACACCCCGCCAGATGTTTATTCAGCCTTGATGCTGAATACATAAATCAGTGAGCTGCACCGATCCCTGGACGTTAGGGCATTTGCATTGGAGCGTAATCCATTCAGTATTCCTTTCACAAAACCAGCACTTCCATTTTTATACCGCTCGCTCAGTAAGCTTACATAAAAACTATCAAACCACTGAGGGTGCATCGAATGAAGTTCGAATCCGTGCGATTTTAATAATGAGATCATTGACCGGGGTGAAAAATGATAAAGATGCCTTGGTACATCATATGCCGCCCAGAACGACTGGTATAAACTTGCGTCTTTAGAGGTATAATTAGGAACTGCAATTATCAACCTGCCGCTTTTTTTGAGCAGCTTTTTTAACTGGTCGAGGTATTTATGAATTTCATGTACGTGTTCCAGCACATGCCAGAGCGTGATAGCATCGAAACCTGTATGCGGAAGCTGCCACAGATCGTTTATATCATTTAATACAATGTTGAGTTCCGCTGCTCTTGCGCGTGCGGCTTCCTCAGGCTCAAGGCCTGTTACCATCCACCCGCTTTTTCGCATAGTATCTGCAAACAGGCCTGTTCCCGCGCCAACATCCAGCAACTTACCCGATTCGAGTTGCGTAACTTTCTGAACCAGCTTTCTTTTCTGTGATAGTGTAATTTTTCTGACCTGATGATAAAGTTTGTTTACCAAACCTTTTGAAGTGTCGGAATGAGATATATAATTTTCAGATTTATAATAACGGCCAATGCTGTCAGCTTCCGGGTTATTCTGAGTAAATCTGCCTGTGCAATCCGTACATTCCCATATCTCGAAAATTTCTGAGGAAACGGTATGATCTTTTGCTGTCAGTACATTAGATATGCTGGCCGACCCGCACAAAGGACAACTGGTATGATGAATGATGGATTGCACTATTGACTTCCGATAGACTGGAGTCCTCCGCCCGACCTGATAAAGTGAAAGAATACTATGCAGAGTCCGACTGCAAATAAAATGAGCGCGTAAATCCACCAGGATTCTTTTTCCACTACGGTTTCATTCAGATACTCCGACATTTCATTAGTGGTCAGTTCCTGATCGCCAACCAGAATAGGATGCGGAGCGTCCTGCCTTATTACGCGGTTTGCATTCACCGGAGGTAAGTATGTGTCAAGGACGGCGCTTTCAAAATGTATCTCCCCACTCATTTCCTTGCTGAGTGTGCCCACCTGAGGCCAGTGAAATTTATCTTCATGCCGGATCCTATTGCGCAGGTCATACGCAAATTCATTGTATTGCTTGATCGCCTCGTACTCCGGAATATTCCTGTGGGTTGCCAGAAAAGTGAAGAAGTCCTTGTCGGGTGCGTCAAAATACTTATCAAACCTGAAACGGAATGAAGGCGGATGTATCTGCCTGTTGGTAAAATCGTTCATTGCAGGCAACCGCTCCAGGTAAATAGTGCCCAGCCCCGGTATGCTGATGCTTTTATGCTGAATGAGATAACCGTTGAGGATGCCGATCATTTTGCAAGATTAATCAAAATCCCCTATTTCCTGTTCTGGCCGAATGAATAAACTATTCCGCCAAGGATATTGAATCCGTACGATTCATACTGGTTCCAACGCTCGTACCGGTTATTGAAGATATTGTTCATTTGAACCCATAGGTTGAACTGGCGGGTGATCCTGAACTCAAGACCCGCGCTCCAGTCGAAAGCCGCGTCTCCCTTATAGTTGTCAAAATCAGGCTTTTTGCCGCGGTATTGAGCGCCACTCCAGGCAAACAGATCAGAACGAAGCCAGAGGTCTTTCATAAGGCGCCACTTAAGTGAACCTGTGAATTCAATTGGAAGCAGCCCCCATGCTTTCTTTTCCTGCTTCAGCTTTGTGTACTGGTTGAAATCGAGCTTTGCATTTACGCTGAATGCCTCGCCCCAGGTATAACCCAATTCACCATGAAGGTGAAGCGCTTCCATGCTTGGCTCAAATACTGTATAAAACGTTTTGCCATCAATTGTATCGTTCACAAAAAGAGGCATGTTCTTATAAAGGTTGAATCCAAGTTTCGCTGAATAAGTAAGGTGACTGCCAGCAGATCCCTTTAAACCAACATAACGTTCCTGCACACGCGTATTCAGCAATTGATCGGGTTGCGTTATCCAGGGGTTGATACCAGCAAATCGCTGATAAGAGCCTTTATTATAATAACCAATCCAGCCAACCTGCACAGTAAAAGGCTGGTCGGGTATA
The DNA here is from genome assembly GCA_036402175.1 of Chitinophagaceae bacterium. Classification (GTDB taxonomy): domain Bacteria; phylum Bacteroidota; class Bacteroidia; order Chitinophagales; family Chitinophagaceae; genus DASPKM01. The sequence continues at coordinate 14,502 of DASWTK010000015.1, read as the reverse complement.
TTGAAGTCCACCATCACGTTCGGAAGCAGATTAAATTCACGCTGATCCCACGACGGAATGATACCTCCGTGCACATAAACGTTGGGTGACTTGAATATTACAGCCGGTGAAATGAGATAGACATTGTTATTGATCATCTTGCTGTCCTTGTCACCTCCGCGCTTATACCCGGTAAGGTCTGCCGTAAGTCCCAGCTTGAAACCGAACTGTTCGCCAAAGCTTTTTTCAAGAGGAAGGCTGAGTACGGAATTTGTTTCCTGCCCTTTCGGATTCAGGTTATTGGTAAACACCGAAACAGAAAGATTTGGATTGTAAAGCAGATTGAATTCAGTTGGAACATAATTACGGAAATTAATTTTTCCCTCATACGTAGTGAATCGCTGGCGCAGCTGATCCTTGGTGAAATTTAATGTCGAAGGCTGAAATCCGTAGAAGTAGTAGTCTTCACTTTTGAATCCGATTTTTCCGTTCCATTCATGATTTTTGATAGTGCGAACATTTCCTGTCAATGCAACGCTTGTAAGACTATTTTTCTGAAATGGAAGATCTCCTTTCGATGTATAATGATCGGCAAAAACATTGTAATAAGAAGTGGTGGAATTCCCGAAACTGAATCCTGCCTGGATGAATGGCTGGTGAACATTCCCTATTCCGGCTTTGATATAATTACTGTATTCCCATGCAGTAAGAGAATCAACCATCAATGCCACTGGTTTTAATTCCGCAGGCTGATACGCGAACAGCAGATTCTGAACAGGGATATTATATGTAAGCCGCGGTTTCGTTGTATCGGCAACCGGCGGAACAGCATCAAAATTGATCTTCACCGCTTCCCGCAGAACAGGCTTGAACGTTGAGGTGATGTCAATGGTTCTTTTCTTAGGATCCTGTGCCAGAACAGCTGAAACCAGCAATGCACATGGAACCAATAAGATCAATTTTCTTGCAATGTTATATACCATGTCTATGATAGATTTCGGATTTTAATTTTGATTTTCTCCATCAATCTTGCTTTCCTTCGATCCCTCTGCAGTTACTTTTTCCAGCTTGGCTTTCGCTTCGGTCCTGAGCGATTCGATCTTTGCATTGTCAACCACACTCTGATACGTGGCTTTTGCATTGAAATAATCTTTCTGTTCATAATAAATATCACCAAGCAGGATATATGCCCTTGTCACCCATTCTTCATATGAGCCAGATTTATTGATCACTTCAAAAGCGGCTTTCTCCGCATCCTTGAACTGTGATTGTTTAAAATAACAGTTTGCGATCTCATACCGGGCTTCTGCGCCGTATGCAGCCTTGCTGAGCGATGCTACAGTCCGCAGATATGTAATCGCCTGGTCGCACTGGTTATTGATCATGTACGATCTGGCAATAGCCATATTCGCCAGCACCTTGTCGTCATTGCTCAGGCTCTTCTGGGTCAGGAGATCTTTGGCATTGGTGGTAGCTTCAGTCCATTTTTCCAGCTGATACTGGCTGCGCAACAATCCGCGCATGGCCTCCATTTTATTTTCCTGCGTGGTAGCGAAGTCCTTCAGTTTGGTAAAGTATTTCTCTGCTTTATTGTAATCCTTCAGGTCAAAGAAGTTCAGGCGGGCGGCCTGCAGCAACGACTTCTCGCCAAATTTATTCGGTACCCTGTCGGCAATGAGTTCATATCCCGAAGCTGCCTTGCTCCAGTCTTTTCGGTTAAAATAGATCTCGCTTTTATAATATAATGCTTCGAGTGAATATTTTCCTTCAGGAAATCTTTGTAAATACTGCTCAAACTTCGCAAGCGCCCCGTTGAAATTTGCATTGCTGAACTGCACTTCGGCTTCGGCATACGCAAGTGAGTCTTCAGTACTGGTTGAGATTTCTTTGCCAAGGGATTTCGCGAAACTGACATATTCACTGGTCCTTCCTTCTTCAATATAGATGACCCTTGCGTTCTCCAATCCTTCTTCGGCTTCCGCGGAGTTTGGAAACTGTTTCAGCAGTGCATTGAAACTATTCAACGCTTCTTTGTTATTATTAAGGTTGTAATAAGCGATCCCCGAACGCAGGTATGCCCTTGGCTTCAACGCATCGCTGTTAAGTGAGCTGATCACATTTTTATAAAAAGGAAGGGCTTCACTGTATTTCTCATTCGCCATATATGTATTCGCAATTTCCATATTGGCGTCAGGAACCAGGCTTGATGCAGGGAAACGGCGGTCCACGGTCTTCAGCATGCTGATCTTTTCATTGCTGTTATTTACGCCTGTTACCATTGCTTTCTGAAACAGGGCATAATCTTCCGAAGGCCATGAGAACTTAAGCGCAACATCATACATGCTCAGCGCTTTTTTAAAGTCGCGCATCATGTAATAACAATCGGCACTACGGATGTAAGCGTCCTGTTCCAGCGGGCGACTGCTGATCTGCGGAGTCCTGATGATCTGCTCGAAGAAACCAAGCGCCTGCCTGTAGTTCTCTTTTCTAAGGAATGCATACCCAAGATTGTAACGAGCATTTGTAGCGTTGATCTCACCGCTTGTTACCGGATTTTTCAAATATTCAAACAGATGACGGATCGCATCATCTACATTATTCAGCCTGTAGGAAATTTCACCTTTCCAGAATTGTGTCATGGAAAGAACCGAAGAGTTATAGGGATCTTTTAATACTTTATCCAGCAATTCGTTCGCTGTCACCAGCATCCCATCGTTTATATATTCTGTAGCGCGGCCGTACAGGATGCGTGGGTAAAGCCGCTTCGCATTCTCCGAAGTGAGTTCAACGCCTTCTACCAGTTCAAGCGCATCCTTGTAATTATTTGTATTTGCGAGAACACCCACCAATAACTCCCTGGCTTCTTCACGGTAAGAAGATGAAGGAAAAGAGTCCAGGAAATGATGCAGCTCGGTCAATGCTACGTCCTGGTAGCCGAGCTCGTAAGATAACTTCGCGTAATTGTAAGTTGCTATTTCCTTCTGTTGCTGGTTGCTGCTGTTCGACGCGCTGAACATAAACGCATTGCGCGCCTCTGGTTTCTGGTTTGTTTTCAGGTATGCGTCTCCCAGAAGGTACATTGAATGCTGTGCAAGTGAATCTTCTTTTCCACCCAGCTGCTTGAATCCTTCTATTGCTTTTGTATAATTCTTCGCGACATAATAGCTGTACGATAGCTCATACAGATCGGTCCGGTTCACTTTCTCCGACTTGCCGACATATTTTTCAAGGTATGGCAGCGCCTTCGCGTATTCACCTTTTTCAAAATAGCCATGTCCTACCAATTGATTAAGTTCCAGGTCGTAGAACTGGTTGCCTTTTTTTAACCGGGCTTCCGCATATGTGATAGCCTTGTCTTTCTGTCCCTGGATCAGGTAAATATTCGCGATATAATAGGGTACTACATTCTGATAATTGGGGTGCTCTTCCACTACTTTGAACGCTGCCTGTGCATCGTTGTACTTCTTTTCATAAAATGTAATAAAGCCGTAATAGTAATTGGCGTCTATATAATTAGGGTCCTTCGGCATCTGACGGATGGCGTCAAAAAGTGGCTTTGCCTGGGTGAAATTGCGTTGATTGAAATACGCGTAGCCCTGGTGAAACTTCATATCGGCTACTTCGCGGTTGCTGAGGTGGTCAACCGATACGTTATCATAAGCTGAAAGCGCCTGTGTAAAATCTTTTGTACGGAAATAATACTCAGCCAGATGAAACTGCATCATCTCAACCCTTGATGCGTTGTCCTCGATATTTATGAATTCTTTGGCTTTTTCAACCGCAGCCTCTTCATTCTGTTTTAGTCCGCAAACGATGGTATAATACTTCACTTCCTGCATATTCAGCGCCTGGTTGCTGCGGTCGGTCTCCCTCAATTGCAGCGACAGATCTTTAAAAAGCGGATATGCAAGGCTGTAGTGTTCCTTCTGAAAATATTCCTTTGCCTGGTGGAACATGGCATTGGGATCGTCAAGTATGCGGGTCTGTTGAGAATATGAATAGAGAGAAGAAAGGCCTACGGCCAGGATTAAGAGTATTCGTTTCATTCGTTCATGATCTTTTAAAGTTCATGCAATTAGTCAAATAGCTGATAAAGGGTAACGTGGTAAAGTTTCGAATTATTTTATCTTCAACCAAACATCATTCCAAACACCTGTGCATAACTCATTAGATTAACATTTCTTTCTAAAAGCCATCAGATTTTCTATTCTCCTGCTTTTGACAAAATTTTGGAAAGATGAAGCTTACCCCGACAAAATATTCTGCCGGTACTTTTAATATTGGTTTGCTGATGCTACGGGTTGGACCTGCCCTGAATTATTTTAACAGATCGAGGACTTTAAACATCTTCTTTACGATCTCTGCTGATGAACCCGAGTAATTGTTTACGATGATGACAATTGCATATTGCTGTCCTTTTGCCGAAGTATGATAACCTGCAAACGCCCTTGCGCCACCGATTGAACCACTTTTAAGTTTCATTCCATTATAGGTTGGGAGTGATTCAAAGAACGAATTGTACCATGGTCGTGACCGCGCAAAAAGCAATATTTTAAGCAACGCATCCGCAGTTATCCTGTTTTGCGGCGAAAGTCCGCTGCCATCGATAATGTTGATAGCGTTCCGGCTGATGCCCCGCCCGGCCCAGAAATCTTTAACCAGCTTTAGTCCTGTATCTGTATCGCCATATCCTGCCTTTTCCAAAGCGATGGTCTTTATGAGCGCTTCACCATAAAGGTTGATACTTCGGCGCATGAACCAGTAATGGATGCTGTCGAGCGGAGGCGAGAGATGCGTGTGAATCATAGTCAACTGATCAACTTCAGCTTTCCCCGCAACGCGAACCATCGCCACTTTTTTTGCAGGGGTTGTGAAGAATGGGGACTGTTTCGATAATGCATTTGATAGATCGGAATGAAATGTAAGTTGGGGATCGGGTAACGCACCGGAAATTTTAAAAGCATTTTCGCCCGCCGGAATGGTTCCTTTAAGTAACGACCTCGTTCCATTAACAGGCAGATATATGTATGCGTTGTCACCACTTCCCCTGGCCGCCGCTTTTAATTCATTGTCATATCTTGATTTGATCAATGCATCTGCATCCCCGTTCTCAGAAATGATATCGCCCGACTTTATTACCCGGACTTTACTACCGGCCTGGTCGCCGGACGCTAAAACCAGGTCATATTGATTTTCCTTCCAGTTCAATGCACAAGCACCGGCCCCATAATAATTTCCAATGTCCTGCCAGATCCATCCGTCGGGTATAACCTGACTGGAGAAAGTACCATCGTACATCGCGATGCCTCCTGAAATGCGGCGGATGTTCTTTTTGATGATTGCTGTCCATTGAGAAAGTATGAAGCTGTCTTTTGTACCTGAATACCTCCAGCTCCCGAGTGTAGGATCGCCAGAACCAAGAATGTAAAGATGGCCATTTACAACTCCGTTTTTATCAGGCTTGCCAGAATATCCAATCCGGGTTTTATAGCGATAATCATTTCCGAGCATTTCAAACGCTGCGGCTCCTGTAATAATTTTCTGTGTGCTTGCTGCCGCTAAGCCCGTTTGTTCATTGCGCGCGAAAATTATTTCACCTGTTTTTGCATCGGCAACAACAATTCCAAGTATAGCATGACGCATCTGTGAATCACTTTCCAGTTGCTGAACAGCTTCGGCCAGTTTCAATCCGGCAGTTTGTCCTCTTCCTGTAAGGCAAACAAATATTAAACAGCTTAACCATGGAATTTTTCTCATACCTAGTGCTTACTTTGCGGTCAAATTAGCTATTTCAAAGCAATGGATAATCATTCATCAGAACAAAAGAAGGTTAATGCGTCTATCATTACTATTGGGGATGAGCTGCTGATTGGACAGGTAATAGATACAAACAGCGCATGGATCGCGCAGCAATTGAACAGGATCGGAATATGGCTGAAAAGAAAAGTTGCGGTTGGTGATGACAGGCAGGCGATCATAGATGCGCTGGATGCTGAATCGAAGGAATCAGACATCATCATAATAACAGGCGGACTGGGACCGACTGCCGATGATATTACGAAGCCTGTGTTGTGTGAATATTTTGGTGGCAAACTGGTGATAAATGATCAGGCACTTGCCAACATCAAACACATATTTGAGAATATCCTGAAGAAACCGGTAACCGAAGTGAACCGGAGGCAGGCGGAAGTTCCTGATAATTGCAAAGTACTGGACAATCCCTGGGGCACCGCTCCGGGAATGTGGTTTGAAAAAGATAAAAAAGTTTTTATCTCAATGCCTGGCGTTCCGATTGAAATGAAAGGCATCATGGAAAAACGCGTGATCGATGCATTAAAGGCGCATTTTTCATTACCAAGCATTCTTCATCAGACTGTTTTGGTGGCTGGAATCGGAGAATCGGTGCTTGCTGAAACAATAAAGGATTGGGAAGCGGAACTTCCATCTTATATCAAACTTGCTTACCTGCCGAATTTTGGATTGGTTCGGCTACGCATGACCGCAACTGGTAACAACAGAGAGCAACTTGAAAAAGAACTGGAATCGCATCTTAATAAGTTGAAGCCATTGATAAAGGAATGGTATGTGATTGATGATGATATGTCGATGCACCAGGCGGTTGGAAAATTATTAAAGGAAAGGAAACAAACAACCTGCACGGCCGAAAGTTGCACCGGAGGATACATTGCTCATTTGCTAACCCAGGATCCGGGAGCATCCAGCAATTTTAAAGGAAGCATTGTGAGTTATGATAATCAGGTGAAAATTGACCTGTTGAAAGTCGATCCCGAAACACTTGAAACAGTTGGCGCGGTCAGTGAAGAAACGGTGACACAAATGGTGAAAGGTGCATTGAACGCGCTTAAGACCGATTATGCAATTGCAACATCAGGGATCATGGGGCCCGACGGTGGATCGGAGAATAAACCCGTTGGAACAGTCTGGATTGCGGTGGCAAATAATAAAAAGGTCATAACTGAAAAATTCCGGTTCCGTTTCGACCGTTCCAGGAATATTGAACTGACCGCGATGAATGCGCTGAATTTGTTGCGAAAAATGATAGAAGAGCAGTGACCGGTTAATCTCCCAATTGCCTAATGCCCTAATTAATTTACCTTTGCCACATTCTAAAATCAACGATTATGGCCATAGTTGACCTGGTAATGCCGAAGATGGGCGAAAGCATTATGGAAGCCACTATTTTAAAGTGGCATAAGCAGCCTGGCGATACTGTCAGGATGGATGAAACAGTGCTGGAAATTGCAACCGATAAGGTTGACAGTGAGGTCCCATCTACAACCGCAGGGGTGCTTGAGGAAATCCTTTTCCAGGTCAATGATGTGGTTCCAATCGGTACAGTGATCGCCAGGGTCAGGACAGGCGCTGAGGAAAGTGCGCCAGCCCATCAACCAGTAACGCCTGCACCTTCTCAAACTACAACCCGGAAAGAGCCACAGGAACAAACATATACGCAGGTTCAGGAAGTCAGCTCTACTATCGCGGGGCAGTCAAACGGCCAACGACCATCCATGAATGGCAACAGGTTTTATTCACCCCTTGTGCTGAACATAGCGGCCAGTGAAGGTGTAAGCATGACCGAGCTGGAAAAGATCCCGGGAACCGGCAATGAAGGAAGGGTTACAAAAAAAGATATCCTTCAATATGTCGAAAACCGGAAAGGTGGAGTAAGATCACAGCCTTCCCCATCGCAGGATATTTCTTATGTAAGGGAAAGAGCGGAAGACCGCGCCGTACAGCAGGCGCCCGAGCGTCAACCCGCTCAGATGCCTGTTTATAGCGGGAATGTTGAGATCATCGAAATGGACAGGATGCGCAAGCTGATCGCCAAACATATGGTTGACAGCAAACATACGAGCGCGCACGTAACAAGCTTCGCAGAAGCCGACGTAACCAACATGGTCTTATGGCGCGAACGCATAAAAAAGGATTTCGAAAAACGCGAAGGCGAAAAAATAACTTTCACCCCATTGTTTATTGAAGCCATCGTCAAATGCATCAAAAAATATCCATGGCTTAACAGCAGCATTGATGGCGACAAACTGATTGTAAAAAAAGACATCAACATTGGAATGGCTACGGCTTTGCCCAGTGGTAACCTGATAGTGCCTGTAATCAGGAACGCCGACATGCTGAACCTGGTTGGATTGACAAAGCAGGTAAACAATCTTGCAAATTCTGCGCGCAACAATAAACTAAGGCCCGATGATACCGCTGGCGGCACATTTACGCTTACCAATGTAGGTTCCTTTGGCAGCATCATGGGAACACCTATCATCAATCAGCCGCAGGTTGCTATCATGGCGGTTGGCGCCATCAAAAAACGCCCGGTAGTAATTGAAACAGATCAGGGCGACAGCATTGCAATTCGTCACATGATGTATCTGTCAATGTCGTATGATCACAGGATCATTGATGGTGCACTGGGTGCCACTTTCTTAACCGCGGTTGCGAAGGAACTGGAGAATTTCGATGGAAAAAGGGAGGTTTAATTACCAAACTTCCTGCGTTCAAAAACAGCTTTCCCGTTTTTCATTTTCACGATGAACAGGTTGTCGTATTCTGCGTCTCCCAGATCTGCGGGGATTTTGGTCTCATTGCACAACATGTTTACAATGTCGTCTACCGTATTACTGTGACCAACTATCAACGTATTTTTATTAAGTCCTTTTAACTGCTTTATAAAAGCTGAATCCGGACGGGAGCCATACGTTTCAATTGCAAGATTCAGCCGTCGGCTGAGCGGTTCGGCGGTTGAACGTGTACGTAAGGTATTTGTAGAAAATATGTGGTTGATTTTCTCCGTTTTGAGCACCTCCGCAAGCGCCTCCGCCCTGGCCTTTCCTTTGTCTGTAAGAGGCGGATCATTGGCCATCATATTAGTGTTTCCATCTACAACGGCCTTTTCGGCATGGCGAACTATATAATAAGTCTGAGTACAAGCCGTTAAACTTAAGCATAGGGCCAGAAATAATGCACAAAGCTTCAACATAGACCGTATTTTTTAACAAGGTAGGATTAAACTGGTATATTATTTTCAGTCCAATTTTCTAAATTGAGTGATCTAAACCTGTAGAAATGAAGACACTTTCCGAAACCTGGTTTGCCGATGGCTACATAGATTTCGAGCTAAAGAAATATACTTTGCTCGCTTATCTGCAAGAAATCAACAAGTACTTCAATGAGAATAAACTATACCCCCAGCTGGCCGATATCATATTCCATTATAACAACCTCGCGGCTTTCCGTGAGAACAAGCGTTACCTGCAGGAGCAGTTCCCCAAAAAATTCACAGGAATGCAACTGCAGAAACTTGAGCTTCTGTATGAACAGATGATAGAAGATGATGAGCTTATGGAGGAACTGGAGCAGATCATCAATTATTCTACAGAATGCATGAAGCGTACCATCAGCAGCGGAACGGAGATCTATGAATTTGTAGAAGATAACCTGAATATTTATCCGGTAGGACTTGTGCCACTCGATCTTCAGGAAGGGTACTTTTTCCTGAACCAGGGGTCAACGCGCGACACAAGGGTATATCAATACCGGTTAAGCATATTCGAGAAACACGATGAGAAATACAGAAGCATCCGTACTGAATATGTTGATTGCTGGGAGCGGAATATTGTAAACTCCTATGAAAACATAAAAGCGGAGCTGATCAGGAAAAAGCAGCAGCTTCCGAATCCCGCGGTATATACCATTGAGACCAATCTGACATACCCGATCGAAGAAACACTTCTGCCAATTGCAAAAAGATGCCTCGTGAGGTATATAACCCAGAATGCGGCTTAAGGAGTTTCAGATATTAAAATCCCTTCTTCTCGCCTGGCACTTCTGTTCCCCAGTCTATTCCTTTTACCAAAGCCGGAACACCATCTGTGATCCATTTTGCCGGAGGCGCGCCTTTCAGGTGATGATCAAAAAACTGGCTCAACCTTATTGACAGGTCCTTTCTGTTTCTCCTTTCTACCAGGTTATGATCTTCACCGTTGTACTGAAGCAGCCATACTTTCTTGTTCAACCTGCGCAGCGCTGTAAAATATTCAATGCCCTGGTACCAGGGAACTGCTCCATCGTTATCATTATGCATAATGAGTAAAGGAGTATTTACTTTATCGGCTCTGAATAATGGAGAGTTCTTAATATACAGATCGCGCTTTTCCCACAACGTACCTCCCAGCCTGCTTTGTGAACGCTCATACTGGAACTGGCGGTTCAGGCCTGTTCCCCATCTGATGCCACCATATGCACTGGTCATGTTCGCAACCGGCGCTCCTGCTCCGGCCGCGGCAAAAAGATTTGTGCGCGTAACAAGATATGCAACCTGGTAACCGCCCCAGCTCTGACCTTGTATGGCCATCTTTGTACTGTCTACCCACTTCATCTTGCTCAGGTACTTAGCCGCGGATACAATTGAATTGTACGCGCTTTCTCCGGGCTCTCCGTCCTTATAATAGATGTTCGGGTCAAATACAATGTATCCGTTGCTTACAAAGTATGGTATATTGATAGTGGATGCGCTTGGCGCGGGCGCACGGTAATTGTATCTCGTATCAGCATTCTTTTCATAGAAATAAAATATCACCGGATATTTTTTGGTGCTGTCGAAATTTTCTGGCTTGAATAACAATCCTTCTGCAAGTTTTCCGTCGAACATCTTCCATTTGTGCAGTTCAACAGTAAGCCAGTTATAATTCTGCTGCTGTGGATTGGTGTTGCTCATAACAACCTGGGCCCTGATATTACTTCCGATGTTTTCGTCAAACCGGTTTACCGCAACATTCGGACTAACACTTGGTGAAGCAGTAAGATAGGTGATCGCATCGCTGTTTTTAGCTTTCAAAAAGCCACCCATCACCTGCGGATAGATCGTTGGTGTTTTAGTAGTGAAAGGCTGGCCCACAACATAATGCTGTAGCCCGTTTCCTTTAGTCTTATTGTCAAATACCGTAAGAAGTATCGGCTGACCTTCACGGATAAATCTTTCTTCACGGTCAAGTATGCTATATCGATAAGTAAGATTATTCTTTCTGCCAAGTCCGCCAGTCAGGTTTACTGGTTGCTGCTTCGCATCAGGATCACATTTCCAGATATCGAATTTATCGTACAGGTACACATATTTATCGCCTTCCTCCCAACGCATAAGTCCATGCGGTGGCGGATCGTCCGGATGATCATCATCTTCATCCCAAACGGGAACTTTAATATTCTTGCTGACCGAAGCAATGGTGCCGGCCTCTATATTATAAGCGAACCACTGTTTCTTCCTCCAATCATACCACGCAACATACTTGCCTGAAGGTGATGCAGTGAACATTCCGCGGATGTTTTTGGTGACAGGCTTTCTGGATCCGTCATTAGTAGAAATAATGTAAGCAGATTGCAGAACGAATCCCTGCCATTGAAGGGCAACACGATTTTTGCTGGTAGTTGTGCCGAGTACATAATCCGCGTTGCCTTCATCGATGATGGTTATGTTTTCCGTGGAATCATTTCCCAGCTGTACAACCTTATCTGAGTTCTTTCCCATAACAGCCATAAATCCTCTTCTCAATTCCTGTTCTGTCTGCCGAAGCTGCTGTGGCTGCAGGTAATCATCATTATAATGCCAGATGTCGAGCCGCGCTGTTTCAAAATCAACCAGGGTTGTATCCCTCACAGGCCGGATTGGTGAAACTGCAAAAAACAACTTGTTTCCGTCTTTGCTGAACTGAATATTTGCAAAGTCATTTACTGTAAATCCTTTGGCAATGCCGGCTGTATTAATGTCAACTCTTAACCTCGCGCTGTCTGTTCCGGGCGTGTAGTACCAGAGTTTATAAAACTTTCTCAAAGCTTTTGCTACGCTATCCCTTTCCGCCACAAATGCAAGCTGAGAACCTTCCCTGTCGAATGAAAAACTCTTAGCGTCATTGAAACGCTTCATTATGGTATCTGACTTGCCGCTTGAAGGATCAACCCATACTAGTGCAGCAACTGAATTGGTATCACCGTTCTTCCGAGATGTCTCAACAAGGAATGCATTGCCTTTTTCACTGAAAATATAATCCGTTACTAGCTTGAATTTCTTTTCGCTGCCTGTTGTAAGGTTTCGCAATACCATGTCGGTGCCTTCTTCTACAGGATCCTGCGGAGTGGGTTTCGACGCCGGTTTCCTTTCCTCACTCTTTGCAGCCTGGAGTACAGACATGCCCTTAGTTTTCACATCGGCCACTTTTGCGCGCAGGCTGTCTGCTATCTTTTGCAAACTGTCGACCATGCGCGTAAGGTTATTGATCTGGGTTATAGAGTCTGGTTGCTGCCGCGGTTTCTGAGGATCAGGCAACGCTTTGTTCAGATGATAAGCCACCCAGCCGGAACCTTTTTCCGGCATCTTATATCCTTTGACGCGTGCAACGCGCGTAATACTGTCTGTTGAAAGATTCAGGATCACCAGGGAATCCATTGGCATTTCATCGGGTCTTTTTTTCTTGATCCTTGCGTCGCGTGTATCCTTGAAAAAAGGCCTGACCCTGCAAACAACATATCTGCTGTCTTCCGAAATAGTGGCATTGTATCCACGCGGGATCTCGCGTTTAAAAACTTTGTCGACCGATTGTATCACCAGCATACCATCACCTTCCTGGGGATTGATGCTGTAAACAATGTATCGCCCGTCATTACTGATGGCTCGTTCACCAACGTTTTGCCAGCTGTCATATACTGAATGATCAAGAGGCTTTTTCTGAGATGACCCAACAAAAGGGGCGAGTATGGAGAATAACAAGAAGATTTTCCCTAAGCGCATAACCAGTTAGTTGATTTCCCTAAAATTAAAGGAATCGGGCTGGTAATTGACGTGTGTACAATAAATTTTGATGAATGGCTTCAGGCCGGGTGAGAATGCCTTCTCCTGTACACCCTGACGGTTTGCAGGATAACAGAAAGCATAATGATAGCAAATCCTATGTAAAATGAAATACCTACGTATTCATTTTCCCTGTATACGGCAAATGCAAGCAGGATGCCATATAACGGCTCCAGATTATAACTAAGGTTAACGGTGAAAGCCGAGATCTTTCTCAAAGCATTCATCAGCAACTGGAAAGCCAGAACGGTACAAAACCAGCTCAGAACAAGCAGCCAGAGGAAATCCGGAATGGTCGGAATATAATGACCTCCGGGAAAAAGATAAATATATAAGGGCATCAGAAAAGTAAGGCTAAGCAAGCCGCCTGTTAGTTCATAAAGGGTAACGGTTTCGGCGGAATGCCTTTCCAGTAAGCGGCGGTTGAAGATCGGGAACAGGCTACCCAGTAGCGCCGAAATTATGCCAATGATGATCCCAACCTTGTACCTTGGATCGAAATGGAAGATGATATAAATGCCAACCATTACCATCAGCCCCAGCAAAACCTCCTGCCATGAAATTCTTTTCTTTAAAAGCAAGGGCTCGAGCAAAGCGGTGAAAAAACCTATTGATGAAAAGCAAACGAGAGCAACAGATATGTTGGAATATTTTATGCTGCCATAAAAAGTTACCCAGTGCAAAGCCGCAATAAGTCCTACCCAGAATATTTTCCTGACCTCCCCGAACGGAATGCGAACGATCTTCTTTGTAAGAAAAAATAAAACCCAGAGCGTAATAACGGTTATCAATAACCGATACCAGACCAGCCATCCTTCATTTAATGTAATTAGTCTTCCGAGTATTCCGGTGAAGCCCGCGAGGAGAACGGCAATGTGCAGCTCGATGAAAGCTTTTTTCATAAATAGCCAGTTAGCCGTTAAGCCGATTGTGGGGCTTCCAGGTTTTTAGCAGGCAGCAAAATACTTTATAACCAACAATAAAAATAATTGCTTTATCAGTTTATTGATATAACAACTTATTTATTTCGTTACTACTTCGGGCTGATGCGAGCGATTGTAAGTGTTGTCTGAAACGGGCAGGTTCTTTACACGATTGCGGTAATCCTTAAAAAGACTGTACCAACGGAGTTTAAGTACACCCAGAATTCCTTCTTTTACGATGCCCTTATTCATTTTGGAGCTACCGTATTTGCGATCGGCGAAGATGATGGGAACTTCTTTGATTGTGAAGCCAAGTTTCCAGGCAGCGAATTTCATTTCTATCTGGAATGCATACCCTACGAATCTTATATTATCGAGATTGATTGATTCAAGTACTTCTTTCCTGTAGCAAACAAATCCGGCAGTAGGATCTTTCACCGGCATCCATGTGATCATGCGGGTGTACACTGAACCGCCTTTCGACAGAAAAACCCTGTCCCATGGCCAGTTAACGTTTCCACCACCTTTCACATACCGCGATCCAACTGCAACATCAGCGCCACCATACTTGCAGGTTTCATAGAGACGTTCAAGGTCCTGCGGATTGTGCGAAAAATCAGCGTCCATTTCAAAGATGTACTTATACCCTTTTTCAACGGCCCACTTAAAGCCATGAATGTAAGCTGTACCCAAACCGAGTTTGCCTTTTCTTTCTTCGAGGAATAACTT
>DASWTK010000014.1:0-9017 GCA_036402175.1 Chitinophagaceae bacterium | reverse complement strand
AATAACTGGTTCACCGAAAGCCGTGAGAAACTCAGCAGGTCGTTAACCAGTGTTGTCATCCTCGCCGATGAATTAATGATCCTGTCAAGGTAACTGATAGCACCCTCTTCGGCATCCTGGAAATATTTATCCTTGATCAGGTTACTGAACATATGGATCTTTCGCAGCGGCTCTTTCAGGTCATGCGACGCCACCGACGCAAACTGCTGCAGTTCAATATTGCTCGATTCAAGGTCCTCATTCATCTGCTGCAACTCACGCGTCCTTTCCTTTACACGATGTTCAAGTACTTCATTCGCCATTTTTTGCTGATGGATATCGCTAAATGTTCCAACCCAAAGCAATAAGTGACCTTCATTATTCTTTTTAGGATTCGCTTTTACAATGTGCCAGCAGTATTCACCATCATACCGGCGAAGGCGGATCTCACATGCAAAGCTTTTTCTATGCTGCAGCGCATGATGCCATCGCATATTCAGCTCTGGCAGGTCTTCGGGATAGATCAGTTTTTCCCAGCCCCACTCCTGACCGTCTTTGACTGAGGTGCCAGTGAATTTTTCGAATTCCTTATTCAGGAAATTCAGTTCACCTTCAGGAGTAGCTGTCCATACAATTAAAGGCATGGATTCGGCCAGGAATTTTCTCTGCTCGATATTGCTGATCACTTCAGCTTCGGCTTTTCTAAGCTCCGTTACGTCAAGCATTGATCCCAGCATCCTGTAAGGTGTATTGAATTCATCGTGGATGATATAACCACGGTCAAGTACACGCGCATAGGTGCCGTCTTCCCTTGCAAAACGGTATTCGGCCGACCACTGACGCCCATTGCTGTTGATTACCTGGTGAATGCTGTCGGTAACCCGACGCCGGTCATCGGGATGAATCCTGTCGAACTTGAACGAGCTATTGTAAATGCGGTTGTTCTCTTTCTGATAATTAAAGAGCGTAAAGAATGCTTCGCTCCACCATATTTTATTTTTGCCAAGGTCCCAATCCCAGATAGATTCATTGGTAGCATTTGTTACCAGCCTGAATCTTTCCTCACTTAATGATAATTCCCTGGTTCTTTCATTCACCTTATCTTCCAGTTCAAGATTAAGCTTGCGGAGATTCTCTTTCACGTTCATCAGCTCACTATAATTCTTCTTGAGCTTTTCTTCCGCCTCTTTCTTTTCCGATACGTCGGTAAGCGTAACCACAAGTCCATCCATCATTTTGATGGCCACTATCTCGAACCAGAGATTCAAACCATTCATCTGGTAATTGTACTCAAACCTGAGAGGAGTATCGCTCTTTACAACATTCACATACTTTTCGAAAAACTCGTTTTCAAAAACCGATGGAAATTCCTTCTTAAGAAATTTACCGGTGTACTCTCCCGAATTACGGCCTAACAATTTATCTGCCGCATAGTTGGTAGCCAGCCATTTGAAATCTATGATCTGGTTGTTCTCATTACGTACAGCACTGAACGCCATGATGGCGCTCGGACTTGAATCAAATACGCCTTTGATGATGTTGTCGCGCTCCCTCAGTGCAGAAATATCAACGAAGGTGATCACCACTCCGTCGGTCTGCTTATCCTGCCGCAGGTAAGGGAGAATGCGCATCAGCGTATTCGTTCCATTGGTGAGCCTGAGTTCCTTTTCGAAGCTCTTACCTGTATCTATCACCTGGTTGATATCATCCAGAAGGTTATGGTAACGCAGGTTAGTAGAGATGTGACTGATGGGTCGACCGATATCGGTTTCAATTAGGTTGATCAGCTTGACCGCAGCGGGATTGAATTTGCGGATGGTCATTGACTTGTCCAGGAATATCTGGGCAACATCCGCGCTGCGGAAATAATTGTTCATGTCGTCGTTCAGCTCCACCAGTTCCTTGATCTTGAGCTGATGCTCGGTATTGAGGGTGTGCAACTCCTCATTTAAAGACTGCAGTTCCTCATTGGAGCTCTGGAGCTCTTCGTTCGCCGAGAGCAGCTCTTCATTGCTTGATTGCAATTCCTCGTTGCTGGTCTCAAGGCCTTCAATTGCCATCTGCAGATCGCCCCTCGTTTCCTTGAGCTCGGCCTCCAGATCCATTATGTATTTATTCAGCTCAGGATCGGTATTAACCGGCACATCAACCGGTTTATGATCGGCCCGTTCTTTTTTGTTTTCACCAAAGATGACCAGCGTTAGCGCATCCGGCACATCTTTACTTCCGGGTTTTACGATCAGGCTGATATAGCGGTTCCGTGTTTTACCTTTTACACGAACACTTTTCACGCTCACCTTTTTCTGTTCGTTCACTGCTTTGCGGATTGCCGCATTTAATGAAATCGAAAGTTCTGACGGCAGCATTTTGAGAAGGTTCATGTGTAACCTTCCCTCGGGCAGTGAGATATATTTTTTATAATTGCCGGTGGCTTCCTTTATCTCGTAGTTGCTATCGACATAAAATGCAGCATACCCGAATTCTTCGGCCAGCACTTCTTTGAATTCCGCCGAAATATCTCTGGTTGTTTTACTGAAACCCTGCTGACGTTCGGTTCTTATTTCCTTTGGAAACCTGCCGTAATCCATTGTACGGCCGTAAAAAGCTTCATTGTGCGACGCTTTGTAATTGCCATTCTTCTTATATACTTTCCACTTACTGTTTATTTCCTCCAGCGTTTCATTCAGGTTTGCGACTGACTCACTGGGACCAAGCCATAAATAACCGCCATGATTTAATGAAAAATGCAAAGTTGCCATTACTCTCTTCTGCAGAATACTGCTCATGTAGATAAGCATGTTACGGCAGGTAACCAGGTCGTTCTTGATAAATGGCGGATCTTTAATGATGTTATGCTTGGCGAATACTATCTGTTTGCGGATATGTGAGTTTACATGATAATGATTACCTTCTTTTACGAAATATGCTGAAAGTATTTCGGGATCAATGTCCTTTTCGATTGTATCGGGATAAGCTCCTTTCGACGCAACTTCAAGCGCGGTCTCGTCGATATCGGTAGCAAATATTTTTACATCGAAAAAAAGTTTCTTCTCATTGAGATATTTGTCGAGCATCATGGCAAGGGAATAAGCCTCTTCGCCCGTGCTGCACGCGCTAATCCAGATCTTAAAAACTTCTCCCTGCTTTTTTTGCGATACAATGTTCGGAAATACATCTTTGTATAATATCTCAAACGCGGCGGGATCCCTGAAGAAGCGTGTAACGCCAATCAGAAAATCCTTGCAAAGATTTTTACATTCTTCGGGGTTCTCTCTCAGGTAATTTACATAATGCTCCAGCTTCTTAATTCCCTTGTGCGACATGCGCCGCGAAATCCGCCTGATGATTGTGGGCGTTTTATAAAAATGAAAGTCATGCCCGCTCTGCCTGTACACCAGCCTGAATATTTCCTCGAGCAGGTTCTCATCTATCTTGCCCTTGTTTAGTATATGAATAGGCGTTTCCTGCAAATGCGTATAGATCTCTTCGGGCATCAATTCGGGAGCAAGTATCATGTCGGCGTTGCCCGAAGAAATAGCGCTGTTGGGCATTCCGTCGAACTTGGCCGTGCAGGGATCCTGAACAAGTACAAGTCCTCCGTTATTTTTTATCGCTTCTATTCCACGGGTGCCATCGGTGCCGGTACCGGAGAGGATCACCGCAATGGCGTCTGGCCCTTTATCTTCAGCCAGCGAGTTCAGGAAAATATCGATCGCGGTATTTGGCGCCTTATCGGGCACTTTATCCATCAAACGCAGTTTGCCGCCGCTGACCGTCATTAATTTGTTGTTCGGAATCACATACACGCAATTCTTTTGCAGTGTCATATCCTGCTCCGCTTCAAACACATTCATGTGCGTGTGCTTCGACACCAGTTCTACCAAAAGGCTTTTGTAATCGGGCGACAAATGCTGCACCACTATATAAGACACATTGGTATTCTCCGGCACATTGTCGAAAAATTCGTGGATGGCTTCAAGCCCCCCGGCCGAAGCGCCTATTGCAACCACGGAGTGTCCGCTCTGAACGTTGCCTGTTGATTGGGAAGCCTTTGATGTCAGCTTTCCCCCGGATGTAAGATTTTTTTCCATAACATACGCCCCGGTAAATACTTTTACCGGTTTAGTTTTTATCGGGTATTCCAAACATATTTTCTAAAATCTTCTGCCACCATCACTTCTCCCGGAAGCCAGGGAAGTGAGGTATTTTTTACAACCTGTTGCCACAATCTGAACGAATTCCTCGGGTGATACGACACCTGGTCTTTTTCAAAATTGATGGCTTCGTTGGGATTACCGCCCCAGTTAACCTCACGCACAACTTCGGGCCTGAACCCAATGATATATTCACCCCTGTTATCATTTCCCGGTATAACAATTATGCCACTGGCCACATCGGTGTACGATTGCGCCGGCTCATAAACGTCGCCCAGATTTGTTACATGAAAAACATTGCTCAGCGAATTACTTTGCAGCCAGTACACCATTTCACGGATCTGGTCTTTCGATGGAGCATTGCCGATTACCCGCACCTGTTTAGTGTCGACCAGGGCGGCTCCTCCCGCGTTCAGTAACTCCAGCAGGCTTACATCGCGTTTGAAAAGCCCGTCGTAAAGGTCATCTGTTTCATAAACCTGCTTCATGAGAGACGACTGAATGCTTTTCAGCCGGCTGTTGAAAGAATACAACTCATGATTCTGTATTGAACCAAGTTTGCCCGAGATGATGATGGACATCAGCTCAAACAAACTGCAGGTCTCGTAATCAAGGTATTTTTCTGTCCGGTGATGACACGATATCAGTCCCCACAATTTATTATCCCTGAGAATCCGGGTCGACATGGATGCCGTCACTCCCATATTCTTCAGGTATTCAAGATGCACTGCCGCCACACTTCTCAGGTTACAGTCAGAGAGATCGATGAACGCGCCCGTTTTTGGATTAATAACAGGGTATAACCGCACGGGCTGATATTCACGGGTAGGTATCAGCCGGTAAGCATTTTTGAGATATAGATCTCTCGCCTGCTTCGGAATATCCGATGCAGGAAACCTCAGGCCCAGGTAGGGGTCCATGTCCGGTTCAGCTGCTTCCGCTATTACAACACCATTCCAATCCTCGTCGAACTGATAGATCATGATGCGGTCGAAGCCCGATAACTTTTTAAGTTCAGTTATCGCCTTCTCACAAACTTCCTCTGTATTGATCGCGCTTTCGATACCTGCAATCGCAAGCTTCAGCTCCTGGAAAATATCAATGAAAGATGATTGCCTGCCTGCGGTTTTTATGTCTATTTCAAGGATCACATATTCGTGCTTAACATGCACCAGGGCGTTGTATGTTATTACCTTATTCTTTTTTTCAAGTGTGAAATTAAATACCGACTTCGCGCTGCCACCCGACTTCACCAGTTCTTCCAGCCTTTTGAACTGGTCAGGAGCAATATGCTTTCGCAGGGACGTGTTGATGATCCTTGCGGGTTCAATCGATAACAGTTCACCTGCATTCTCACTTGCCTGAATTATTTCCAGCGAAGCCGGGTCAAGCACCAGCAGCACGCCATAAGGTTGAATGAGATTTATCAGGTGCAAGGGAAGGCTTCCGCAAAAATCAGAGTCATAATTTTTTTTATCAGTTCCGTTCATATTCTAAAATCCATGTTTTGAACTTAACAAATGTCTCATTCGCAGCTTCGATCATCTTCAGGTGAGCAGCTTCGTTAGTTGTATAACTATTTAATTTCTCTTTAAATTCGTACCACATGTCCCTGGCGGAGTCGCCATAACAGTTAAAGAATAAAAAAAATTCAGGAGCTTCATCTCCAAGTTCTTTTTTCAGAAGCTTGCTGATAACACTTCCGCCGAGCGTTGAGCCTTCCAGTACGTACAGGGCGCCCAGGCAACTCACAGAATCTGAAATAGATGGCAGGTCCTGGCAAAGCATGAGCCTGCTTCCGGCCTCCAGGTTATGCATGTCCTGCAGGAGAGCTTCTGATTTACGTCGTTGTGAATAATCTGTGAAATGTGCGCGATCAATATGAGAGTCGATCTGTTCTTCCACGGGTTTATAAAATCCGTAGAACATTTCCAGTAAATGAAGATACCGGTCTGATGAGTTTGTTTGCCTGATCTTCGCTATCACCAACTTCTCCAGCGCCGCGTGCGATTCATTCGTCGCTTCTTTTAAGTTTTCTGCTATCATTCGATTTTGCAAATAAATCAAAATAATTTCATTTTTAATTAATCAGAACGGATAACCAATACCAAGATTAAAGATCAGGTTATTCCTGCGCCAGTCACGGTTGCCAAAATCAACCTCATCCCATATCCAACGATTGCCTTTTTCAAGATAAGGTTTGCGCACCGGGAAGGCTATGTCGAGCCTGAGTACAAAGAAGTTCACATCAACACGCAGACCAACCCCCGCACCTACAGCAAGCTCGCTGATGAAGTCCTTGCTGAATTTACTTCCAGGCTTCAAAGGATTTTCCCTGTACAACCACACATTACCTGCATCAATAAAAACTGCTCCATGAAATACGCTATAAAGTTTTGCACGGAATTCGGTGTTCAACTCAAGTTTGATGTCGCCCGACTGATCTGGCAGAAAAACGGTTGTGTCCGGTACTTTATATGTACCCGGTCCCAGCGATCGGCTTCTGAATGCCCGGATGCTGTTTGTGCCTCCTACAAAGAATTGTTTGATGAATGGAATTTCAGTTGAATTGCCATACGGATAACCATATCCCATGATGATGCGGTTGGCAATTACCGAATTCACTCCCACCTTTCTGTAATACCTGAAATCCACTTCTGTTTTTATATACTGGGCAAAGTCGGAACCGAACAATTGCCGCGTCTTGGTTGTCTCATTTTTTCCAACCAGTAGTCCCGCAACATTTCCCGACAGGTCAACCAGCCCGTTGAAATAAAATGCATTCACAGGCTGGCTCACCAGCAGCTGATTAAAGTTGAAAATATAATAGGATCCAAGGATGAACTGACGCTCTACAATTTTCTGCAGCGTCGGATTCTTCGACATCACCGAATCGTACAATGGCGTTATGTTGGTTGGCTTAACGAAATTTACACTTACGGGATAAAGCTGATGTTCTTTGCGCGTGTTTTCTTTCCATACATAACCAAGTCCTCCGCGAACGGAACTCAGGGTGTATAATTTGCTCCGGTTGATCAACTCATAACCACCTTCGAGATTTGTCTTAGGCACAAACGGACTTCTTCTGATATCCACATCAAAGAACGGGATCACAAACCTTGGCCATGTGAGCGTACCATTAAAGGCGAGGCGATACGTATTGTATGCCTGCGAAAGACCACTGAACTGGTATTCACTTCCCACCGACGCATTTAACGTAAGCAGTTCGCCCGCCCTGAAAGTATTACGGTTTCTCCACGAGAGTGTAATTTGTGATCCTGTAAGATTATTTGACTTTGTGTTACCAGTGATCTCCAGTCTGAGTGATTTCTTTGGAAAAGGTGTCAGATAATAATAAGCATCCAGTTTGGGTGTATCCAGTGAAGGCGCTTCTTCAAAGCGGTTCTTTACAAATTTGAAAACACCAAGGTTTATTAACCGGTTCAACGACAGGTTGTGATTGGTCCGGTTATAAACATCATTGGGCCTGAACTGCAATGCCTGTTCAAACAACAGCGGTTTATGCAACTTGTCTTTGTCTATTACATAAAATCCCTCATGGAATCTTGAATTCGCTGGATTGGTATCTATAGAAGCTGTAGTAAGATTATAGTTGGAATACACAAAAACGTCGTTGATCTTGTAGATTACCCTTGCGTCGGCCGGAGTTTCAGGCTTCAGTTTCACATACAGGTTCACCTGGTGTGTGCCCACTGTACTGTCGGTTTGAATAATAAGGTGATCTGCATTGAAATAATAAAAGCCCCTCTCCTTCAGGTAAGCATCAATGCGTCTTCTTTCGGCTAAAATAAGATCAAGATTAAATGGATAACCCGGCTTCAGCAATGTATTCGGGATCGCTTCATTAATATATTTCTGCAGCAAGCTGGTATCGCTATCGAATATTACTTCCTTGATCTTATACTGCGGGCCGGGCCTTGTTCTGTAAAGTGCGCTGGCTCTTCTCTTTTTTACCGTTGTATCGCCCCGGACCCTGGCATTGAAATAACCATTGTTCTCAAGGTGGTTGCGCAGTACCGCAACATTATGATCCAGGTCGAGACTGCTGAGCAGGACGGGAGGCTCTGCAAATTTTTTACGAAGGAAAGGAATGTGGTTTGCCCAAAGCTTCATACGCAGTCCAAGTATCTTGCTGTTGGGTCTTGGACGCGTGAGTCCTTCCAGGTCCGTGCGTAAAATTTTACGTTCTTTCGCAGTAATATTCCTTGCCCTTACACGCACAGTTGCTCCCGTGTACAGCGCATCGTCCTTAGGAACAAACTTAAGATTGCTGCACGATGAACCTATTATCACACATACAAATCCCAGTAACCAGTAAATTGCGCTTTTTGACAATCCCATTTCTTTAATACCTGTTTAAGGTTCATTGCCCGGCTCCTTCACAACTGGTGTTGCCGGAGCTGCTGGCTTTGGATTCTTATTTTTCTTTCTCCTGAATATCTCCATAAACCTGTTGTAATCGATGGTGACAATAAAGCTTAATCCGGTTTCAATTACATACCCTTCAACCACACCTTCATATTCATTTTTCCGGTAACCACGTATCATGTACCTGCCATCCTTGCTTAACTTATAATCTATCGCGATGTCACCAGCGATGCCCGGATTTTTACCGCCGGAATGCTGCGGACCTTCCAGCTCAAAATTGTTTCCAACGGTAACCTTCAGGCGCTCACTCAACAGGTTCTTTGAAAGCGATACATTAAAATCAGTTTTATTCCTGCGTTCACCTGTTGTATAGTCTTCAATAGAAGTAACATCAAAGTTTATATCCACTCCCTGTATAAGGTTGCCGGCCAAACGGTTTAACTGTTCTGTCAGCAGCTTGCTGGCGCTCTGCCTTGCAAACCTGCCCGCGTCGAA
>DASWTK010000013.1:0-10700 GCA_036402175.1 Chitinophagaceae bacterium | reverse complement strand
GATCGACTTGTCGGCAAATCCCGTCACGATCGCTTCCATGAGCAGCAGCGCGTTTGCCTCGTCGTTGGTAAAAGATACAGGCGGAAGAAAATATCCCTGTACGATAAAATATCCCTTGTGCTGTTCAAAGCTGACCGGAATTCCCTGTTCGCCAAGCGCTTTCACATCACGGTAAACTGTTCTTACACTAATCTGGAATTTCTCGGAGATCTTTTCCGCAGTAACGTATTTCTTTGACTGAAGTAGTGTGAGAATACCAAACAAGCGATCAATGCGGTTCATGACCCGATGGTTTTTTGAAGTTATCGTTTCCTTCCATATACAAATTCAGCGAACCCAAGCAGGTCCCAGAATATATTGCCCTGCAGTTTTTTCCCCCTGGCCCAATGACCAAGGATGCGGAATGGCATTGCAAAGATATAATACCAGTTGCGGCGGGTGCCATTTGATATGGTTTCAAATCCTGCTTTTTCCAATAGCGATGAGACCTCTTTTGCGGAATAGATCCTTACATGCGAAGCATCGTCGTGAAAGTTCAATGTGCCATACATGGAAGGTAGTGTTGTGCTTTTTTTGCCGGGAAACTCTACATAAAGAAATCCTCCTTTTTTAAGTTTCGGCAGGAGGCGCAGCAGCACCTCGTCTCCGTTGTGCAAGTGTTCGATCACGTGTACGATCCAGATGGCATCAAAGAAATCGTTTTGCAACACATCGAATTGCAGCCTGGTAAGGTCCATTTCATAAAATGCTGTCATGGCTTTGAAGTCTTCAGGCGAATTATTATAATCCTTATTGATGTCCAGGCCATGGTACTCGCAGGCCGGAAACAGTCTTTTGGTCTTGGAAGCCGAATGATTGCCTGCTCCGATATCCAGCAACCGGAATGGCCTGTTGCCAAATGACCTTTGGATAAAATAGAACTTTGGACTGCGCCGGCTGAAAAAATTTCCAATGGAACCCAACTGATCTTTTTTTATTTAGCCCGAAAGATATTTAAAAAAATAGTCCCGCCTGCTGGCGGGACTATACATGCAATAAAGCATTGATCTTTTATTGGCCGCGTTTGATCACTCTTTCTGTGATCACCTTGTTATCATATATCAGTTTCACAGCGTACATGCCTGCTGCAAAACGGGTAAGGTCGATCTGCATATAGGAGTCGGCATTACCATTGAATGAACGTGAGTAAACGATCTGACCGGCAGAATTCGTCACTTGCAAACCACGCAAGTTGGTTGGACGCAGGTAGTGCTGGATGACGAACGCTGAATTGAACGGATTCGGCGCGATCATGTAGCCATTCTGCTTAAGTCTTGCAGGCAGTGTCTTGGTGGTGATATTTATATCATCCAGCAGGATCGTATTGCCATAATTTCCTTTAGCGCGGAAGATGATTTGTGCTGATCCGGAAGTTCCGAGAACCTGAGACAGATTAACGGTCTCTTTCCTCCACTGATTATGACCTGTTGGAATAAACAGATTGGTGAATGGTTCATTCGGATTGCCAACTGTCTGAAGGTCTTCACCCCATTTATTGTAAACAGATGTAAATGTCTGTCCGCAATCCTTTGTAACCAATACCTGGAAGCTATCCAATGCAAGTCCTGTGCTGCCGGGATACAGGTAAGTGGCGTGCGACAACTGGAATGTCAGGAAGGCTGAGTCAATTCCGCTATAGGTCAGTTGCGGAGTTTCGAGGTCGTCTATTGTTCCCTTTGCATCATAATTGTAGTTGTCAATTACTGCGGATGCAGATCCCAGGCGACTCGCAGCGGTAGTTCTGAACCATGTTCCCTGTCCATCCTGGTTCACTCTTGCCCAGTTTGCCGGCGGGAAGCTTGTAGACTCAAAACTTTCTGTCAATGGCAATGGCGCTGTAGCAACGAACCTGAATGATACAACAGTTGATGTATCGTTCGAAGTATTCTGATCGCTGTTATTATTTGGTTCTTTTGTCCATGCCTGAATGGTATAAGTGCCAGGCGCGGGGAGTGTCAATTGCTTAAGGTTTACTACGGCACCCTGTCCCTGCGGCAATTTGCCTGACCACACAAGTGAATCATTGTGAGTAAATGAAGGTCCCAGTATCCTGTAAACAATCTTAACACTTGTCAGCGTATCCTTACCATTGTTGAATATTTCCACTGATGGTGTTATGCTGCCGGTACAAACCTTGGATGCCGGACCTGTGATGGCGCGCAGTTGCGCATCTCTCCTCAGCAGCAGAACAGGATAGACATTAATATCATCCAGATAAAGGTTCTGGCCATATCCGTTCTTAGAAGTGAATGATACCAGCAATGAGGTAGTGCCAACAGGTACAAATGACCTGAGGTCTATTCGCTCACGTAACCAGTCAGCAGTCACCGGCGCCCAGTTGCTTGTAACTGTTCCGGGTGTTGTTGCAAGCTGGCTGCCACCTTTTTTCCATGCAGTGATCGGGAAGGTTGTAGCACCGCATTGTGTTGCCAGCTGAATCATCAGGGTATCTGATAATGAAGCTGAATATTGTCTGTAAGCTCTTGCGAAATCAACTATGATTGAATCGGCATCGGTAACATCAACTGCAGGAGTAACCAGGTGGTCAAGGTGACCTGTTGATCCGCTGTAACTATAGAAGTTGATCCTTGCAGAGGCGAGCCCTGAATTTTTTCCGAGGGTTGTTCTGGCCCAGGTAATGCTGCCGGAGTTCGGATTAACTACAGACCATCCTGTTGGCGGGAAGGTGGTTGCTTCAAATCCTTCTGTCACGTTTGGAACGCCGCCACCCGCATTAATTGTCAGGTTGATGGTAGCAGTGTCGTTCGAAGTACGCTGATCAGCCGCGCCATTTGGATTAGTAGTATATACTTTTAATTGCTGTGTTCCGGTAGTGGTGCCGGTGGATATGCCGTTAATGGTAACGATTGTAAGTTCATAAGGTGGCAGGTTTCCTGTCCAGTTTGCGGTAACCGGTGTGCCCGCGCCAACAACTGCGTTAAGCGTTACAGATGTAAGGTTACTGGTTCCGGTATTTCTCAGCATGAAGGTCGCGCTGAAAGTTGAACCCTGGCAGAAACTGGTTCCAATAGCACCGGGATAACAACTGCTTCCTGGTGATAATAATTTTGACGCGGCATCATTTGCATAAAGAGTGACCGGCGCGCATCCGTTGGATGTAGTTAAAGAAAGCCGGCAATTCTGAAGAATGTATTCTGCTCTCTCTGCCTGTTTGGCGGTGAACATCGAATAGCATGCATCGTCTGTATAATCCATGTAGTTCTGGTAATTGATGCCTGGCGAAGCGGGGCTGCATCCATCAACTCTCACGCCTGTGGGGCATCCACCAGTAGCTCCGGCCTGGTTTGGTGTATCTCCCAGCAATAAGTTGGCAGGCAACAGGCAGGTACCCGGAACCTGGCGGAAATCGTCTGTTCCGCAGCCAGTGCCATCGTCACCCCAGTTGTGATATAATCCGAAGTAGTGACCGGCTTCGTGGACTGCTGTACGGCCTAAGTTAAAAGCCGGATGAACATATGCCGGATTATTGGAAAACCCGTCCAATGCAAGCGCGATTCCCTGCTCGTCGGCAGCGCCGGTAGTGGGGAAGGTAGCTATGCCAAGAAGGGAAGTAGATTTGGCAACCCAGATATTGAAGTACCTGTTAGGATCCCATGAATCGGCACCGCAGGAGCTGGCATGCTTTATCTGTCCGACATTACCGGAATTGAAATCAGTAATGCTGCTGTAAACACGATTGATACCGTTGGTAGGGTTTCCGTTAGCATCCTGCGACGCAAGACAGAAACGGATCTGCGTACGCCCGCGAATATTATAGAAGTTTGTTGCATTGGTGCTGTCGGCATTTGTACCCGCGAAGTCCTCATTCAATTTGTTTATCTGCCAGAGAACGTCTGCAGTAGTTACTTTGGCCTGGTCTGCCGCAGGTAAAACCAGGTGCACAACTACCGGAATAGTTACAATTGCCTGGAGCCGGTAGCTTTCGTTGCTGGTGCCTGAAACCCGCGCGGCCTCAGCCATCTTCTGGCCCTCTTCAACATTTTTCAGATATTGTGCTCTTGCAGCGGGATTCTGATTGAACCACATCTCTAATGCTTCCATCGTACCGCAATGCGCCCGACTTGCATTGCCCGGAGTTTGTTGTGCCGTTGAAGTCTTCTGTGCAGAAACATTCAGCGTCAGTAAGGTTAATAATAGAGAAGCAACGAGAGGGAGAGTAAAATTTCTCAAAGCAGTGAAATTTTTGGTTAAGTAAAATGAGTTTTGGTCGCTAGATTAACAGCCTATATGTATTACACACAATGAGCAGTTTTGGTTGCTATGCGCATTTGCAATATAGGTAAAATAGTTGGTGAAAAAACCCGGTTTAGCCCAACAATCCGGCGGTTTTTTAATAAAAAAAAACCGCCGGTCCCGGGGGACGGCGGTTCTGTTTAAGGTTTTGCGGTTAGTCCTTCCGGAGACCAATAACGGGCACCGATTTTTCCCTTATTAGCTGGTTTAATCTGGAAATTTCTTCCTCCCTGATCCGCTTCAGTTTAGCCAGTTCGGCGTCCGCCTGTTTGCTCAATGTTTCGTACACATCTCTTACCTGCCTGCTCGGTGCCTGAACGCCGCTGTTCGCCGCGTCAAAAACTCCGCTCAGTTTATCGTTTATGCGTATGGGGTAGTTCAGTACGTCCTGGCCACTTCTTGCCTTCGTCTGGTAAAGCGCTTCCTCTACCGCCGTCATTTGTTTATTGATAGTATCAGCAAGCTGCTTTATTTCATTCGGCAGGTCTTTCCCCGAGCGGGAAGTCAGGTCATTGATCTGTGTTCTCAATGTCCTGATGTCCTTAATTGCTTTTTGCACTTCATTGAATTTGTTGCGGGCAGTAATGAGAAAATCGAACTGCTGTTCATAGTCTGACTGGGTGATCCTGTAATTAGGATCGGCTTTCACGGTGAACGGTACTTCCGCTGAATCCCTGCCAGTCCTGATCCTGGCATAATACTGGCCGGGTGGGGCTTTAATACCGCCGGGGATACCGTTCCAGAGAATCATGCCTTCAATTCTTTCCCCTTCGGCGTAATTCATGTCCCACACAAACTGGTTCATTCCCTTCACAGGTTCTATCTTGTCCCTGTTCTCTTTCGCATCAGTAGCATAAGTCCTGATGATCTGTTTGTTTTTGTCGAGTATGGTAATGGCAGTCTTCGTGGAATCATTCATGTTACCCAACCAGTAATTGATCACTGCTCCGTTTGGAGGATTCATACCTGCGTTACGCGGCGATGCTCCGGCAAATCCGCCACCTCCGCCCAGCATCCTGAAAGGATCGTTCGGTGTAAAAACGTGCAGCGATTTTGATAATACCTCATTGTTCATTTGCTGCACGATGCTAAGGTCATCGATCATCCAGAAGGCCCTTCCCTGGGTGGCAACTATCAGATCATTGTTTTTAATTGTAAGATCGGTGATCGGTACTTCGGGCAGATTGAGCTGGAATTTTTTCCAGCTTGCACCATCGTCATAACTGATATACATCCCGTATTCCGTTCCGGCGTATAGTAATCCTGAACGTTTCTGGTCGGCACGCATAGCACGTGTGAAATGCAGCTTGTCGATACCGTTAACGATCAGTTTCCAGGTTTTGCCATAATCCTCGGTTTTATAGATGTAGGGTGCAAAATCGTCCAGCTTGTACCTGGTGCCGGTAAAATAGGCCGCGCCTTTTTTGAATGGATCCGCTTCGATACAATTCCACATAATCCATTTGGGAGCATTGGCGGGAGTTACATTCTGCCAGTTCTTTCCTCCATCCCTGCTTACATGAATCAACCCATCATCGCTGCCTGTCCACAGCAGGTCTTTTTCAAGAGGAGATTCTGCTGCGGCAAATATGGTGCAATAGTATTCAACAGAAGTGTTGTCCTTAGTGATCGGGCCGCCACTGGAAGCCTGTTTTGCTTTGTCATTAGTGGTAAGGTCCGGGGAAATGATCTCCCAGCTTTGTCCTTCGTTTTCGGTAGCGAACAGGTGATTGCCCGCTGCATACAATTTTTTGGGATTGTGGGGTGAAAAGAAGATCGGGAAATTCCATTGGAAACGATATTTCAATACATCGGCGCCTGCGCCCATCGGATTATCGGGCCATACTGTGATGGCGCGATTCTCGCCGGTCCTATGGTCGAGGCGGGAAAGATAACCCCCGTAATTTCCTCCGTATACGATATCGGGATTCAAGGGATCTGCTACAACGTAACCGCTTTCACTTCCCGCTGTCGATTCCCAATCCCTGTCGGTAACCGCGGATCCATAAGTTCTGTGTTTGATCCGGATTGTAGAATTGTCCTGCTGCGCTCCAAGGATCCGGTAAGGGAATGAATTATCTGTTGAAACGCGATAGAACTGGGCGGTAGGCTGGTTAAGATAAGTACTCCAGTTCTCCCCTCCGTCGAAGCTGACCTGTGCCCCGCCATCATCGGCTACAACCATGCGGTTACCGTCTTCAGGATCTATCCAAAGGTCGTGGTGATCGCCATGTGGGGTCCGAACCGATTGCCAGGTGCGGCCTCCGTCCCTGCTGCGCATGAAACCAACATTCGGCGCGTAAACCAGGTTTTCGTTTTTAGGGTCAACAAATACTTTTGTATAATACCAGGCCCGCTGCCTGATATTGTTGTCGCTGCTCACAAGCGTCCAGCTTTCACCCGCGTCATTGCTTACATATAAACCTCCGTTTGCGTTTTCAAGAATTGCATAAACCTTATCTGTATTCGATGGCGCTACTGCCACGCCAACAATGCCCCAGGTTCCTTTAGGTAATCCTTTACGCGAGGTGATATTTGTCCAGGTTTCGCCACCATCTGTACTCTTCCATAAACCACTTCCTTCACCTCCGCTTTCGAGGCTGTAAGGTGTGCGTATCAACCGCCATGTACCTGCATAAAATACATTCGGATTGCCGGGTTCCATCACAAGGTCTGAAGCGCCGGTTTGGTTATTCACGTACAATGTGCGTTTCCAGGTTTTGCCGCCATCTGAGGTGCGGTAAACGCCACGTTCTTCATTTGGGCCGAATAAATGTCCCATTACTGCTACCCAAACCATATCCGGATTTTTTGGATGGATCACGATCCGTATGATATGACGTCCGTCCCTCAGTCCTATATTTCTCCAGCTGCGCCCACCATCATCGCTTCGCCACATTCCCTTCAATCCTTCACTTACATTGCCACGCATGGTATTTTCGCCTTCGCCGGCGTAGATAATGCTTTCATCGCTGGGTGCAACAGCCACGGCCCCGATCGTTCCTCCGAAATATTTATCGGAAATATTTTTCCAGTTGCTTCCACCATCTGTTGTTTTCCAGACGCCACCACCTGTAGCGCCGAAGTAAAAGGTATTTCTGTTCTTATAACTTCCCGCAACAGCGGCGCTACGCCCGCCTCTCCATGGACCAACCAACCGGTATTTCACTTTGGAAAGCAGGGTCGAATCTGAAGCCGCAACAGTTGATGAAGCTGTAGAAGTAACATTTGACTTTCGCTGCGCGTTAAGTGCAAGCATGGGAAGACAGCCCGCTAAAAGAAGGATCTTTCTCATAAGTTCTATTTTGGTCTTTTGTCTTTGAATTGTTCAGAAAACTGTCTTGTAATTATCATCATAAAAGGATGATCATTCCATAAAATCATCCAGCTCTCTTCGCTGTTTTTTTGTTGGTCTGCCGATCTTGCTAAGGCGCTTGCCGGTATGAAACGATTCCGCATGGAATTTTGGTTTTTCCAGCTGATCTTCCGGCGTTATGTCGACATAATACTTAATAACCTCGGCATATGCCATTCGATTATGAAGCAGCCCGGTCACACGGATGCGCCATTTCCTGGCTTCTGTTTTGATTTCGTATTCGTCGCCAACAGAAACAGGTTTGGAAGCCTTGACCGAAACGCCGTTCAGTTTCACTTTTCCTCCATCACATGCTTCAGCGGCAAGCGTACGTGTTTTGAACAAGCGAATAGCCCATAAATATTTATCAATTCGTAATTTTTCTTTTTCTGCCATAAACGCTCAATCGTCCCTAATTCATTTCTGCGAAAAATTTGTGGAAGTATGGAATTGTTTCAATGCCCTTGTAAAAATTGTTGAGTTCAAATTTTTCGTTGGGCGAGTGCAGGTTATCGCTGTCCAATCCAAAGCCCATGAAAACAATCTTTACTCCCAGTTCCTTTTCAAGTATTGAACAGATTGGAATGCTTCCGCCACCACGAACGGGCACAGGCTTCTTCCCAAAAGTTGCTTCAATTGCCTTCGAAGCAGCCTGGTAAGCTTTGGAATCGATTGGTGTCATGTAAGGTTCACCTCCGTGTAATTCGAAAGCGTTGACCGTTACCGAAGGAGGCGCGATCTTTTTAAAATAATCCAGCAGCATTTGGGTGATCTTGTGCGACGATTGATTCGGCACCAGCCTGGCGGAGATCTTCGCAAAGGCTTTTGAAGGCAGGACGGTTTTTGAACCTTCGCCCTGGTAGCCGCCCCAGATCCCATTCAGCTCAATGGTTGGCCTGATACCTGTTCTTTCATTGACAGAATAACCCTCTTCTCCCCACACTTCATTTATGCCGAGGTCCTTTTTGTATTCGTCTTCGTTGAATGGTGCCTGTGACATCAGCTTTCTTTCCTCTGCGGTTGCATTTACAACGTCATCATAAAATCCCGGAATAGTGATGTGATTGTTCTTATCATGACAGGAAGCGATCATCTGAGCAAGAATGGTTATTGGATTGGCAACTGCTCCGCCATAGGTTCCACTATGAAGGTCACGGTTTGCGCCGGTAACCTCCACCTGGATATAAGCAAGACCGCGAACGCCGATATCGAGTGAAGGATTTTCGAGGCTTATCATAGCGCTATCGCTGATAAGTATAACATCTGTTTTGAGCAGGTCTTTATGGGCCGCGACAAATTTTCCGAGGTTAGGTGATCCGATCTCTTCCTCACCTTCGATCAGGAATTTGATATTGGTTTGTAAAGAGTTTGTTTTTGTAAGCATTTCCAATGCTTTCACGTGCATGTAGAATTGTCCTTTATCGTCGGCGGATCCCCTGGCATACAGCTTGCCATCTTTGATGACGGGTTCGAAAGGTCCGCTTGTCCACAGATCCAGCGGGTCAGGCGGCTGCACATCATAATGGCCATAAACAAGAACAGTAGGTTTTGAGGGATCAATTATTTTTTCAGCGTATACAACAGGATGTCCATCGGTTGCATACACTTCCGCTTTATCGGCCCCTGCTTCGGCCAGGCGTTTTTTCACAGCCTGCGCGCAGACATCCATATCTGCTTTGTTTTCTGTTTTCGCGCTGATGCTGGGAACCCTTAGGAGGTCCATCAGTTCTTCTAAAAAGCGTTCTTTATTTTTCTCCTGGTAATCTTTCCATGCCTGCATAATGAATAATTTGGAGAACGAATATAGAAGATTTTGAGGAGTGACTGGTGGGTTAAACGATATCGGGGCTGAGATCGGTCAGGCTGTGTTTCTTATTCGCAATTACATTGTCCGGTGTCCAGGGGATCCTTTTTTCGAAAGGCCGCCGGCGAACATGGCAGTTGTCTTTTTTGCAATGGCTGCAGGAGAATTCCAGGCAACCATCGGTATGAACAAAGAGTTCGAGTGATTCGCCAAATCTTGTACGGATCAGCCGGCTGAGTTCGTCCACTTCCACATGGGCTTCCATCACATTCAGGTACCAGGGAACGGTGAGATGGCAGTCGACATGCAATACTCCTCCATATTTTATTACACGAAGGTTGTGCAGGTCGATCCAGTTCTCGCGTCTGTTTTCATTCAGCACGCTTACCATTTTATCGAGCAGTACCCTGTCTGCTTCATCCATGATGCCGGCGAGGGAACTGCGGATGATCTTATAACCGGTGAAAATGATGATGAGCGCGAAGATGGTGGCAACTACGCTATCGAGCCATAGTTGTCCGGTGATTACGATGAGAACAAGTCCTGCAATGATACCGATGGTAGACCAGGTGTCTGACTGAAGATGTTTTCCACTTGCAACCAGCGCGGGTGAAGCATTTTTTTTCCCTTTCCGGATGCTGATATATCCGATGGCAAAGTTTACGGCCGCCGTAAATGCGATCAGCAATGCACCTTTATCGAGCCCCAACAATGGATGTGGATGAATGAAATTGTCAACAGCTTCCACAATGATGACAATGCCTGCGATAACGATCAATGTTCCTTCCACTGCGGCTGAAATGAATTCGGCTTTGCCATGGCCGTATGGATGATCCTTATCGCGGGGTTTAGCGGAAATATAAAGGCTATACCAGCCGATAAGGCCGGCAACAACATTCACGGTACTTTCTAATGCATCGGTAAGTATTGCAACTGAGCTGGTGATCCAATACGCAGTGATCTTCACGAGAAACATGCTGATGGCAGCAATCACAACCCATTTTTGTATTTGGAGGTTTTCCTTACGCGGATCCAAAATGAATTTTTGCAAAAGTAATGTTTTCGGGTTTTGGGTTTTGAGTTTTGGGTTTTGTGTTTCCGGTTTCGGGTTTTCCAGGGGAGGAGAAACGTTTGAGATGGTTATGGGAGGATAAGCGTAGGATAAGTGTAGGATAAACGTAAGATGAGCGTAGGACAAACGCGGCATTATTACGGCACACCTATCCGAATTTTGCAATAGACATCCAC
>DASWTK010000012.1:0-3552 GCA_036402175.1 Chitinophagaceae bacterium | reverse complement strand
GCATTTATTGCTGCCGTGTCTTATTGTATCGTGCAAATTCTGCAGATGTACGGGTTTCTGACCTTTCCCACTGATGAAAGGCTCATTTATGGTACATCGCTTTGCATTGTGATCCCCTTTGTTTTGGCAATGCTTGCGCTTCATTATATAACACCTGAAAAGAAGAGGTTCTGGAGTCATGCGGCATTAATTTTTACCACCCTTTACGCCGTTTTTGTGACTGCGAATTATGTGGTACAACTGGCAACAGTGATCCCCATGGCCTTAAAGGGTTCGTTAAGTGAAGTGAGGGTTTTGCAGCAAACACCACATTCTTTATTCTGGGATTTTGACGCCCTGGGATATATTTTTATGGGAATAGCCTGTTTAATGGCCGTGCCGGTATTCGAACGGAAAGGATTTCAGAAATGGGTGAGATTGGCTTTTGTTGCAAACGCCGCGGTAACGCCGTTGATTACGATTGTGTATTTCTATCCAACTTTTTCTTATAATTTATTACTGATTGGTTTCCCCTGGGCAGTAACTGCACCATTGAGTATGCTGATGCTTGCGTTGATGTTCAGGAGGAATTACCGTGGGAGTGGCAATATAATTGGCAACACAGACCCTGTAAGATCTGTTACAAATAAAACAAGGTCAAATATTGAATCAGTGGTATAAGAATATTTGAGTTGAAAGTGCGGTAGGCATTTCCCAATTCCGACCACGAGTTTCTTTTTAAACATCGGCGAACGAAGAAGTGTTCCGCCTGACGAAGTGAATGAAGCCCCCAACTTTAAATTTTGAATCCTGCTTACGGACGAATGGTGGTAATACTTCCATCTTTATTCCACTTGATGATGGATGATGCAGTGACGGGAGTTCTTTCATCCTGCCTGTGTTGAACAACATAATCAACCGAGTTTTTGATCTTTTCAGAGATGTCGCTGAAACTGGCAGGAGATGGTTCCCCCGATAAATTCGCGGAGGTTGACACCAATGGGTTTCTGAGTCGTTTGATCAGATGCCTGCAGAAGGGATCATTCACCAGGCGAATGGCTAGTGATCCATCATCGGAAACGAGATTGTCTGCCAGTCCGATTGCACCGTCATAAACAACAGTAGTTGGCTTTTGTGTCGTTTGCAGATAATCGAACACGCGAAGGTCTGGATTGGCCACGTATTGCAACACATCCCGTTCATCGGCCAGCAAAACGATCAAACTTTTACTACCGGGTCGTTGTTTGAGTGCATATATTTTCTCTACAGCTAACGGATCGGTTGCATCGCACCCGATGCCCCAGATGGTGTCTGTAGGATAGAGGATGATGCCGCCGTTGCGCAGCACTGTCAGGCATTCGTCGATATCTTTCTGGAAACTGATCACATCGCGAATATAACGAATCCGGCATCCTGCGATCTTAGCGTGGCAGGAGGATTTATGGATAGAAGATTTGTCTGAATTGGGATTAGGATCACAGATTTATAATGGATTGGTGGGATTGCACGGATTTTGATAAAGTCATTTTAATTCCTCGGAACGCATATTGAATCACTGATTATCTTTGAAACTTTCCAAATTGAAATCGAACAAATATGGACCTGCAACTACTGATCAAAGAAGGATGGGAGAACCGTGAACTTCTGAAGGAATCTAAACACAGCGATGCTGTGCGCACGGTGATAGAGGAAGTGGATAAAGGACGATTAAGAACGGCATCGCCAACAGAAAGCGGGTGGCAGGTAAATGAATGGGTGAAGCAGGCCATACTGATGTATTTCGGGATCCAGCAGATGAAGACGTGGTCGCTGGCGCCGTTTGAATTTTACGACAAGATGCTGTTGAAATCTAACTACAAGGACCTTGGTGTGCGTGCAGTGCCGCATGCTGTGGCCCGGTATGGCGCCTACATCGCGAAGAATGTTGTGCTGATGCCTTCATACGTGAACATCGGCGCTTATGTTGACGAAGGAACAATGGTTGATACCTGGGCAACGGTGGGAAGCTGTGCGCAGATCGGGAAGGGTGTACACCTCAGCGGGGGAGTAGGCATTGGCGGAGTGCTTGAGCCATTGCAGGCATCACCTGTGATTGTGGAGGATGGATGTTTTATTGGCAGCAGGTGTATAGTGGTGGAAGGAGTGATTGTTGAAAAGGAAGCGGTACTGGGAGCGAACGTTGTATTGACAAAGTCAACCAAGATCATTGATGTAAGTGGTGGTGAGCCGGTTGAACATAAAGGTCGAATTCCTGCAAGAAGCGTGGTGATACCGGGAAGTTATATAAAGAAGTTTCCCGCCGGGGAATATGGCGTGAGCTGTGCATTGATCATTGGCCAAAGAAAAGCCAGTACCGATCTGAAGACCAGTTTGAATGATGCGCTGAGAGATTTTAATGTAAGTGTATAGTTTTATGCGGCCCTTTTCCTGCACGGGCTTTTATAAATACACTGCTTTTTTACTTCTGTTTGTTTAATGGTCCTGGGCTGTTTTGATGCAGACGATTTACTCTTCGAAAGTGTAAATGGAACTCCCAATGTTACGTTCCAGGCCGATGACCTTGAATCGAAATGGGTGGTGGTAGTTGTTGATTTGGTTAATGACTGGGTTGTAATAGAACGGCTATCGAGGTTGCCAATACCTTTCAGATATTGAAATCCGAGAACCATAACGCGGTCGCGCCCCCTGGCGAATTCGAAATCGATCCCTGTAACAACCGCAGTTTTCCAATTGCCTGCGTTGTATTGATAGTTAGCGCCATTAGCATCCGTTGTTATGTCTGACCTCAGGCCGGGGATATATGCCAGGCCCGCGGATGGCTGTATGCGAACGTTCCATGCCTTGTTTTTTGCAAGCTGCTGAATAGCTTTGGACTTATTGCCACATGATGATTTGCTTGCGTAAGCGCTGCGCG
This sequence comes from Chitinophagaceae bacterium, assembly GCA_036402175.1. GTDB lineage: Bacteria > Bacteroidota > Bacteroidia > Chitinophagales > Chitinophagaceae > DASPKM01. The sequence goes on along the minus strand of DASWTK010000012.1, from coordinate 659 downwards.
AATATTTGCCGCAACCTTTTTTAACTGGCGCAGACTCCTTAGCCGATTGAATGGCCTTTGCTTTATTGCTGGCCGACTTGCTGAAATAAATAGGTTTTGTACTCAGGGTGTACCCGCCTTCGATACGTACCTGGCGATTACCAGCCGCTGCAGAATAAGTGGTGGCTGCAGTTTCCGGATCATCGAACCTGAAGGCAACAACCTGCCGGGTAGTGGAAAGTCCGATGTACGGGCCGTGTGTTTTTTTGAATTTATAATCCATCCGCAACCCGATCTGGGGTGAGACATAAGCTCCGAGGGGTGAGAGGCAGTTTTCGTTATTATATCTGATGCTGGTTCGGGAAGATTCTAATCCTGCTTTGGGGGTGAGAGAGAACTGGGCGTTGGCTGCGCAGCCGGCAGCAACTAGAAGAAAGCTGGTAAATGCTGTTCTCATAGCTTTAAGTTTATGGTGTAATGGTAATTTAACGCTTTTTAGAGACGGGAAAAAGTATATTGGATGGGTGGCAGAATCCAAAACTTCTCTATATTTGCAGCCCTGTTTGACCGGCTGTTGAAGCTGATTGAACAGTAAGGGCCCAGGTGGCGAAATTGGTAGACGCACCGTCTTCAGGTGGCGGCGCCGCGAGGTGTGCTGGTTCGAATCCAGTCCTGGGCAC
>DASWTK010000011.1:0-2871 GCA_036402175.1 Chitinophagaceae bacterium | reverse complement strand
AGTGGATGTTCCCAAAGACTCATTATCGAAATATGGCTTTGAAAATGCCGCTGAGTTGAATGCATTCCGATATACTGATTTCTGTTTTCAGAAATTTATGGATGCCGCGGCGAAAGAAAAATATTTCAGCAATACCTTATTTGTATTCATCGGCGATCATGGCATACCCGGCAACGCCGGAAATATGTTTTCTGATGCATGGACAAAACAGCGACTGACCTCGGAACACGTTCCACTTCTTTTTTACGGGCCGGAATTATTTGGTCCGCAGCGGATAAACCGCATCGCATCGCAGATTGATGTGTTGCCTACCATTGCCGGGCTGTGCGGAATATCGTACACCAATACCGCTCTCGGGAGGGACCTGCTGGATTCCGCTTTTTTTAACAGGCAACTGGCCTTCATTGTGGATCCTGATAATGCAATGACAGGTGTTGTGAACGATTCCATTTATTACCGTCACCAGATTCGTTCATTTAAAAACGAGATTGTTTCCATTATTCACAACAGACCGGTTTCTGACAGCAATACTGCATATCTCCGCCAATTGACTGAAGCGATGTTCGAAACATCCAAATATCTTTTATTAAATAATAAAAAGAAGTAACATTGCCGGTATGCCGGCGATCACGCGTTATGTCTGGTTTATTCTGTCTGCACTGACTTACGCGGTGTTTTTGTTTTCATGCCGGAATGTTCCGGATTCCGGGCCGGGAACAGGCCTCGTGAACTGCACAGGCTCACAAAAGATCACTGCTATTTATAACGATTTCGTGTACGACCTCAGCGGATATGAATCGAGTGGCGGGGGAGGCCCGTTCAGGTTATTTGATGAGAATAATTTCTTCGATCCAAAAAATGGCGTCACAGGATTCGCTGAAACGAGTCCTCATCCTGTTCGCAATGCCGACATTTATTTTCCATTGCACAAAGGCAGCAGGATTGTTGTTGATCTGCGTGTTCCCCATAAACTTTCAGATATATATATATACGATCGCAGCAGCGCTCCTGATACACTTTGGATCTATACGGGCGAAATGTCGGACTGGAAATTAAAATCCACCATCATAACAAGGGGAGACGTTACAGCCTTCGGCTGGAGAAGGATCCCGATCACCGATAGCACGCGTTTCATTCAATTCAGGTTCAACAGTTATGAGGCTAACATTACTGAAGCTGTATTGTACGGATGTCCGCTTCAGGCTTTACCGCCGCCACCGGCCACAACGTATAAGGGTGAACGTTTTCCGAAAAAGCCATTAAAGGATTTTGTTGGCGTTAATCTTTATAATGAAGTCCCGCTGGAATGGCTGGAGCCTTTCAAATGGGTACGCATGTATACAGTTGCCAACCTTTTTGATACAGATTCGGCAGATGCATATCCTGGTAATAAGATCAATATATCACGACTTGGATATTTATACCAGGGGCAGTTTTTCAGGCATTATGCAGACGACCTGGCGGGAGTTGACAAAAAGATGTGGTACTCAGTACGCGGTGTTCCGGTATGGATGAATCAAAAAGGGTTGTGGGATAAGGATCGTCCGGTTACAAAAATCGGTATGGACACCGAAGATCCTTTAAGTTATGGCAGGCACGCGTACATGATGTGGACACTTGCCGCTGTTTTCGGTAAAACCGCTGTTGATACCAGTCTTCTGAATATAGGCGATATGATACGTGTGACCGGCAAAGGCACAATGACCGAATTTGAGAACGGAAATGAAGAGGATGCATGGTGGGCTGGCAATAAGTTCTGTACGCCGATGGAATATTTTGCGCAAAGCAGCGCCGATTATGATGGACACATGGGCAGGTTGGGAGATAAGCATGGCATAACACGTGCGGATCCTAACACGAAGCTGATCATGAGCGGAACGGTTGGACTGGATACCAATCGCTTCAGGGTCCTGGATTTTCTTTGCAGAACCCTTCGGCCTGATAAAAAGTTTTTATGGGAAGGCGGTATACAATATCATCATTACAGCACCAATGTTGGCAGTAGCATAGCACCAAACAGGTGGACTGTTGCAACGCGTGGTATAAGTCCGGAAGATGATTCACTCAGAGCCCGCCTTGCAAAAATCCGCGATTTCACCTACAGGCTGCAGCCTAAAATCGAATGCATTTTAGGCGAGCTCGGATATGACAAAAACCCGAAAAGCGCGCAAGCCACTCCGGTGATCCCGGGATATACTCACAGGCAAAGCCAGGGAATAATGCTGGTGCGCTCCATCAATGCGGTAGCTTTTTCGGGATTCGACAGATTGATCATTTACTGGATGAAAGACCAGGAGCCCGAAACATCACCATATATTTATTTAACCAGCGGACTTGTTTACCAATCGATGGATGGAAAGATCACTCCTTATCCGTCGTGGTTTCATGTGAGTACCATGATACATCATCTTGGAAATTATATTCCTGACAGCGTCGTCAGTGAAAAAGGAAATGTCTGGATCTACAAATACAGGCATCAGACGCAAAAAGACTCGGTGGCATTATTTGTATATTCTCCAACAAACAAAGGAAAAAAGTATCCGGGGTTTTCTGTGAATGCCGGATCTGCTTCCGGTCAGGCAATGGAAGTTGTATTTGATGATAAGCTTAAAACCGGGAAGTCTGTAAGAAAGCCAATAACCAATGGTATCATCAGTACCGATGTGAGTGAAGTGCCGAAACTCTTGCTTTACTCAGAGAGGTGAGTTAATTTTTGATATACATTTTTCGCGCTATCATCAGCAATCGTGGCGATTTCCTGATGTCATAATGCCCGAATTGATAATCGCCATAAACTTCCTGGATCTGCAGATCGTGAAATGCGAACATGTCGTTGAAGTCTCCCAGTGAAAACTTTGCAACCTTTTCTGT
>DASWTK010000010.1:0-12140 GCA_036402175.1 Chitinophagaceae bacterium | reverse complement strand
GATAAGTACAACGCGATTGTAATGATCGATGAGTCGCACTCCAGCGGCTTCCTTGGCAAAACCGGCAGAGGCACGCACGAATACCGAAACGTGATGGGCCGGATCGATATCATTACCGGAACACTCGGCAAAGCGCTTGGCGGCGCGTTGGGCGGATTCACCAGTGGCAGAAAAGAGATCATCGAAATGCTGCGCCAGCGTTCAAGACCATACCTGTTTTCCAATTCGCTCGCGCCAAGCATCGTTGGCGCCAGCATCGCGGTGCTGGATCTGCTGAGTGAAACAACGGAATTAAGAGATAAGCTCGAATACAATACGATGTACTTCCGCAAAGAAATGACAGCCGCAGGATTCGATATCAAACCCGGCGATCATCCCATTGTGCCCATCATGTTATACGACGCGGTGGTTGCGCAAAACTTCGCGACAAAATTACTGGCGGAAGGAATTTATGTGATCGGGTTCTTTTACCCGGTGGTGGCTAAAGGACTTGCACGCATACGCGTACAGCTAAGCGCCGCGCACGAGCAGCATCACCTGGATAAAGCCATTGCAGCCTTCACAAAGGTTGGAAAGGAACTGGGCGTGCTGAAGGCAGCCGTTATTTCATAGCGATCATACTGATCTCTACGTTCACATTGCGCGGTAATCCTTTCACCGCAACTGTTTCGCGTGCGGGAAAATCACCATTGAAATATTTGGCGTACACTTCGTTCACCGCGCTGAACAACGACATATCACTCAGGAAAATGGTTGTTTTCAAAACACGGCTGAAATCGATCTCCGCAGCGGCAAGTATCGCTTTCAGATTGTGCATCACCTGGTGGGTTTCGGCGGATATATCCGTTGCCTCAACTGTTCCGGTTTTAGGGTTGATCCCTACCTGTCCCGAAATAAACAGCAGGTTGCCGCTGAGGACTGCCTGGCTGTAAGGACCAATAGGCGCGGGCGCATCGTTGGTTTGAATGATTCTTTTTTCCATGCTGCAAAAATAGATGGGTGTATGTTTGCAGCCATAAAAAAATAAGTATGAAGCTGGCGGTGCTGGCCAACGATAATTTAAAGCAGGAGTGGCTATCAAAACCAACCGGCAATGCTGAAATAACATGGGCTGCAGATATTGAGCAACTGACCACGACGCAGGCCGATGTTTATTTTGATCTGGAGTTTGAATACCATTACGAAAGAGTGAAAAAGCTGGCCACCATTCAGTCACCGGTTTTTATTAATTCTGTAGTCCGGCCATTGCTGGATAATGACCTCTCAGCTTCGACCGGCGACGGTTTGTTCATCAGGATCAACGCCTGGCCAACATTTCTTCAGAGAGAATTGACTGAACTGGCAATTGCCGATCCTTTCGCCGAAACAACAGTACGGGAAGTATTTACCGCCCTGGGGTGGAAATGCCGGATAGTGCCGGATGTACCGGGTATGATCAGTCCCCGGGTTATAGCAATGATCATTAATGAAGCATATTTTACTTTGCAGGCCGGAGTCAGCACAAAGGATGAAATTGATACTGCCATGAAGCTGGGTACCAATTATCCGTTCGGTCCTTTTGAATGGAGCCGTTTGATTGGGCTTGGAAGGATACATTCCCTGCTTGAAGCGTTGAGCAAAACTGACAAAAGATACGAGCCAAGCGAAAAACTGATACAGGATATTGAATCTTCCCATGATCCTAAACATTGATACCGCAACGGAAACAGCAAGCATTGCGCTCAGCGACGGTACGCGGGTACTGGAGCTGATGAAGAATGAAGATCAGAAGGATCATGCCGCCTGGATACACAACGCTATTAAGACGTTGATGGAAAATACCGGAAATAGTTTGAGTCACCTACGTGCTATTGCGGTAACGGCCGGGCCAGGCTCATACACCGGCTTGCGGGTTGGTATGGCAACGGCGAAAGGACTTTGTTATGCATTGAATATTCCGTTGATAACAGAAAGCACGCTGAAAGTGATGGCACAGGCGGCCGTCGAATCCGAATGGGGAATTGCACCCGATAGTGAACAGTTCAGGAAGGAACCTGGCCAACAACCCGGGGCTGAAAACGTCATCATAAAATCCGACACCGATAATCAGGTGAAACCAATCAGCTCAGAATCGGCATCGCCCCAGCTGAATTCAGGAGCAACGACCGGGAACAAACTTCTTTGCCCCATGATTGATGCCAGGAGAATGGAGGTTTTTGCGGCGGTATATTCAATTGCGCTGGAAGAAGTGAAAAAGCCGGAACCGGTTATCCTGGACGGGAACAGTTTTGGCGAACTGCTTGCCGGAAACAAGATCATTTTCTTCGGTTCGGGCAGTTATAAATTCCGGGATCTGATCAGCAACAACAATGCTTCGTTTAAGGATATACGTCATCATGCCGGGCATCTTGCTTTTTTAGCATATGAGCGTTTCAGGGCCGGCAAATTAACCAGCGCGGCTTATGCCGATCCCGTTTATCTCAAGGAATTCTACACTCATACCAGAAAATAGCACCCTTATCATAAGGCAATTCTTTTTACCCTGTAATAGACTGGATTCCAGTTAAATTTGCTTACTTAATAAACCCTCCTAAACGCAAAGTATGAATGCGGTCAACAATTATTCACTTCTCCTGAACGGACACCCGGGTAGTACACCTGTTAAAGTTGACCTTTTAAACGTTAAGAAGGCAGCTGTAATCCTTCGCGCGATCAATCACAAGCTCCGACAGCAAATCCTTCGGTTACTGGATGAGAACAAGCGGCTTACCGTTACAGAAGTTTATATCCGGCTGCGTCTTGAACAATCCGTCGCATCCCAGCACCTTGCCATTCTGAGGCGGGCAGGCTTCGTTAAGACCGAGCGCGACGGCAAGTTTATTTACTACATGGTGAATACCGACCGGCTTGCCCTGATCAACCAGTTCGTTGACAACATGGTGGGGTAAGGGACGTTCAAACATTGTTTATCTTTGCGGCATGTTTATCAAGCAGCTTTATACCAATTGCCTGAGCGAGGCAGCCTACTATATTGAAAGCGAAGGCGAAGCAGCGATCATTGATCCTCTGCGCGATATAGAGGAATATGTAAACCTTGCCAAAGAGCGTAATGCAAACATCAGGTACATATTTGAAACTCATTTCCATGCCGATTTCGTAAGCGGTCATCTAGACCTTGCCAGGGCTACGGGAGCGCCGATTGTTTTCGGACCCAATACCGAAACAAACTTTCCGATCCGCCTTTCGAAGGACGGAGAAGTATTCAACCTCGGGAAAATTTCACTGGAAGTTTTGCATACACCTGGCCATACACTTGAGTCGACCTGTTACCTCCTGCGCGATGAGGATGGTAAACCTCATGCGATTTTCACGGGCGATACTCTTTTTGTTGGCGACGTGGGAAGGCCTGACCTGAGCAGTGGAAATCTGAACAGGGAGGAACTCGCATCTATGTTGTACGATTCATTGCAAAACAAAATTGTTCCTCTGCCCGATCATGTGATTGTTTATCCTGCGCATGGTCCGGGTAGCGCCTGCGGAAAAAATCTGGGTCCCTCAACTTCCAGCACCATTGCCAGCGAAAAGCAAAGCAATTATGCATTGAAGCCGCAATCAAAAGAGGAATTCATAAAGGCTGTTACAACTGGCCTGAATGCGCCACCCGAATATTTCCCCATCAATGCGCGCATTAATAAGGAAGGATACGAAAGTCTCGACGAAGTGCTGTCGAACGCGTTAAAGCCATTGAACGTTGCAGCTTTTAAAGAGCTTGCAAAGGATGCGATTATCCTTGACACCCGAAAATCAACCGATTTCACACAAGGATTTGTTCCGGGATCCATCAACATTGGTCTCGACGGACGATACGCGGAGTGGGGCGGTAGTCTGTTGCCGTTCGACCAGCAGATACTGATCGTGGCAGATGAGGGAAAGGAAAAGGAAAGTGTTGTAAGGCTGACCAGGGTTGGTTTCGATAAGTTCATTGGTTACCTCGAAGGAGGTTATGCGGCCTGGCAGAAGTCAGGTGAACAGATTGATATGATCATAGACGTTGAGCCCGATGAAATGATGATGGACCTTCCGCACGACGTTAACATGGTGGTGCTGGATGTAAGGGGTGAGACCGAATTTGCGGATGGACATGTGGCGGGTGCTGTAAACATTCCATTGAATAATCTCAAAGATCCGGGCTCAATGGCCAACATACTGGATACCGATAACCTTTATGTTCACTGCGCGGGCGGATACCGTAGTGTAATTGCCTCGTCTCTTTTAAAACGTCAGGGAATTCACAATCTCAGAAACGTGTTGGGAGGATGGAATAAAATAAAGGAAATGGAAAAAGTTGAAATAGTAAAGGAAAAGAGCGTACTGAATTAAGTTGTTTTCATATTTGCAAATGGAATATTCACACGGTGCATATTCCATTTTTTATTGCATACATCACCAGTCCAACTCTTGTTTTGCAATTCAGTTTTTCAAATAAGGTGTCACGGTACCCGTCTATTGTACGCGGACTAAGATACATTCTGTCTGCTATTTCCTTGTACGTCATTTCTGAACAGGCGAGCTTCAGGAATTCAATTTCGCGTTCATTCAGTTGCACCAGTTGTTTGATCTCCGAATCTTCTTCGTCGAGCTGATTGATGGTATGGATAAGTCGTCCCGTAACCATTTCAGAATAATAATATCCTTTGCGAACAATGGAATCGAGCGCGGTTCTTAGTTCTATCGGGTGCGAGTCTTTAAGGATGTATCCCTTGGCACCTGCTTTGAACATACGGATAATGGCGTTCTCGTTGTCATACATCGAAAGCGCAAGCACTCTGATATCGGGATAATGCTTTTTGATCCAGATGGCGGTTTCATATCCGTCCATTTCGGGCATATTGATATCCAGCAAAACCACATCAGGTAACTGGCGTGGTTGTAACTGTTGAATAAAATGTTTGCCGTTATCTGCCTCGAACAGCACTCCGTAATCGCCAAAGCTTGAAACGAGGCTGGCTAGTCCATTTCGAAGAAGTATATGGTCATCTACCAGGGCTACCTGAATTTGTTGTTTCATACAGATCCGTTTTTTTTCTGAAAGGGAGGTTAGTTCACCGGGCCAGGGAACGGATGGGGTAAATTAAGCACGCAAGGTTACTATAACAACCGTACAATCACGGTATTTATCCGGCAAATGTTTATTTATCCGGAAAGTTCCTGGTGGTTAAGACGGAGTCTGGTAGAAGGAGTATTCGTTTAAACAACCGGCAGATCGATCTGAACGAAGGTATGTCCGATCAGTTGTTCCAGTTGAAAAGCCGCGCCAATCACAATCGCGCGGGTTTGCATATGCCGGAAGTGATTACCATTAAAGACTTCTGCCGATTTAGCTGTGATGGTATCGACAGGATTACCATTGTTATAAATGATCATAGTGAGATGTCCCGCGTTATAATCCAGCGTTACATCTACCGTATCCGGTTTTGTTTTGGCTGCGACCCTGTTCAATGTTTCCTGGAACAACCTGAAAATGACCAGTTCTTTTTCGGGATCGAGGCGGAATGGCATTCCCGTTTCATTAAAACTGGTTTCGAATGACCCTGCTCTGGAAGCAAGCAACAATTCCCGCCGGATGGGGCCGGAAAGACCTGAGGTTTGAATCATATCTGTACTGAAACTTCTGCCAAGGTCACGGAGATCCTCTATCGCTTTACTCACCAGTTCACGGGAGCTATAGATCTTTTCAGTTGTGCTTTCCGGCAAGGCCGGCTCTACTGTATGCAGATTCAGTTTCACAAGGCTGAGCGATTGTCCAATGTTATCGTAGATCTCGTGATAGATATGATTAAAACTTTGCCGTTGGATTTCCAGCTGACTTCTCATTACCTCCTGCGCATGTTTTAGTTTTCTGTTCTTACTGATATAGTAAAGCGCGATGGTCAGTGCCAGAAAAGCTCCACCCAATATGGAACCAATGGTTGTGATAAGCATTAAATCGTGTCCCTCGAACATGAATTCAATTTTTGTGGTTGCAAAAAATAACAGCTACTATAAATCAGTCGCAATACGCGCCTCATTTCATAGTACAATTGCTGCACGAACCGGTCGTGCGGCCGTATAGTTAGTCCGGGGTTTAAGAGACCATTTGGATGACAGATGTGTTTCTACAGTTCGATCTCTTTCTAATTTTATGCAGGTTTACACTTTTGCATAAGACAGGTTTTCAGTAAGGCAAATGTCAGCTAATAAAATATTACAGTAAAGGGGGTTTTATCGTTTTCTTCTGGTGAAAAACACCTTTTTCGACGAGGTTATAACATGTTTTCATTGGCTAATTCCAGCAAAATGATGGTCCCTTTCCCCGCGGAGCTTTCCATTTTAAGGTTTCCACCGATCATCTTTGCCCTTGTCTGCATATTGCGGATTCCCTGGCCCAGTTTGTCGGAATGACTTTCAAGCAGGGCGATATCAAAACCATCCCCATCGTCCATTACGCTCAGGCTGAACAATCCGGGTTGGTAATTAAGAGATACGTTGACGGTTTTTGCGCTTGAATGCTTGATGATGTTATTCAGGATTTCCTGAAATATCCGGAAAACGATGAGTTCCTTTTGGGGATTGAACCGGTAGAAGTCGCCGTTTTGGGTCAGATTCGCATTGTACTGCCCCGATTTGGCAACCATGAGTAATTCGCGCTGGACAGCTTCACCCAAACCTATCCTGGTGATGATCTCGGGGTTAAGGCTTTTGCTAAGGTCGCGCAGGTCTCCTATGACCTTGCTTACAAGCTCTCTGGTTCGCTCGATCTTCTCAAGGGACGCTGCCGGACCTGTTACCTCAGCTGTATTTAAATTCAACTTTGCCAGGCTTAACATCTGCCCGATATTATCATGGATCTCCTGTGAAATGTTTTGAAATGTTTGTTCCTGGATCTCCAGTTGGGTTTGAAGAAGCTCCTGCCGGAAGTTGGTTTGCAGCTGTTGCTTTTCACGGATGTGTTTAAATTTCCTTTTTTGATAGTAGTAAAAGAAAATGAATAATGTAATGGACAGGAAAATCAAGAGGAAGGTCCCAACAACAGTAATAAGGATCAAGTTTTTCTCTTCAGGCATAGGAAGCCGGTAATGTATAGAATGTACAACAAAATATTCAAACTTCTTGCTATCCACAAGATAGTGTCTGCAAGGTCATCGTTTCCCTTTTCCGCAAGATATCCTCCAAAGCCATACGAAAAGAAGCTGCCCGAAAAAAACAACAAGTTTCCAAGCGAAATCCAGAACATCGGATTCTTTTTGATGTCAAACTCTTCATCGGTATTCGCTATTTCGAATAAATAAAAAATAGTCCATACACATAGGAAAGGAGCGGAGATGAGATGATTCAGGTATTTCACATCAAGAAGCGGTTCGCCGAAAATATTTATCAGGAAAATGGGCGTAAGAATAAATATAGATGCTCTGATCAGCATCTTTTTGGATCGCGAAATCAGGAACATTGAAATAATATACGACAGGATTATGTATTCGATGACCACGTATAAATCAAGCCATGGCTCCAGGCCGGGATATTGTGGCCTGATGAAATCCCTCGCCAGTTCAGTAACCAGGCTAATGGCCAGTAATGGAATGAACAATACATATTTTTTCTGGCCGTAACCCCAGAATGAAGCCAGCAGCGCAAGAAACATCAATATGAAATAAACAACCTTGATCCAGTACATTTTAAAGTAAGATATTTATGCAGGCATGGATATGAAGAAGTACCGCAATGAATTTATACAAATTAAAAAGAGTAATAATAGAAAATGAAGAAAACATGTCGTTTTCTTCATTTTCACTATCCCGGGTAACCGATTCAGTTCAGGGGTTCATTCTGAGGTCTACACGAAAAAATCAGCATATTCGGTGCCCTGATCGTATTTTATGATCTGCGATTCGGGCCAGGTCTCCTGCCCATCAAGTGTTCCATTTACGTGAGCAGCCAATACTGCTCCATTTGAGTCGGCCCCAAGAATGCAGATGGTGGGCGCCGAATCATCTACACCAATGATAATTGCCAGCTTAGCCGGATTTGCCGCGAGTATATCTCCCAGGTCGTTTTCAATGTCTACCAGTACTACCAAAGAGCTGGTATCAACCCTGAACGGATAGGGATACTCCAGGTTTGATAGCGCGGTTTTAAAATCTGCAGACATGTCTTTAATACTTGAATAACTAGTTGCTGCCATGTTAAAAGATTTTAGAGGTTAAAAGAATGCTTAAGCACCCCATGATCTTTGAATCAGAACCAATCGGTAAGTAAATTTTAATGATTCTTTTAAACTGGCATACCGTGTTTTAACCCATCTGTATTAGAGGATAAATTACAATTGCATATCGATCACGGATTATAATGTGATTTTTGGGATTACACGGATTATCACCTTCAATAGGAGAAAGATCAGGCGGGTTTATTCTTATCGATCCATAGATCTTTATATTCTTCTTTCCACTCACGCTTCCATCTTCTATGACTCCACAGCCACATGTCGGGATCCTGGCGGATATTGTTCTCAAGATATCGCGCAAATTCAACCGTAAGGTATCCTTCCGGTGTGGAAGCCGGGTGTTCTTCAATATAACTGAACACAACTTTATAATGACCGCGTTTCGTTTTTTTGATGTCGCAAAAGAAAACAGGCAGGTCGTTCAGCCTTGCGCCTTTTTCAGGTCCGGTTACAAACGCGGTAGGCCTTCCGAAAAAATTCAGCCAGTAAGCTTTGGAAGGATCAGCAGGGCTTTGATCTGCGGCAAGCACCAGCATGTATTTTTCTTTTTTATATTTTGCCAGACCCGATATGTAAGCACGGGGCGGAGATGCAGGTATCAGTCCCGACCCGCCGCGGGTCCGCATCCTGTAAAATATCTTATCAACCGCCATGTTCTTGATGGGCATATAAATTACCAGGAAGCGATACAACAATCCTTTTGCCCCCGCGTAGTTGGCCCACTCCCAATTAAAAGTGTGTCCAAGATGAACCTGCGCGGCTTTGCTGGTCCGGTTATAAACATCATTCACCATTTCCCAGTTGCCATCAATACGTTTTTTCAGGAAGGCTTCGCTGGCTGACAGCAGCTTTATAATTTCAACAAATGTGTCGAGGAAATTGCGATAGAATTTTTTTGAGATCTTTTTTCTTTCCGGTTCGGATTTTTCAGGAAAAGCGATGAGAAGGTTTTGCATTACCACTTTGCGCCTGTAACCAAAAACATAATATAAAAGAACGTAGATACCATCACTCAATACATAAAGCACCGGCATCGGCAATAATGAAAGGGCGTATAAAAATCCATACAATAAATAATACATCAGCGCGCGTGCATGAATGGAAAAAGTATTAGCAAACCGTAAATGTCGGGCTTCATCTTATGTATTTACCCACTTCTTTGCCTCCTGCTCAACATGATTGATCTCGATACGCACGCCAAACTTATTCTTGAGGTGACGTGCCAGCGCTTCGGCTGCGTATACGCTACGGTGTTGCCCGCCCGTGCATCCAAAGCTCACCATCAGGTTATCAAACCCACGTCGAAGATAATCTTCCACAGTAATATCCACTACGTCAAACACACTGTTCAGGAATTCGGGCATGCGTGTTTGTTGCTCAAGGAAGTCTTTTACCTCTTTGTCTTTTCCATGAAAGGGTTTGTACCTGTCGAGCCGGCCGGGATTTAATATTCCCCTGCAGTCGAACACGTATCCTCCACCATTGCCGCTGACATCTTCAGGTATCCCTTTACGGTAACTGAAGCTGTTGATGCGTACCACCAATGGAGTTGTTTCATCGGCCTTTAAGGGTGTGAACCTTTCAATGATCTCTTCTGAAACACAGATGTCGAGTACTTTTCTGAATTCAGGCACCGATATCCCAACATTCTGATTGGAGATGAAATCTTTCACATTTCTCAAAGCCATCGGAATGCTGGTGAGGAAATGTGCCTTGCGTTCAAACAAGCCGCGGAACCCATAAGCTCCCAGCACCTGCAGCAAACGGATCAGGACATAACCATTAAACTGGCTCTGAAAGATACCACGGTCAACCGGCTGCCCGATTACGTTCTCAAACGCGTTTATATAATCGTTCAGCAGATTCGTCTTCCATTCATCGGGCAGGTTGGCTTTCGCCTGCCACAACATGCTTGCAACGTCGTATTGTGGCGCGCCTTTCATTCCACCCTGGTAATCTATAAAGTGAACCCTGTCGTTTTCATCAATCAGGATATTGCGACTTTGAAAATCGCGGAACATGAAATATTTATATTCAGTATGCGTAAGATAAGTGCTGAGCGCGTCGAAGTCGTCCATCAGCTTTTGCTTGTCGTACGGCTTCTGCAACGCGTCGAGGAAATAATATTTGAAATACAGCAGATCGGCCATAATTGCCTGCTTGCCAAATTCCTTGTTAGTAAGGCAAAGGTCATAGTCCAGTCCTTCATCGGCGGAAACCTGAAGCCTTGCCAGTTCGGAAAGGCTCTGACTGAACAGCGCGTATACTTCATCGCAATAGCCAAGGGCTTCCAGTTTGTTCAGCAGCGAAACGTCGCCGAAATCTTCCTGCAGGTAGATTGTGGTTTCATCATTCACCGTATAGATCTCCGGGGTGGGCAGGCTTTTCTTCCTGAAGTGTTTCGAAAAATAAATGAACACTTCATTCTCCCGGGTATTTGCGCCAATGGTAGCTATGACGGATCCGCCTGAAGTTTCATGAATGCGGAAATAACGCCTGTCTGATCCTGACTGAGGCAGGAGGTCAACACTGGCGGCTGGTTTTCCTTTCCATTTTTCGTACAACTCCATTATGACATCACTCACTGTTTGCATATTCGGATTTTGGATGGTAAAAGTAAACGAATGTAACGCGGATAAATTATGGAAAAAGCTTTTCGGCTTTGGCAACCGATTCGGGTTTGCCAACATCCACCAGCTTATCACCCGAATGGTCGTATCCGAGGATAAGATGGTCGGCTGCAAGTTCAAGATACACATCTACAAGAGAAAATTTGCCTTCCCTCTTTATGAGAGAAAATATCCGGGGCTCAAACACAACCACGCAACTGTATGCTTTTGGAACCAGGCCATCTTTTTTTATCGAGATCCTTTCCTCCCCGGTAGTTTCATTTCTCCAGCCGCAAAGTCGCATCTGTTCGTCGAACAGAAAATTCCGGGTAGTGATCCTGTCGGTCACGGCAAAAGAAACCAGGGGCCTGTGCTGCCTGTGATACTGCAGCAGTTTATTAAGGTCGAGGTTTGTAAGTATATCTACATTCAGCGTGATAAAGGGTTCATCCGTTGTAAAATAGGGCTGTGCCTTTTTCAGGCCGCCGCCCGTTTCCAGCAGGAAATCCGACTCATCACTGATGACCACTTCGCTTCCCCAGCCTTTGTTATGCTGAATGGCGGCAATAACCTGCTCGGGGAAATGGTGAACATTTACCACCACGCTTGTAATGCCATATTCCTGGAGGTATTCAATATTTCGCTGCAGCAGCGATTTGCCATTTACAATCGCCAGCGCCTTCGGATGTTTATCGGTCCAGGGTTTAAACCTTGTGCCAAGGCCGGCGGAAAAGATCATTGCTTTCATGCGAGGTATAAGATTTTAAAGCACGATATCCTGTACAAGATCGCTCTTGCCCGGATAATCGGTATTATAATGAAGTCCGCGGCTTTCACGGCGGAAATGGGCGCATTTTACAATAAGAAAACCTACGGTGATCATGTTGCGCAGCTCACACAATTGCGGTGAGAGTGTTGTGGTCTCATACAATGCCTCCGTTTCTTCCCAGAGCAGGTCGATGCGTTTCATTGCCCTGCCGAGACGTACATCTGTGCGCACGATACCAACATAATCACTCATTACCAACTGCAATTCCTTAAGGCTTTGTGTGATCAGGATCATCTCTTTCGGGTCGTGCGTTCCGGCCGCGTTCCAATCCGGTATTTCGGCTTGCTGCCTTGGAAGGGATTGTAATGAGTCGTCAATTTTTTCGGTCACGTCGAGATAACACCGGTGCGCGAAAACCATTGCTTCCAGCAATGAATTGCTTGCAAGCCGGTTGGCGCCGTGAAGCCCGGTACTGGCGCATTCGCCACAGGCGTAGAGCTTGCGGATGGATGTTCTTCCCCACTCA
>DASWTK010000009.1:0-17284 GCA_036402175.1 Chitinophagaceae bacterium | reverse complement strand
TGCCCGGCGCGTATGATGTTGTACTAACGGTAACCAGCATGGCAGGTTGTGTTTCTGATCCGTTCACCAAACAGGTGATCGTTTATCTGCAACCTGTAATCGACGCAGGTCCATCGTTTGTGGTACCTCAGGGCAGCCTCATTCAGTTCAACGCAAAGGCAAACGATTCTTCGGCGCTCAATTTCAGCTGGACACCGGCTGGTGATTTTACCGATCCCAGTGTGTTGCGTCCTACGCTTATTGCCTTGCGGGATCAGACCTATACGCTAACCGCAACGGGACAGGGTAATTGCTCTGCTACGGATATGGTAACGGTAAAGATCCTGAAGCCGGTCAAGGTTCCGAATGCATTCACGCCAAACGGCGATGGTATTAACGATACCTGGTTGCTTACCAACCTGTCGGATTATGCAGGAGCGGATGTTGAAGTTTATAACAGGTATGGACAGGTGGTTTACAAAGCAACCGGCGTAGCCAGGCCATGGGATGGAACGAGGAATGGTACGCCGTTGCCGGTGGCAACTTATTATTACATCATTAATCTGAGAAATGGTTTTCCACCGATGACCGGATCGGTAACAATTATAAGATAACAGGAAAATGAAAATTTATATATCAAACTAACATTCATAGCTAACCGAATTATAAAAGAAACCAAATGAAACTATTTACCAGAACTGCAATGCTGCTTATGCTGGCAGGTGTGACCCATCAGGAGATGAAGGCGCAGACAGATCCGCATTTTTCGCAATACTATGTGTATCCATCCTGGTTGAATCCGGCATTGACCGGTGCATTTGACGGGAACTACCGTGTGGCGGCTATCTATCGTTCGCAATGGGGAAATATTACCAGCCCTTATTCCACGCCAGGTGTTGCGCTCGACTTCAGAACCAACAGCAACGTGAACTTTGGTGTGAGTGTGCTGAATCAAAAAGCAGGAGATGGCGGTTTCAATTATACGACCGCTTATGCGAATATGGCTTATACCGGGGTTCGTTTCGGTGCTAATGGTAATCAGCGGCTGACCATGGGACTTCAGCTTGGAATGATCCAGCGCAAGTTCGACCGGTCGAAGCTCACGTTTGGCGACCAATGGAATCCGATCACCGGTTACAACCCCGGCGCGATCTCGGCAGATGTACTGACAAGAACTGCCGCTACATCTTTTGACGCGGGAGCGGGAATACTCTATTATGACGCTACACCCGGCAAGAAGGCGAATTTCTTCGGAGGCTTTTCGGCTTCACATCTGACCAAGCCGCAGGACAAATTCAGTGTTGGTGGCGATGAAACACTTCCTATCCGTTATACGTTCCATGCAGGCATCAGGCTGGCGCTGTCCGATGTATTCAGCCTGACACCTAACGCGCTTTATCTGCGCCAGGGCACCGCATCAGAAAAGATGCTGGGCGCTTACGCGCAACTGAAGGCTGGTGATGATACAGATTTTTTACTTGGGGTCAATTACAGATTTGAGGATGCTGTTTCACCTTACGTTGGATTTTATTACAAGAACATGGTTCTGGGCGTGAGTTATGATGTGAACACTTCAGACCTCGGAAAAATGTCGAGAGGTTCCAATGCCTTTGAGATATCATTCTCATTCATCGGAAGGAAAGCTGCACGTACACCTGAGGCTGACTTCGTTTGTCCCCGCTTGTAATATTCGTTGTAAAACTGAATTGAAAGAAACTGTCATAAATAATTACAGCAATACATGAAAAAAATACTTCTTACGACCGCCTTTGTTGCAAGCTGTGTGTGCATACAGGCTCAGTTCGTGTACGATTACCTGAAGGCAGCCGATAATTATTATAAAAAAGGCGATTACTATTCTGCCGCCCAGTATTATGAAAAATACCTTGGAGGCAAGACAAAAGGTAACAAGGAAGGATACAATCCATATACAGTTCAGGCGTCTTCAAAAAAATCGCAGGTTCCGGCCAGTAACAGGATGCAGGCAACCTACAATTTGGCCGAAAGCTATCGACTGCTGAATTTTCATTCCAGGGCGGAGACATATTATAAAGAGGTGCTGGAAACAGACAGCAAACAATTTCCGCTGGCGAGATACTGGTACGCAACTACCGAGCGGGCATTGGAAAATTATGCTGAAGCCGAAAAGGCATTCAACGATTTCCTGGCAGAATATACCGCGAACGATAAATACAGCCAATCGGCAAGAAGAGAATTGCAGAACATGCAGTTCATTCAGGCACAATTGAAGAAAGACATTAAATTGTTCAGTATCGCAAAGGCTTCAGCCGGACTGAATGATACAGGTGCCAGTTATGCGCCTGTATGGTTGAACGATCATACATTGCAGTTCACATCTACCAGGCCAGAGGATGCAGGAGCAAAAAATAAAGACTATACAAACCGCATTTACCAGGCAGCTTATTCTGAAGGAACTTTTACCGGTATATCAAAAGCGGGTTTTTCGCAACCTGCAAACATCCACCAGGGAGTGACTTCGGTTACACCCGATGGGAATACAATTTACATGACCAGGTGGACCATTGGCAACGGTCGAAAGACCGCTTCCATTTATTCGAGCCGTAAGTCAGGTAACGAATGGAGTGAGCCTGTGTTGCTGGATGCATCGGTGAATGCTGATGGGTATAACACTCAGCAGCCTTGTGTTTCGCCCGATGGCAAATACCTTTTTTATGCAAGTGATAAGCCCGGCGGTAAGGGCGGATACGATCTATGGGTTGCAGAACTGAAAAGTGACGGAACCGCGTCAAATGCTATGAACATGGGAGATGTGATCAATACTGAATATGATGAACAGGCGCCTTATTACCATGCACCCTCCGGAACGCTTGTATTCTCCACCAATGGACGTGTGGGCATGGGTGGGTATGATTTCTTTTTCGCGAAGGGCAGCGCAGGCAACTGGAGCACTCCTCAGAATTTCGGTTATCCTGTTAATTCAGTGAAAGATGATATCTATTTTGCAAGCAGAGGACCAGCCAATAATATTCTTGGAGAAGTTTTGCTGAGCTCCGACAGAAGCGCTGCCTGCTGCCTGGAACTTTTTTACATGAGAAAAACCAGACCGTTCAGGCAGGTGAGCGGATCGGTTGTTGCATGCGACAGGAACGTTCCATTGTCGGGCGCTACGGTAATGATCATCGATACCGTGAACAATAAAACCATTGCGACAAAAACAACCGATGCGCAGGGCAGGTATACATTCACGATAGAAGATTATCAGCCGTTGAAAGCAGTTGCGTCTTCTACGGGTTATGTCGCGGGCTCGCTGCACTTTAATGCTCCGGCCGATCCTGAGGCTGAGACGCTGACAAATGAAGCGCTTTGTCTTTCGCCTATTCCTGTGCCGCCGGTTGAAACTGCAATTGTGATCGATAACGTATTCTATGATTTCAACAAGTCGAACCTGCGCGATGAATCATATCCTTCACTCGATAAGTTGATTGAAATGCTGAATGCGAATCCTCAGGTCGTGATTGAGATCAGCGCACATACGGACAATATCGGCAGCGAAGCGTACAATAAGAGGCTTTCCGATGCCCGCGCCAGGAGTGTGGTTGCATACCTGGAGAGCAAGGGAATCGACAAGTCGAGGTTGAGAGCAAAAGGATATGGATCAACCAAGCCAATTGCTCCTAATAAAAATGAAGACGGAACTGATAATCCGGAAGGAAGGCAGAAGAATAGGAGGACGGAGTTTAAAGTGCTGGAGAATTAGAAGGTTGAGTTGAAGGTTGCGATGAAAGTAAAAATGAAAAAGTAAAAATGAAAAATTGGGTTTCGGAATGAGACGGAACTGAATAGAAAGCGGTGGAGTTACGACCACCGCTTTTTTTATTGGGAGTGATTTTAGTGGTGCATTGATGTCGTGGAAGTGAATTAGGTGTGGATGAATAAATTATTGTTTTTTCAGCCTGTAAATGGAGTATCCATTCCTGCATTCTTTATAATCATATTCATTTATAGCCAGGGAGTCGATGAAGTTTCGCAAATCTTCATGAACGTGCGTTTTGTAATCAGGAAAAACCGGTATCGCCAGTAGATCAGGTTTGGACTGATTTACTTCCTTCATAAACTGTTTTTTCGCGTGCTCCGTTTGTGTAACATTAAAATATACAGATGGCGAAAATCTTTCGGAATACAACTGTACTCTTGCGCCAAAGCCTGCAACCAGAACTGTATCCTGCGATGAAGTATTATCCCTGATCCAGCGGCCTAGCTTTTTTTCTGCCTGTTCATCTGTTCGTGGAAATGGTGGTAAACAGAATGATCCGGAATTGTCGGGAATGCCGGTCACCAGTTTTTTTAATACTCTTAGTGGTTCAATATTTTTTGGAATGAAAAGTATGATTATAATAGTCATGACCAGCTTCATCGACAGGCGATAATTTGAAGCGAAATAGGCTATTCCAATGCCGCTTGTGAGAGATAATGCGGGCAGCAATTGTTTGAAGTGGGGTCTTGCATAAATACCCAGAAGCGCAATTCCGATAAACTCGCATACAAGCCAGATCGTTAGTAATGAAAATTGCTTTTTCATCAGGAAATACGCGATCACAGCCGGGTAAAAAATTATCAGTTCAGAATAAAAGAAATTGCTTAGGATTTTTTCAACCTGCCAGCCAAGACTATGATCGGTTGTGCTGCCGGCGCCAAAGTTGTCGGCAATTGTAAAAAAATATAGTTGTTGCAAATCAATACCGGCAGCAACAGCCATCAGCAATAGTGCCAGTATTGTCGCAAGAAGTCCTCCGGAGAAGGGTAGTATTGCATTCCGTCTTTTTAAAATTGAATAAATACCAATAGCAAGAATTCCGGAGAATGCCGACAATCGCCATCCTAATGCTAACCCGGCAAGGAGTCCGCTGATGAAAAATCTGGCGTTGCTGCCGGCGGTGATGAAATAATAAATTGAAACAATTATACAGGTTACCGCGTAAGTTTCGGTGAATGAAACGTATTTGCCACCGGTGGTTCTCCAGAGCAAAGCGAACCCATAAATGGTGACGCTGATCATTGCGGCCTGCCTGCCTGCAAGATGTAATGCGATCCTGTACAGAAAATACAAACCGGCAGATTGAACGATCACTCCAATCAACCGTGGAAACCAATAATTAATTCCGAAAAGGATATCAGATAGGCCAAACACAGCGAATATCAAGGGTGATTTATTGTCAACGCCGCCTTCGTAAGGTGTGAGGCCAAAGCGGAACCAGTTGCGGCCGATATAATGCCACATCGATTCCTCGTGGGTAAAGGTTTGTGAGTCGGTAAGAAAAGCAACAAGTAACTGAAGAAACGCGAAAAATAAAACAAAATGCCTGCCTTTCATGTTTGTTCAGGTATTCGTTGCCGGTTAATTAATTCAACCGGTACGCTACCACCGTTTTAGCGAAGAAGGTTGGTACGTAAACAATGCGGTTGACCGGATCATAACCAATATCCGCTGAGTTCTTTTTTTCGAGATGCGTGTCGAGCAGGGTTTCAACACGTCCATCGGCGTAAACGTAATAAATATAACCGCCCCAGGAAGTAACGATATAGTCTCCGTTGCCAACGGGTTCAATTCCATCGCCACCTTGCGGCAGATCGGCAATTTTAGTGATCTTCTTTTGTGAATCTGCTTTTAAGAATGATTTGCCCGAGGCGATGATAAGTTCATCACCTACCGCTTTTAGTCCGTTTACGCCACTCATGCTGTCGAGGTAAAGCACAGGTTTGTCATTTTCGAGCATCCATATTCTGAAAGCGCGGGAATCTGAAACATACACGGCACCTTTTTCGGAGATAGTAATATCGTTCAGCGCCTGTGCGCTTTCAATGGCAATTTTCTTTTCAATTTTTCCATTGCTTACATCTATAATAACCACTTCGTTCATATCGGCCACGTATAAGCGGTTTCCAAGCAATGCCATTCCTTTTGGAGCATTAAGTCCGGTGATCCAGGTAGAATCATATTTTTTGCCATCAATGCTGAGCCTGCCAATGCCGCCCTTTCCATCCGCTACCCACGGACCACCATTTATAAGCGAGACATATAAAATACCACCTTTGGTATCGGCCAAAACCGATTCAGGGATTGCTATGACTGAATCTGTTTGCCAGAGTTGCTCCAGTTTGTGTTCCTGAGAATACAACGCCGTAGCAAAACATATCGCAAATAAAAGGATGATGATTTTCATAAAATTCGTTTTTGAATTTGTTACTAAGGTACGAGTTTAGGGTTTTGGGTTTTGTGTTTTGGGTTCTTCTCCGGTAAGTTGTTAGGAAATAGGTTTCAACACTAAAGTCACAACAATAACCCCTAAACCCTAAACTCAAAACTCAAAACCCAAAACCCAAAACCCAAAACCCGAAACCCGAAACCAGAAACCCGAAACCTTGTCCGATATCGTTTCCGGAAACATTTTTACAAAATCCGTCTCCCTTTCCATAATTTGGTTAAGAATTTTACGTGCATTCTTAAATAACCTCAAATTAAATGAAGATACTTCACGCAGTACATCCTGAAGATTTCAAAGGATATGGGACAGCCGCCATCAGGGAACGCTTTCTGCTGGATGATATCACACAAAGCGAGCGGGCGAATTTTATCTATACCCATTACGACCGGATGATAGCCGGGGTTGTCAGCGCATCGGTAAAACCCATAGAGCTGGGTAATTATTATAACCTTAAGTCGAACTATTTCCTCGAACGACGTGAAATGGGTATAATCAACGTAGGCGGTGAAGGAGTAATTACTACCGATGAAAAAGAATTCGTATTGCACAAGCTCGATTGCCTTTACCTGGGAAAAGGCACGCAGCAGGTGAGCTTCAGAAGTGCGTCGGCCGATGAACCTGCGGTTTTCTTTGCATTGTCGGCTCCTGCGCACGTGACTTTTCCGTCGGTACTCATGACCAATGCGGCAGCAGCCCGGGTTGATCTTGGTGAACAGCAAACCGCCAACCAGCGAACAATCTATAAGTATATTCATAAAGATGGCATTGAAAGCTGTCAGCTCGTGATGGGATTAACGGTCCTTCATCCCGGAAGTGTCTGGAATACCATGCCTCCGCATACGCATGACCGTAGGATGGAGGTATACTTTTATTTTGATGTTCCTTCAGCTCACCGCGTTTTTCATTATATGGGTCAGCCTGAGGAAACAAGGCACATTCTTATTGCCAATCACCAGGCTGTTGTTTCACCTCCCTGGAGCATTCATGCGGGCAGCGGAACAAGTAATTATTCCTTTATATGGGGTATGGCTGGTGAGAACATGGAATTTACAGATATGGAAGGAATCGCGATCAGCGATATCAGATAATATTTTTTTTAAAATAATAAGTAGCCAGTGATAGATTTTTCATTAAAAGATAAAGTGATCGTTGTAACCGGTGGAACCGGCATACTCGGTAATTCGTTTGTAAATGCGATAGTAGGAGCAGGAGGTACGGTGGGCATACTCGGTCGTAAAGAAAGTATAGCACAGGAAAGGGCCGACATCATAAACCAGCAGGGAGGAAAGGCGGTTGCCCTTGTAGCCGATGTTTTGAACGAGGATCAATTGAAGCAGGCGAAAGAGAAATTGCTGAAGGCTTTCGGAAAAATCGATGGCCTCGTCAACGCGGCAGGCGGTAATATGCCCGAGGGTGTGCTTCAACCGGAAGATGACATTTTTTCTATGAAGATCGATGGAATGAAGAAGGTTATGGACATTAACCTCTGGGGGACCGTAATCCCTACCCAGGTTTTTGGTGAAGCCATCGCGGCCTCAGGTCGTGGAAGCATTGTGAATATTTCTTCAATGAATTCGAAACGCGCTATAACAAAAGTATTGGGTTATAATATGGGAAAGGCTGCTGTTGATTGCTATACCCAATGGTTCGCGGTGGAACTCGCAAGGCGTTACGGCGATACCATTCGTATGAATGCACTGGCTCCCGGATTTTTTCTTACCGAACAAAACCGATACCTCCTGACAAAAAAAGAAGGAGGATATACCGAAAGAGGTGAACTGGTAATTCGTCAAACCCCCTTCAGTCGTTTTGGTGATCCGGATGAACTGCAGGGTGCCCTGGTGTGGTTACTGAGCGACGCATCGCAATTTGTGACAGGCGCGATGATCTGTGTGGATGGAGGATTTTCGATCTTTGGAGGGGTGTGAATTTGGGGATGGGGAACGAAGAGCGTATTTAAATTCAAAATTCAAAATGTAAAATGTAAAATGAAAAAAGTAAGATTCAACTTTGGAATAATTTTGAATTTTACATTTTGAATTTTACATTTCCCAACTCATCTCGGTTTAGTAGATTCCCTTATTATCAACTCCGTATCAAGCATACGGGTTTCGAAGTCGGTTACAGGTCGTTTGCTTTCGATCATTTGAATGAGTAATTCGGTTGCAACCTGTCCGATCTCGAAAGCGGGCTGCCTGACCGTTGTAAGAGAAGGTGAGAAAAGATCCGCGAGGTTTGTATTGGTAAATCCGGTGATGGCTACATCTGAATATTTCTTCTTCGGATTTTTATAATAGCTCAGGCAAACCGTTGTAATGCGGTCGCCGGCGGTAAAAATAGCGTCAGGCTTTACCTTTCCTGAAAACAATTTCTGAAACGCTTCATCCACTTCATCGGCTATCATGCCACCATGATTGCAATACTTTACCAGGTTCTCATTGAATTCGATATTGTGCTTTTCCAATGCCTGTTTGTATCCTTCGAGCCTTTCTTTTGTAATGGATAAATATGGTGAATTGGTAATATGCGCGATCCTTTTGTACCCATTGTAAATAAGATGTTCGGTGGCATGGAAAGCACCCAGAGTATTATTGGCGATCACTTTGTGCGTATCAATTTCATTTGTCACGCGGTCAAAGAAAACGATCGGCAATCCTTTATCATACAGTTGTTTCAGATGAGATAGATCGGTTGTCTCACTGGATAATGAAACCAGCAGGCCATCCACCGACCGGGAAGCCAGGTGCTGCACATTCACCATTTCCCTTTCCTGCGACTCATGACTTTGAGAAATGATTACGTGATAGCCCCGGTTGTACGCGATGGATTCAATACCATTGATAGCCTGCGAGAAGAAGTTGTTCGCTATTTCGCTCACCACCACGCCAATTGCCCTGCTTCGCCTTTCTTTGAGGCTTAGCGCGATCGGATTGGGACGGTAATTGATCTTTTCCGCGTACTCAAGCACCAGTTTTTTGGTTTCAGGACTGATCTCATAACTGCCCCTTAATGCGCGGGAAACAGTGGAAGTAGAAAGATTCAGGGCTTTTGCAATGTCCTTTATTGTAGCGGTTTCAAATTTCATTTTGGGGAAGTTCTTCGCTTTATTTGCGGGTTAGTGCTGTCTTCGTCATTGCTCTTTAAAAATAAGATTTTTTATCCAGAGCCGTCATTTAAGCCCTTCGCTGTAAAATGGAAACGTTGTCGGGAACGATTGCATAAAAAAAGTCAGCCGCAGCATCCGTTTGCCCGAATAAACTCCTTAGACTTGTTTAGTTTCTTAACCTTCAGTCTACAAATTTGCTTGCATATGAAACGAAAACTCAGCTCTTTGCTGCTTACGCTTTGTTTTTGCGGTTTTGTCGTTGCGCAGGAGCGTCAGGTAACAGGAACGGTTACCAAGGATAGGACCGGGGAAGCGCTTTCCGGTGTTACCGTTACCATCAAAGGTTCTAACCTTGCAACAACAACTAACAATGATGGACAGTTTACCATCAGGATCCCCGCATCACGCGCCAATCCCGTTCTCGTCTTCAGTTATGTTGGACATACTTCAAAAGAAGTAGCAGTTGGTAATGAATCTGAAATTATAACAAGCCTGCAGGAGGCGGCCAGCACCAGCCTCGACGATGTAGTGGTGATTGGATATGGAACCGCCCGCAGAAGGGATGTAACAAGTTCGGTCTCCTCTGTAAATGCCCGGCAATTGCGCGATATCCCGCTTAACTCGGCTGCGCAGGCACTCGCAGGCCGGCTGGCGGGTGTACAGATCACCGGTTCCGAAGGTTCTCCGAATGCGGAAGTGCTCATCCGCGTTCGCGGCGGCGGATCAATAACACAGGATAACTCCCCCTTATATATCATCGATGGCATACAGGTTGAAAATGGACTTTCAACTTTATCGCCACAGGACATCGAATCGATTGACGTACTAAAAGACGCATCCGCAACTGCGATTTATGGCGCCCGCGGCGCAAATGGCGTTGTGATCATCACAACCAAGAGCGGACGGAATAACAGGACGGTGGTCAGCTATAACGGATTTGTAGGCGTAAACAAACTGGCGAATAAGCTCGATGTGATGAAGCCATATGATTTTACAGTATATCAATGGGAGCGTGCCATGTTCACCGGTGATACTTCGGCTATCTGGGATTATGGAAGAAGGTTTGATACGCTGGGCGTATATAAGAATGCTCCGTTCATCGACTGGCAGGAAGAAATGTTCGGAAGAAGCGCAATGATGCAAACACATAACGTGAGCCTCAATGGTGGCAAACAGGGAACCAAATACAACCTGAGCCTTACCTCCAATACAGAAGAAGGCATTATGCGCAATTCCGATTTCGACAGGAAACTCGTAACCTTTAAATTCGATCACACCTTCAGCCCCAAACTGAATATAGGTTTCAGCACCCGTTATAATAATACAATAGTAAATGGTGCAGGGACCTCCAATTCGGGATCAGCAGGTACAAACAGGTTAAGACAAAGTGTGAAATACAGGCCGCTGCTGATAGAAGGTCAGGATGTGAATGATTATGATCCGGACTACGCAGCCAATACCAACGCAAATGGATTGTCACTTGTCAATCCTTTATTATTGAACGACGCGGAATTCAGAAAAAATACAACCAACATCGCAAATATTGGTGGTTACGTAGACCTTAAATTGACCAGTTTCCTCACTTTCCGTACTTCGGGCGGATTGGATTATACACAGAGCAGGCAAACAGCTTTCGACGATACCATTACCAGTATCTCACGCCAGAATTCAAATCAGCCGCTTGCTTTCATTGGTACCGCGTCAAGGGTCACTTTGAACAATTCGAACGTATTGACTTATTCAAATGCTAACGGCACAGGTAAATTCAAAGACAAGAACGACCTGACAGTGATGGCAGGACATGAAATATTCCAGACAAAAGTTACCGGCGAGAATCAGTTATCAAGATACTTTCCTGTAGGCATTTCCTCGAGGAAAGCGCTGGGTAATATGAACCTCGGCACCAATTACATCGACAACAGCCGGCCTCCTTCATATGAAAATCAAAACAGGCTGGTATCTTTTTTCAGTCGTGTTACTTATGGATATGATGATCGTTTCCTTTTTAACGTTAGTGTACGCGCCGACGGCTCGTCCAAATTTGCACCCGATAATAAATGGAGTTTCTTCCCTTCCGGTTCAATCGCATGGAGGCTTTCAAAGGAAAACTTTTACAAGTGGGATAAAATCGCGAATGATGTGAAAATAAGAGTAAGTTATGGTGAGGCTGGCAACAACCGCATACCAGATTTCCTCTACCTGCAGCAATTCACCAGCGGCACGCAATACTGGCTCAATGATCAGTTAGTAACGGGATTTTTACCTCCCGATCTTGCAAACCCGGGTTTGCTTTGGGAGCGCATCATTTCACGTAACATTGGATTGGATGCAAGCTTCCTGAACAACAGGTTGCAGTTTACGCTGGATGTTTACAAGAACACTACAAAGGACCTGCTGGTTGGTGTGCCCGTTCCAACATCTTCGGGCTACAGCAGGCAAATACAGAATGTAGGCTCAACGCAGAATACAGGTGTTGAAATTCAAATAAACGCCACACCGGTTCAAAGAAAGGATTTCAGCTGGAACGCAAATTTCAACTTGTCGTATAACAAGAATAAGATCTTAAGTCTGGGACAATTTCAGAAATCTTACCTCGAAAATTCCGGATGGGGCTTTTCAAACACACCAGCGGATTATATTGTAAGAGTAGGAGATCCGGTTGGTACAATGTGGGGCTTTACAACAGATGGTTACTATACGCTGGATGATTTTGATTACGACGCCACTACAAAACGATATACGCTCAAGCCAGGGCTGGCAAGCAACTTCACCATAACTTCTACCTTGCCACAGCCGGGAGCATTAAGGTTCAAGGATATTGCCGGAGCTCCCGACAGCACCGGTAAGCCAACGGGTCCCGATGGAAAGATCGACGATAACGATAAATCTATTATCGGTACCGCGCAACCGAAGTTCTTCGGCGGTTTGAACCAGCAGTTCACTTATAAGAATTTTGACCTAAGCATATTCGTGAATTACTCCATCGGCGGCGATATTTACAATGCAAACAAACTTGAATTCACAAGTGGTTATACAGGTAACGCGAATTTGCTTGATATTATGAACGACAGATGGAGGGTGACCGATGCGAATGGAAATATTCTGCAACGGGTGGTTACCATCAGTGGAACGCAATATGTGGTTGGTGAATCCAAAGAAACACTTGCAGCGGCAAATGCTCACAATCCTGGTTTATGGTTCCCAAGCACAGCCAGCACATCGTTCACACTGCATTCATGGGCGGTTGAGGATGCTTCATTCCTGCGCATAAACAATATTACTTTGGGATATAGCCTGCCTGCTACGCTGATAAAGAAGGTGAAGCTTGAAAGAGCGAGATTCTACTTTACCGTGAATAACCTGGCGGTTATAACAAACTATACAGGTTATGATCCTGAAGTAAGCGCAAGAAGGTCACGACCGGTAACACCTGGTGTTGATTACTCAGCTTACCCGCGCGCAAGAACATTCTTATTAGGCGTAAACCTGTCATTATAAAATTCAAACTCATTATAAAAATGAAGACAACTAATTTATATTACAGGATTGCTTTCATAGCATTGCTCGCCCTGGGACTGGGTTCCTGTAAAAAATACCTCGAAGTTGAGCCGATCTCATCTTTCGGTCCGGATTATATTTTCGACAATGTGGTAAATGCGCGGCAGGCAGTTCTTGGCGCTTACGCGCCGCTGACCGGAGATGCAACTTATGGCATTCGTATCAGCATGTATTATCCTTATGACGAGGATAACATGATGGGTCAGGGCGGAACACCATATCCCGACAACGAACGCCGCGATATAGCGCACTATACCGTCAATCCGAGCAATACACAGCTTGCCGGTCCATTCAATCAA
This sequence comes from Chitinophagaceae bacterium, assembly GCA_036402175.1. Lineage (GTDB taxonomy): Bacteria > Bacteroidota > Bacteroidia > Chitinophagales > Chitinophagaceae > DASPKM01. The sequence continues at coordinate 4,097 of DASWTK010000009.1, read as the reverse complement.
TTGTATGTAGGTATCGAAAGGGCGAACATCTGCATTTACAATATTCCGAAGATGGAGGAATACACAAATGGCACCGATGCAGAAAAAAAGGAATTAAAAAGATTACATGGTGAAGCGCTCACATTGCGTGCGCAATATTACCTTGAGCTGATCCGTAACTGGGGCGATATTCCTTCGCAATTTCAGCCATCTTCGCTGGAGACTGATCTTTTTAAAGCAAAAACTGACCGTGACAGCATTTATAATGTTTTGATAGCGGACCTCGCAACGGCAATTCCGCTGCTTCCATGGAGAACCGAAGTTACAGCCGATGAGCGCATCACACAAGGCGCTGCGAGGGCGTTAAGGGCACGAATCGCATTGTACCGCGGTGGATATTCACTAAGGAAAAGCAAGCAGATGTTACGCGGTTCAAGTCATGCTACATACTATCAGATCGCGCGCGACGAGTGTGATGCGATCATCAAACGTCCCGATCAGCACAAGCTTAACCCAAGCTATATGGCTGTTTTCAAAGATTACATTTGTGCGCACAGGATCGAACCCAATGGAGAAGTAGTGTGGGAAGTAGCCATGGGCGGAGGAACCAGCGCGCTGGGCGACAGCAAGCTGGGATATTATAATGGTCCGCGCTGGAATAATCTCGGCAATAGCGCGCTTACTATTCTCCCCAATTTCTTTTATATGTTCGATTCAACGGATACCAGGAGAGACGTAACTGTTGCGCCTTATAATATCAATCAGAATGGAACAATTGCCGGACGTACGCTGCAAACGCTGGTAGATGGAAAGTTCAGAAGAGACTGGATCACCAATCCGGTTGCACTCACTTCCAATGCGCAGTATTTTGGTTTGAACTGGCCTGTCATACGTTTTTCGGATGTGCTGCTGATGTTTGCAGAAGCGGAAAATGAATTGAACAATGGCCCCAGCGCGGCAGCAAAGGCCGCGTTTGAACAGGTACGCCTGCGCGCATATGGCGGCAATGCAGCCCTGATTGGCACCACACCATCGGATTACCAGGGATTCTTTAATGCGATCGTAAAAGAAAGAGCATTGGAATTCGCATCGGAAGGAATTCGCAAGTACGACCTTATTCGCTGGAACCTTCTGGGACAAAAGATCGCTGAAACAAAAACCACACTGGCTGCAATGGCAGCAAGAAGTGGCGCGCCATGGAATGGTTATCCTGCAACCATGTATTTCAGAACAGCACAGACGACGTTGCAGTGGGCGGGCTCGTTTTATCAGCCAACTTTATCGCCTGCTCCTTCAGGCCATACCAGCGTTGCATGGTTAGGTAGCGGAATTACGTCCACTATTCTTACATATTACGCCATAGGATTTAAAGCTGGCAAGAGTGAATTGCTTCCAATACCGCAGGCTTCTATTGATGCGAATCCAAGACTGACGCAGGATTACGGATACTGATATGAAAATTATTCCTGAACCCCGGACAAGGCTGCAGCAACGCAGCCTTGTTCGTATTAACACAGAGCGTTGATGAAACAGCTGTTCGTTTTTTTCTGGTCGCTCTTTTTTCTGCACTCTTGCGCTCAGCAGGCGCAGGTGGGCGTTTCATCCGTTGAGTCGGTACCTCTTGCTTTCCCGGGAGCTGAAGGATTTGGCCGGTTTACATCAGGAGGTAGAGGTGGCAGGGTAATGATGGTAACGAATCTGAATGATGATGGCCCCGGAAGCTTTCGCGCGGCTGCGGAATCAAGAGGTCCAAGGATCATTGTTTTCCGGGTGTCGGGTACCATTCACCTGAAATCAAGACTTGTGATACAAGGCAATGTTACAATTGCAGGCCAATCGGCTCCTGGAGATGGGATCTGCATCGCCGATCATCCCGTGTCGCTTGGGGGAGATAATATTATTGTAAGGTATCTGCGCATACGTATGGGCGACAGATACCAGAACAAAGGCATGGTGCCTGGTTCCGGAAGCGATGACGCGCTATCTGGTTATAAAAGAAACCGCATCATCATCGATCATTGCAGTCTTAGCTGGAGTACAGATGAAGTGTGCAGCATATATGCAGGCGACAGTCTTACACTGCAATGGAATATCATTTCCGAGCCGCTCAATTATTCTTATCACTTTGAAACGGGTGATAAAGATTTTGAACGTCACGGTTATGGAGGAATCTGGGGTGGAAAACATGCTTCATTTCATCATAACCTGTTTGCGCATTGCAATAGCCGTACACCCCGATTTGATGGCATACGAAATGCGCCATTCGAAAATTGCGATTACAGAAATAATGTAATTTATAATTGGGGTGGTAATAATACTTATGCGGGTGAAGGCGGGACATATAACATCGTGAACAACTATTATAAGTCAGGCCCGTCTACAGTTAAAAAGGTTCAGAACCTTGTCTTCAATCCATTTAAACGAGCGCCTGATATTCCTTTCGGAAAATTTTATGTGAATGGGAATTATGTAGAAGGATTCCCTGATGTTAGTCGCGATAATTGGTTGGGCGTAACGCTTACCGATGGAACGGAAGATGAAGTTAAGTCAGCTAAAATGGCAACACCATTTGAAGCGATGACCATAACTACGCAACCAGCAACAGAAGCATATGTATCTGTGCTGAAAAATGCAGGCGCCAGTTTAAAACGTGATACCCTGGATCAACGGATCATCGAAGACGTCAGGAACAGAACGGGAAGACTGATCGATGTTCAGGGCGGTTATCCTCACGGTACTGCATATGAGCTAACAATAAGTGCGTGGCCGGTTTTGCGTGAGTTGCCTGCGCCGGCAGATACAGACCTGGATGGAATCCCGGACGAATGGGAAAAGAAGAACGGATTGAATGCGGCAGATGCGTCTGATTCTACTGGATATAAATTAAGTAAACAGTATACGAACATTGAAGTGTATCTAAACAGTTTAATAAAAAACCAGTGATGAAATTTTGCCTGTCGCTGTTTGCGCTTATATTTTTTGCCATGCCGGAAAAGAAAAAGATCAGGGTGTGGCTTATTGGCGATTCAACTATGTCGGTGAAGGAAGTAAAAGCCTATCCCGAAACAGGTTGGGGAATGCCATTTGTTCATTTCTTTGATTCAAGTGTGGTAGTAGAGAACCACGCCAGAAATGGCCGTAGCACCCGAACATTTATTTCTGAAAAAAGATGGCAGGAAGTGATAAACAGGGTGCAGGAAGGTGATTACGTTTTCATTCAATTCGGCCATAATGATGAATCGAAAGAAAAAGCAGACCGGTATACTACGCCCGATGAGTATAAATCCAATCTCACAAAATTTGTTCAGGAAACGAAAAGCTTGAAAGGAAACCCTGTATTGATAACACCGGTAACCAGGCGGAGGTTTGATTCTTCCGGCAGGATAATGGAAACCCATGGTGTATATTCCGGACTCGTGCGATCACTTGCAAAAGAGTTAAATGTGCCGATGATCGACCTTGACAGGAAAAGCCAGGACTTGCTTCAGCAGTTTGGTCCCGAACAATCAAAGTTGTTGTTCCTTCAGCTGCAACCAGGAGAGCACCCTAATTATCCGGAAGGTAAAAATGATAATACGCATTTTAATGAACTTGGCGCCCGTAAAATGGCCGAACTGGTATTGAAGGAGATAAGGGCGTTGAAGCTGGAACTGGCTGAGCGGATCGTCAAAAAGTAATTAATTGAGTGGTGAATTTTTAATCAACTTCATGCGACAATTCTTCCTGGTAATTGCTTTCATTTTTTCAGGATTGTATTTAATCGGCCAGAAGAAATGGATGGTGTCGAAAGATGGAAACGGGCAGTTTACAACCGTACAGGCGGCACTGGATGCTGTTCCGAAGAATAACAAAGAACCGATCGTTATTTTCATTAAAGAAGGCGTTTACAAAGAGAAGCTTCACCTTGATTCCACAAAAAATTTTGTCACCCTGGAAGGGGAGAGCAAGTTCAATACAATACTTACCTATAGCGATCATTCTGGCAAAATTGCCCCGACAGGAGAAACCATAAATACCAGGACTTCCTGGAGTTTTATTATCAGGTCTGATGATTTCAAAGCCTTCAATCTGACCTTTGAGAACAATGCTGGTTTCACGGCAGGTCAGGCGGTAGCTGT
>DASWTK010000008.1:0-11782 GCA_036402175.1 Chitinophagaceae bacterium | reverse complement strand
CAAGCCAGTTGAACGGCTGGTGTGTACTAAGCCATTCTTCATAATCGTTACTACCGGATTGCTCAAAGAGTTGTTTATTCAGCTGTGCATTCAAATGATCTTTGCCATCGTTCCTGTTCGGATCGATGGAATTTATTCCATTATTTTTTTCCGGTTCGTCCGTTGATACAAATCCAATTAGAGCATTTCCTGTGCGCAAATTGAAATTGATTTGCGGAAGCGTTTCCAGTAAGTCAGCAGAATTATTCAATGCTTCAACTTCTGGCAACAACCTGATAAGAAGACGCATTTTCGCTGTTTCAACAGCTTCCTGCATAATGTCAACACCAAAAAGGTTGTTATTAATAATGCTTTTTATAATGCTGAACCGCAGGCCCGTGTTTTGCGACGACCTCACTTCGTCCAATACTTTGTGAAAATATTGATAAGTATCGCCAGGTGCATCCTGTATAAATTTCTCCATGCGCCTGATGCAGCTCTCATGCAAAGGTTGCAGTATATTAATTGCCGCCAAAAGAAATGCTCCCGAACCACAGGTGGGATCAAGGACGTTAATTGTGCTCAGCGATTTGTAAAAGGTTTCCAGGAATAACGCGTCATCGGTCTGCTCAATGACATGCTTCGCGAATTTTTTGATGTTCAGGTTGAATGTGATGAAGTCGTTCATTTGCACGGCATCATTACTTGTATGCCTCGTTACATTTTCGAAATGTTCTCTTCTTTCAATTATTTCGCGCCAGGTCTCGCCAGGCAAGGCGAAAATTGAAGGCGCCTGTTTATTCCATTTGTTCCGGTTTGTTGCGTCTCTTATTCCCGCTTCAATTTCTGAAGGCAATGGTTCATCCATCCCGTGTTTAGCTGCGGCAAATACATAAGCATCCATACCTGATTGCAGGTAAGCGCCGATAATGCTACCCGCGTTAAACGATCCTCGGTAATTTCTTTCTGTTTCTTCAAACAACCAGGGCAGTATGCAACTGCTGCTTATGTAATCTGTAATATCGCCGTTGGTATAGTAGGCGCCCATTTGGGCCCTGTCGTTGATGTATTTCTCGAAAATGTGGCCGACTATATCGGGATTGAGAATTTTTTCACCCCCGTTAATTTTGTCACCTGATGTCCATTCCCATTCATCGAAAAAACTAAAGATGAGTTCAAAAGCCCTGTCGTCAATTTCGATGACGAATTTCTTTTCAATTTCATGTTCTTTAAACAATCCGGCACTGAGATACGGAACATCTCCCAGTAAATTTTTCAGCTGGTCAGTTCTTTCAGGTGTACTGAGCCCGACATTAAAAAGTTTCACAAGGAAGCTGCTGTAAAACGAGGGATGCGACTGTAACTTATCGCGGAGGTAATGAACATTTCCATCGAGCAGACCATTTTTCTGAAGGAAGTAACAAAACATCAGACGGTGCAACACCAGTGAAACAAATAATTGCTTCGCTTGATTCGTTTCACTGATAATCTCATCGGTTCCTTCTTTATTCGTTCGATCAGGATGGTCGTTTATGCCTGAAGTGAGATCGTAAAACGCTTTCCGCTTTTTTTTGAACTGCTCATAAAATCGCCTGGTAGTTTTGTCATCTATCAGTTCAGCTTTTTTGACTGCTGTAGCCGGAATGCTGTCAGTTGCTGCAGGCATGTTGTTCCTGGAGTTTTATATTGATTACCTGTTCGCTTCACTCAGCCAGTGAAACTGTTTTTCTGCCAGTTGAAAGTTATGGGGGTTGCGCTTGAGCACAAAAGTAAATGAATCATTCTGCCGCTTTCCCCAGAACAGGATCGTTTGATCATCGGTAAACCTGTATTGCAAAGCCGCAAACGGTATGCTATCCGTTCTTCGGGTAAGAATATCAAAGGTTCTTTTAACAGTATCGGCCTTGTATGAAAAATAACTACGGCCATATAATTTCCTGAAAGCGTTTTCCCTTGTAGCAATGCTTCCCGAACGGGCGTTATCGAAGATCATATTCTGCCAGCGTAGAGTGTCTGACATTAATGCCGGTATGGTATCGCCATTCACTACATAGGTGGTTACATCATACATTCCGGCTTTAAAAGCCATGCCGGTATATTGATTTTCCATTTCTTTTTTCCAGGTAATGCTTTCATATATCACCATTCCAACCGCTATTATAATGAATGCGATCTTTAAAATAACACGAGTCACGCGCATCCACTTTTTGGGATAAGTGTAATCATAAATGGTGCAGGAACTAGCCGGCTTGTTGTAGAAAAAGAAACAAAGGATGCGTTCCATTTCATTTGCAAGCAGGAAGAAACAAGCTAAAACCATCTGCAGCGAATAGATCTTTACAGGTATGTCGTAGCTGAGATTCAGCACAGCCACGTTAATGAAAACACCCGTAGCCACCATTACACCCAGCGTAACCGTTCTTCTGTACAACAATAGCAACCCTGCTACCACTTCCATCAGTCCTGAGAAAAACTGGTATGGGTTGGAATAACCAATGAACAGCCATGAAAACCGCATTGGTAAAAAGTCGCCAAGGGGTGTGGCCAGCTGACTTGGTGTGGGAAATCCCATCTGAAGGCCAAACAGCTTGATGATACCGTATGAAAAAAGAACAAGCGCCAGATAGTATCTCGTAAACAGGCAAAGCCAGTAATTAAGTTTCCTGTATTCCTTTCTTCTCCTGTCAAGAACAGACCAGACCAGCATTCCTATAAATGCCAGGCTTAATATCAGCCAGAGTTGCGCCCATCCCCAGGATGTATCGCCGCTTCCGCCAACAGGCACCAGTTCGTCCTTGACATGAAAAAACCAGGCATTTGCTTTTCTCACCAGCCAGTCCATTCCCGAATGATAAAATTCTGTAATGATGCCTGCGCCCGGTACCCGGTCAACCCAGGTCCAGGGAGTAATGCTCAGCGTGAGGTAAATAAAGAAGAAACGAAACAGCATCCGTTGCCATAACGGCCATTGAGATTGCATAGCAGTAGTTGTTGGGTGTTTATGTTGACTGTAAACTTAACACACATCAGTGTGAAAGCAATTCAGTAATAGCATGACCTATTTTCCCACCTTCAACCACATGGTCAGCCGCATTTCTGTTGATTGCCTGTTGCGGCATGAAACTCACTTCGGCTGTTGAAGGATCCTGCGCGATGGTTGTTCCGCCAGCCCTTTTGATCAATTCCATTCCAAGCGCGCCATCGGCATTCGCGCCCGACAATAGCACCGCGATCGCTTTAGGGCCGAATACATTTGCTACAGATTCAAAAGTTACGTCAATACTTGGACGGCTGTAATGAACTTTCTCGGAAGTATCAAGCGAAAACGCACGTTCATTTTCCAACAGCAGGTGGTAATCGGGTGGCGCAATGTAAACCGTTCCGGGCATTAATGGCTCTTTGTCTTCAACCTCCCGCACCGCAAGCGTTGTTCGCGTGCGCATAAGTTTTGTGAGCAGCGAATCGCTGTCATTTCTGCGATGAATAATTACCACATAAGCTGTTCCTGTACCCGGGCTCATTTCCGAAATAATATTCAATAAGATCTCAAGGCTGCCTGCTGATCCTCCGATTACCACCAGCCTGGATGTTACTGCTCCTTGCGCCATATCTTTTCTTTGTTCAGTTGTTTGTATTTGGTTGCGATGGCAGAGTACCTGATGCTTTCTTTGGAACCCAGCACAAGGTAACCCAACTTTTCAAGGCTGTCGTCGAACAACTGCAGCACGCGGTCCTGCAATACCTTATTGAAATAAATAAGAACGTTCCTGCAGAGTATCAGTTGAAACTCGTTGAACGACCGGTCTGATACCAGGTTATGCGTGGCAAGGATCATCCTGGATTTAAGCCTGTCGTCGAATTTTGCCCATCCGTACATGGCCTTGTAATATGACGAAAAATCTTTCCTGCCTCCGGCTAAAATATAATTTTCAGAATACTGCTTCATCTGGCTCAACGGATAAATTCCCTTCCTGACTGTTTCAATTGCCGATGGATTGAGGTCTGTTGCATATAAAAGCGATCGCTCAAGCAGCCTGGCCTCTTCAAGTAAAATCGCCATTGTGTACACTTCCTCGCCTGTGGCGCATCCAGCATGCCAGATTCTGATGACGGGATGCGTTGCCAGCACAGGCATGATATCGTTCCTGATTATATTGAACGTATGCGGGTCACGGAACATATCCGTAACATTCACTGTAAATCCTTCAACCACACGCTTGAAATAATCGTCGTCGTTTCTGAAATGATAGATCAGTTCAGCGAAGCTTGGATGACGGTCAATTGCCATCAGGCGGTTCACTCTTCTTTTCAGTGACGACTTCGCATAATTAGAAAAATCATATCCATGCCTGATATAAAGTTCGTTCAATAAAATCTCCAGGTCATCGTCTCTTACTATCGCAGGTTGATTGAGCATTTCTATTTTTTACCGGTACAACCAAACCCGCAGCAAAGAAATTAACTGGTCTGCGTCAACCGGCTTGGTTATATAATCTGAAGCACCCGCCCTGATACACTTTTCCCTGTCGCCCGCCATTGCCTTTGCGGTTACTGCTATTACCGGCAGCTTTTTATATTCCTGTTGCTGCCTGATCCATTGAATAGCTTCGTATCCGTCCATTTCAGGCATCATCATGTCCATCAGCACAAGATCAATTTTATGATCCTGCTGCAACCGCTTCAATGCTTCCTTCCCATCTATAGCAGAAACAACCTGCATTCCGTGCGACTCCAGCGACTTGGTCAAAGAAAAAATATTCCGAACATCATCATCAACAATGAGTATCGTTTTATCTGTCAGCACTTCCCTGAGGTGGCCCGACTTTCTGTGTTGAACCGCGCTGCCATCTTTTTTATTTTCCTCAACCAGGTGAAGGAACAGGGATACTTCATCCAGGATCCTTTGATATGAATGCGCTGTTTTGATGACAATGGAGTCCGCGTATTGCCTGATGCGCGCTTCTTCTGCCTGTGAAAGGCTTTTGCCTGTGAATACAATGATGGGAACGGATTCGAGTCCGGGCCGCTTCTTAACTTCTTCTAGTAATTCGTACGAACGCTGCTCCGGTATTCCCATATCCAGGATCACGCACTGGGCCGATTTTTCTGAGAGGAAATTAATTCCGTCGTCAATGGAGTTGGTAATGCTGGTTTGTATATTATAACTTTCCAGGTAGTAGGCCAGCGCCTGCGCGTGTTTGGGATTCTCTTCCACAATCAGCACCATCTTCGAATCATTATTGAGCGCGTGCTGTATCTTATTGAAAATTTCACCCAGCTTTTCAAACGCCACAGGCTTATCAATAAAATCAACAGCTCCCTTTGAAAGGCTTCTTGTCTTTACTTCGTGCGATGACATGATATGGACCGGAATTGGCCTTAACAACGGATCAGACTTTAGTTCATCCATCACTTCCCATCCGCTTTTTACCGGCAACTGAATGTCGAGCAATATCCCCAGTGGCATGAATTGCTTCGCCAGCGCTATGCCTTCATCACCCCTTACCGCAACAATGCCTTTGAAACCCTGCTGTCTGGTGTAGTCAAGCAACGTGCGCGCGAAAGCTGTATCGTCTTCAATGATCAGAATGGACTTGTCGTTACCCGTCATGGATTCTCTGTCGTCCGGTACGGGAAGAGGTATTTCTTCTGACAAATACTTCTTGTCGGATGAATATGATCTTTCCTTTTGAACAGGCATTTCCTCTTCAAGCGGTTTCCTGGGTTGCCTGTCGATTATCTGAATGCCTTCACGGGCGGGCACGATCAGTGTAAACTCACTTCCCTTTCCAAGTTCGCTTTGAAGCGTTATTTCTCCACCCAACAGCCTGGCCAGTTCACGACTGATGGATAATCCCAGTCCAGTACCGCCATAATTTCTTCTTGTTGACCCATCGGCCTGCTGGAAGGCTTCGAAAATGGAATCCTGTTTTTCTTTCGGTATTCCGATACCGGTATCTTTCACAGAGAATGCCACGCCGGTTCCCTTTTTTGAAATGGTCACCTTCACCGAACCCTGCCGGGTGAATTTAAGCGAGTTGGAAATCAGGTTCCGGAGGATTTGCTCAAGCCTCAGCCTGTCGGTTGAAAGGTAACGGGGAGCATCAGCTGAAATTACAACGGAGAACCCGATACCTTTTTCTTTTGCCAGCGGGAAGAACATGGCCTGCAGGGCGCTTGAAATCTCCTCAATTTTCACATCGGTATATTCAAGCGACATTTTACCTGCTTCGATGCGGGAGAGATCAAGGATCTCATCAATCAATGTAAGCAAGCCATTGCCTGAATTCTGAATTACCCTTGCGTATTCAACCTGGTCAGCGGTAAGATTTCCGTTTTTGTCCTCTGATAATAATCTTGAAAGCAGCAGGATTGAATTAAGCGGGGTGCGCAGTTCGTGCGACATGTTCGCAAGGAACTCCGACTTGTATTTTGTAGTCAGCTCCAGCTCTTCGGCCTTTGCCTGGATCTGAAGGTTCCGTTCAAGGATCAATTCGTTCTTTTCTTCCAGCAATCTGCTTCGTTCTTCCAGTTCCTGGTTGACCTGCTGCAATTCTTCCTGCTGTACTTTCAGCTCTTCTTCGGAGGCCTGCAGCTTTTCTGCCTGAGTTTCGAGTTCCGAATTCACTGTTTCCAGCTCAACCTGCTGCGCTTGCAACTCTTCCGATTGTGATTGTGTTTCGGTCAGCAACTCCTGCAAGCGCTGCTGGTCCTGCACGCTGTTAATGGCCATACCTATTGTATAGGCGGTCATATTCAGGAAGTCTTCGTCCTCACCTGAAAAATCACGGAGCGATGCGATTTCCAGCACACCTTTCAGCATACCCTCAAAAAATATGGGCACTGCAATTACAGACGAAGGCTTAATGCCTCCCGCGGTAAAATTGATGACCATGTCAGTTTCGGAAAAATTCTCAAGCTTAACGGCCCTGCCGGAAGTGGCTGCCTGACCAGCAATGCCTTCACCAAAACTGAGCTGCCTGTTCACGTTTTTGTTCAGGGCAATACTGGCCGTCAATAAAAGGGTATTGTTATCTTTTGAAATATAAAAAGCTCCAACCGGCGCCTGCATGTATGAAGTCACAAATTCAAGTATCTCATCGGTGAGGTCTTCAATATTATTTTTGCCGATCACTTTATTATTCAATCCCGCCAGTCCTTTCTGAAGCCATTCTCTTCTGGTAAGGCTTTGAAACGAATGATCGAGCGATTCGGCCATCTTATTAACGGAGTTCGCGATAACTCCCAGTGTGTCCTTCCCTTCATCGTCTACACGGACTTTATAATCACCTGATGATATTTTTTCGGTGATGCCACGTACAATCGAAAGCCTTTTTGAAATTTCCTCGTCCTTTTGCTGAAGCGCAAGCTGCAGGGCAGCGCGCCTGTTGAAATCGTTCAACACCCTTATGAAAGAAAAAAATGTGACTACTAAGCCCATCGCACATGCAATGATGATGAGAAGCGGCGTGATTGTCGTAAATCGGTTCAGCCTGGATGTGCGTTCGCTCAAAATTGCCCTTTCTCTATCGGTCATCGACTGAACCAGGTTACGGGCATTGTCCATTAGTTGCTTGCCAACCAATAATACGGTGTCGGTAATAAGCTGACCTTTTCTTTTATTTCCTATCAAAGAATCAAGATATACTACTCGCTTTTCAGCAGTGACGTATAAAAGATCCAGATCGGCAAGCTGGCTTTCATTATTTCTCATCAATGGCCTGGTCTGGTTAATGATCAACCTGATCCTGTCCAGTGCTCCGTGGAAAGGATCCAGGAAACGGGTGTCATCTGTAAGTAAATAGCCGCGTTGACCTGTTTCGGCGTCTTTGAGTTCCGACATCACCCGTTCAACATTGCTGATCACCTGGTTGGTGTGTGTAACCTGCTCGGCGCTGTACAAAAGATTATTGATACTTATATAGGATGCAATGGAGCTTACCAGCAGCAAAAGGAACGAGAAGGCATAACCGATGATCAGATTCCTTTTAAATGAATTCATGAAACTTGGTTTAGTGGGATAGTTCTGGTACAGATTGTTTTACCGGCAGTACAACTATGAAGGTGGCGCCTTCACCTTCCTTGCTCCGGGCGCTGATAAGTCCATTATGTTTTTCAATGATCTTCTTTACGATGGCGAGTCCGATGCCCGTTCCGGCATATTGAGTATTGCTATGCAATCGCTGGAAGATCGTGAAAATTTTATCCATGTACACTTCATCGAAGCCAATGCCATTGTCGCTGATGAAAATGCGCAGGTAGTCACCGTCCTTCTCCGGTCTTGCATCAATTGATTTATTTCCCACCAGTTCGCCCCAGACCGTGATATTTGGTACTTCATGCCGGCCCGAGAACTTCAGCGCATTGCTGATCAGGTTCTGAAACATCTGGCGCATCTGACCCGGGATCGCTTCAACCTGTGGGAGTTGACCAATATTGATCTTCGCATTTTTTTCATGGATGCTTATTTCAAGGTCTGCAACGGCATCCTGTAAAACATTGTTCAGATCAGTGGGCGCAAAAGCCGTATTACCTGTAAGCTTCGAATAAGTAAGCAGGTCGTTGATCAGCGTACGCATCCGGGATGATGAGGCTTTGATCTTGTTCAGATACTGTACTGCTTCGGGCATGCCCGACAGGAATCTTTCTTCCAGCAGGTGGCTGAACATGATGATCTTCCGCACAGGTTCCTGCAGATCGTGCGATGCAAGTGATGCGTACTGGGCCAGTTCGGCATTGCTTATTTCAAGGTCGCGGTTACTTTTCAGTAATTCTTTTGTTCGCTCTTTTACTTTTTCTTCCAGCAACAGGTTCACCTCTTCCAATGCCTTCTGCGCCTCTTTCCGGGTCTCAATTTCTTCTTTCAGCGCAGACTGTATCTTTTTAAGTTCGTTATTCTGTTCATAGATCCTGAAAAAAGTCTTCACTTTCAACAGCAGCAGATCGGGATCAAATGGTTTTACAACGTAGTCTACACCGCCAGACTCGTATCCTTTAGTAATGAACCGCTTGTCGATGTTCACGGCCGATAGAAAAATGATAGGGATATTCCTGGTCTTGCTGTAGCTGGTGATGGTTTCGGCAACTTCATACCCATCCATCTCCGGCATCTGCACGTCGAGGATGAGCATGGCGTATTCGTTCTTGAGTATTTTTTTTAAGGCTTCCTCACCGGAGTTGGCAGTATCCGCTTCATATCCATTGACCTGGAGAAGCATTTTAAGGGAGTATAAATTTTCCTGCTTGTCATCTACCAGTAGGATCATGTTCACAAAGATTGGTTCTGCCAGCCAAAACTAATCATTTGACAAGAGAAAGGAACTGATGAATTACCACCAGCATGACAATAATTTTACAAAATACTAATAAATTAGTTTGTCTCCTAATAAATTAGTAGTAATATTGTTTTCAAATAAATCAGAATGGTAAAACTGGCAAAAAGGGAAGAACAGATCATGCAGGTATTCTGGCAACTGGAGAAGGCATTTATTAAGGAGATCATCCCGCATCTTCCCGACCCCAAGCCTCATTACAACAGTGTAGCCACCATGGTAAAGATCCTGGAAGAAAAGGGTTTCCTGGATCATGAAAGTGTTGGAAATGTGTACCGGTATTTCCCAATCATTAAAAAGGAAGCGTACCAGGACCACACCATGAAGGACATCGTTAGCCAGTATTTCGATAATTCATATCCTCGCATGCTTGCATTTTTTGCTAAGCAGCAGAACCTCTCGGAATCAGAACTGAATGAAATCCTTGAACAGATAAAAGCAAACAAGAAATGATACCATATATCATCAATGTAAGCCTGATACTTGCCGGCTGCCTGGCTTTTTATAAACTGTTATTACAGAAAGAGACCTTTTACCGGCTTAACCGTTATGTGCTGCTGGCCTGCCTGCTGATTGCATTCAGCCTGCCGTTTGTGCGGGTACCGCAACAGTTGTCGTTCAGAAAAGCAGAGACGATGGTAACTGCAACAATTGATGAACCGGTCAGGTCTGGTGAGGTTGTAGCCGATCAATTAAACAACACACAGCCGGTACAAACCACAGCACCAGCAACAAGTACAATTTCATTTGAGAAAGTAATGACCTGGCTTGTTTACCTGTATTGGTTCGGGGTAATAGTTTTCGCATTTAATTTCCTGACACAGGTAGCAGTGCTGTTGTACCGGGCTTATACCAAACCGGTGATCGTTGATGGCGCTTACCGCATTGTTGAAGTGAGTGGTGACAAAGCTCCCTGTTCTTTCGCCAACAACATTTTCATCAACCCCGAAAAATATGAATGGGAGACTTACAACCAGATACTGCTGCACGAAAAAGTGCACATTCAGCAAAAGCACAGCCTCGACCTGCTGATTGCAGAACTGATGCTCATTTTTCAATGGTTCAATCCATTTGCATGGATCTACCGCAAAGAAGTTGAAAATAATCTGGAGTTTCTTACCGACGATCACCTGGTGCAGCACAAAGGAGTTGAAAGATCATCCTATCAGCTGAGTCTTTTAAAAGTATCTGCCCCGCATTTCCCGCTTAGCCTTACAACAAACTATAATCAATCGTTACTTAAAAAACGAATAGCCATGATGAACACAAAAAAATCAAATGTGCATACGGCCTGGAAATATTTCTTCCTGCTGCCGTTGCTGGTATTGTTCGCCACTTTATTCAACGAACCAGCAGTTGTTGCGCAGGATCGCGCGGCAAGTAAAAGAGAAGACACAAAAAAGGACCACAACCGGTTGGGTACAGAAGGTATCTGGATGGGCGTGATCAAGGATGATCATATTTCAATGCGTTTCAAACAGGCCGATGATAATGACGATTCATTCAACGGCAGCACTTTTAAACTCAGCGAATTCAGTGAACTGCCGCGCGGAACCTCCGGTACATTCACATTGAAACGCGAGGCCGGAACAATGGAATTCACCGGCAAATTTGAAGGAAATGATGGTATGGGTCGGTATAAATTTATAACCGACAAAGATTACATGAATCACATGAACGCCCAGGGTATTGGTGATGTTACCGAAACCGATATCATGACCTTCTTCCTGGTGAACGTAAAGCGGGAAACTCCGCAGATGCTGAAGAAAAACGGGTACAAAGAATTTTCAAAACACGACCTCATTGCAGTTGCCGCGCTTAAAGTGGACGAGGAATTCGTGAGCACATTGAGGAAATATGGTTACAACGATCTCTCTATTCACAACCTGATCTCAATGAAAGCGCTCAACATCACGGGTAATTATATATCTGAATTGCAGGAAGCGGGTTACAAAAAACTTTCCGCGAGTGAGCTGGTGTCGTTCAAGGCGCAGGGGATCGACAAAGCATTTCTGACCAAAATACAGAGCGCAAAAAGATCATCCGATAAGGATAATGATAAAAACAGTGACGGGGTGGTTCCTCCAAATGAAGTGATCTCACTCAAAGCATTGAAAATTGATGATGAATATTTGAATTCGATCAAGGCAACCGGGTTGACCAATATCTCCAATAATGATATTATTTCAATGAAATCGTTGGGCGTAACTCCCGAATACATCCGTCAGATGAAGGATATGGGACTGGCTAACCTCAGCGCAACGAATATCATTTCAATGAAGGGTGTAGGTATTACACCTGAATTTATTCAAACCTTCCGGCAGATCGGTTATAAAGACCTGGGCGCCTCAAGCCTGATTTCCATGAAAGCAGTAGGAGTAACGCCTGAATACATCAAAACCTTACAGGACATTGGCTATAGTAAGATCGGTGCAAATGAACTTGTGTCGATGAAGGCTCAGGACGTGAAT
>DASWTK010000007.1:0-2586 GCA_036402175.1 Chitinophagaceae bacterium | reverse complement strand
TTTCCGCAACAGTTGCAGGATGCCTACCAGGTCTTCGTCTTTGTTGCTGATTTCATCTTCATTGTGGTTCTGTATAGCCTTTACAAATACAGGCTGCTTGCAAAGTCGTTCCAGTTCAGCTGCAATCTCCGCTGGTGAAAGCACCATGTCCACCACGCCTTCCGCAATGGCCGATTTAGGCATGCTTTTGAACCGGGCAGAATCGTCCTGCGCGAAAGTGAATCCTCCTTCTGTTTTAATAGCCTTTAGTCCAAGTGTGCCATCATTTGCGTTCCCGGATAACACAACACCAATTGCTGAATCCTGTTTTTTTTGTGCCAGGGAAACAAGGAATTGATCAATGGGCATATGAATAGCAGGACGTTCTTTGCGCTGGTTAAGCAAAAGCCTGCCGTCTTCAATATTCATTTCCTGGTTTGGAGGGATAATGTAAAGGTGGTTGGGTTCAATTTCCATCTGGTGCCCCGCTTCCACTACCTTCATTTTTGTAGCGCGGCCAAGAATGGAAGTGAGCATGCTTTCATGCGTAGGGTCAAGGTGCTGAATGTACACGAACGCCATTCCGGTAACCGGGGAAAGATTTTTCAGCAACTCGGTCATCGCTTCGATTCCGCCGGCTGATGCGCCTATCCCAACAACCGGAAATGTGACTTCGGTTTTCTTACCTGAATTTACAGAACCGGCTTGTTTTTTATTCATTATGTCACTGCTTAAAATAAATTAAGCGTTACACAAAATACTGAAACTATGACTGCTCACGAAAACTATTCATTTGCGGTATCAGGAACATAAAAATCAAAAACCGAACCCTGTCCGGGTTTGCTGCTTGCTACAATAAAGCCCCTGTGATGTTCAGCAATTTTTTTACAGATGGCCAGACCCATGCCGGTTCCGGGGTATTCGCTCATCCCGTGAAGGCGTTGGAACATCTGGAAAATTTTCCTGGAATATTGTTCGTCGAAACCGATGCCATTGTCGGCAAATGAGATCTTTACATAGTTTAATGCATGAAATGCCGCAGGATGATCGATTGATGTTCCCTGTATGATCGCGGATGAGATGCGGATATGAGGAATATTACCAGGTGCCTGGTATTTTATCGCATTGCTCAGAATATTCATGAACAATTGCGAAAGTTGTGTTTCATTTCCAGTCACAACCGGCAATGGATCTGATTCTATAATGGTCTTTGTTGATTCAATCGTTTCAGCGAGATCGCTTTTTACATTTTTAAGAATCGCATCTATATCCAGTTTCATAAACCCGCTGAACGGGGTATTAACACGGGAGTAACGCAGTATGTCATCTATCAGTACGTCCATACGATGAACCGCCGCCTGAATGCGTTTGAACCTGTCTAAACCATCCGCCGTTAAACGCTCGGATTCATTATTGCACAACCAATCGCTGAATACCTGGATCTTTCTGAGAGGTTCGCGTAGGTCATGGCTGGCAACAAAAGCAAAGGATGTAAGCTCTTCGTTGATCTCTTCCAGTTTACGATTTTTATCTTCCAGGGACCTGTTCAGATTTTCAATGGCCTGAATCCGTACAGCCAGTTGCTTGCGTAGCAGGTTGTCTTCTGTAATATCAATCACTGTTCCGATAGCATGTGAGGCGGAAATTATTCTGCCCGAAAGACGCAGATATTTTGTTTTGCCATTTGTTGTGAGCCTGAATTCATACTGAATAGGCTTTCCTGAAAGATCCGATGCGATTTGTTTGCATAGCTCCCGGAATTTATCTCCATCTTCCTCAACCATCAACCCTGAAAAAGCTTCTATTGTCGGGTCAAATGAAAATGGCTCAATTCCCAGTATGCGAAAAAAATGTTCGCCCCAGATCATTTTGCCGGTGCTGATATTCCATTGCCAGCTTGCGAAATTCCTGATCTTCTCACTTTGCCTGTCCATGTGATACTGTAACCTGATGGCACTTGTTTTTCTTATCAACTCATCCTGCATAATTTTTTGATCGGTATTATCCTGGATCGCAGCAATCAACCTGCTTACATTTCCATCTTCATCTATGACAGGACGGATCATTGTGCTTATATGCCTCATTTGTCCGTCCACCGTGTAAATGCGGCAATTCAATGCTTTGGGTATGTATCCGGTCTTCGCGCGCGAAACAGCAGACATCAGTTCTTCCCTATCCTCCGGGTGGGTGGTTTCCAGGTAAAATTCCATTGTTGGTTCAAACACCTGGGGCGCATAACCGTAAATTGTGAAAATACCGTCCGACCAGTATAATCTGTCTGTTTCAACTTCCAGTTCCCAGCTACCGAGATGCGCGATCTTTTCAGCCTGCCGAAGCAGCTCCTGCTGTTTTGAAAAAGCTTTTTCCGCTATGAATCTTTCAGAAAGGTCATGTATGATCCACAGGATGCCGGTAGTTTCCTTCACTTCATTTTTCAATGGAATGAAATAAGATTCGTGGTATCCTGCAAGTCCAAGTTTTTCATCGGGTGGCACATGAGTGATCTCGCCATCCAACGCTTTCACGCAATGCTGATAAACTGTTCCGGTTTTATACTGCGGAAAAATTTCCAGCACATGTTTTCCAATGACCTGATCTCTGGAGCGA
>DASWTK010000006.1:0-21435 GCA_036402175.1 Chitinophagaceae bacterium | reverse complement strand
GCGGCCAAGAAGAATAGTATCTGCCTCACTCAACTTTTCCGCTGCAGCCTGTGCCATCTCATTATTCCAGTATTTAAAATGCCATTCCAATCCGCCATTAACGCCAGCCATGAACCCGTCAAGGCTTACGTTCATTGATACTATCAGCTTTCTGCTTTTCATTTATATCGGAGTAAAACAATACCGCAAGAGAACTGTCTTGATTCTACAAGTTTCAAATCGAGATTTTTTTCCACTTCATTGAAAATGCTCAGGCCTTTTCCGATCGCTACCGGGTTTATAAAGAGGTTCAGCTCATCTATCAGTCCTTCTTTAATAAACCCCGCTACCGTAGACGCGCCACCGTAAATAATAATATCGCCTCCTGGCTGGTTTTTCAATTGTGTTACTTCTTTTTTAATGTCATTTGAAACTTTTGTGTTTTCCCAGGGTGAATCGACCAGTGTTCTGGAGAATACAACTTTGGGAGTGTCGCGGAATTTTATTGCAGCTTCAACCTCTGGGTTGTTGGTGTCATTAGCCGCATTGGTCCAGTGAGGGATAAAACCTTCGGCGAGCTTTCGCCCCAGCAGAATGCAATCAACCGGATTGGTCAGTTCACCTACGAATTGTTTCAGTTCATCGTCCCAATTCCAAACGGCCCAGCTTAGATCTCCGTTTGGAGAGGCAACAAATCCATCCACCGATACCTGCATTTGTAGTTTTACTTTTCTCATTATTTAATTATTAGTTATTCATTTTCTTGTTGTTACAAAACTACTCCGGCATAAAATTATAAGAAGGGTGCAAATCCGACTTGATTAGGGTTGTTTGCGACTTTAGATTTTTTACCTTTAACGTCTCAAATATCACAGGCTCATCTTTTTACCCCGGGAGGCCCTGCCATTAAAAACAAAATTTTTTATGAAACACGTATCGATTCTTGTTCCTGTTGAAGCCGTGCTTGCCAGTATCGTTGATCCGCGAACGATGTTCACTGGTGTAAATGAATTTTTAGAATCTTCCGGCAGAGAACCGGCATTTCAGGTGCAGCTTGTTGGACTTACGCGTGATGTACGCCTCAATAATGGTTTGTTCAGCGTTCATGCCGATGTACTTTTAAACGAAATAGATAAAACTGACCTGGTTATCATTCCAGCATTGAGCGGCGATCTGAAAATATCATTGAAGCAGAACGAAGATTTTCTGCCCTGGATCATCAAACAATATGAAGGCGGCGCAGAGGTTGCAAGTATGTGTATCGGTTCATTTTTACTTGCTTCAACTGGTTTATTAAATGGCAAAGAATGTTCAAGCCATTGGAAAACCGCTAATGAATTCAGGGAAATGTTTCCTGAAGTAACGCTGGTAGATGGGAGAGTAATGACCGAACAGCAGGGATTGTATTCAAGTGGTGGCGCTACATCTTACTGGAACCTTTTGTTATACCTGGTAGAAAAGCATGCGGGCCGTGAAATGGCTATCCTCGCGTCTAAAGTATATGCGCTGGAGATTGACCGCAAAAGTCAGTCGCCTTTTATAATGTTCACCGGCCAGAAGCAGCATGAAGATGAACCCATAAGACAGGCGCAGGAATTTATTGAAAAGAATGTAACGGAAAGAATTTCGGTAGAAGAACTTGCATTGAGATACGCCATCGGACGCCGGCATTTTGAAAGAAGGTTTAAGAAAGCAACCAACAATACTCCGGTTGAATATATTCAGCGTGTGAAGATCGAAGCTGCTAAAAAACAATTGGAAAATAGCAGGAAGAATGTGAATGAGGTGATGTATGATGTAGGCTATTCTGACACAAAATCTTTCCGCACGATCTTTAAAAAGATCACGGGATTATCACCGATTGAATACAGGAATAGGTATAATAAGGAGGCGGTGTTTGAGGGGTGAATTTTTCAAATGTAAAATGAAAAATGCAAAATTCAAAAATGGAAAACCCAAAACTCAAAACCCAAAACTCAAAACTCAAAACACAAAACCAAAAAAGGCCGGAGATCCATCCGGCCTTTTTTAATTAGAACTTTACTGAAAATGCGTTTGGCAGGTAATCATCGGACGTAGTTTTATTTCCGGTGATATGCGTTTGAATGCCGAGTGTTTTACCACCCAGTTCTTCTCCAAGTTCGATGGTTGCATACAGGAATTCCGTTCCCTGCAATTGCAACGGCACACCAGGTTCATTCGGCATCATTCTGCTTGAATTGATCATTTCAAATGATTCCATCGCGTTGCCATTTTCATCGGTGATTGTGATGGTGGCCATGCTCACGTCATCATTGCTGATCTCATAAGGAACGTAGATGGTGAGGCGTTCGCCTACAATAAAAACCGCACTTGATTCACCAAGGGTCGCTTCCCTGGGTTCGGTTACAGTTGGGAAGATCTTAGCCTGCAGCGCCGGTTCAGGCGTTGTGGTTACAATCTGAGGAGACACATAATCTTTCTGACAGGAAACTAAAAATAAGGCCAGAACAGCCGAGAACAAGGTTGTTTTCATAAAGGGTATTGTTTTTTAATGCAGCCGCCAAAGTACAATCCGGGAAGGATATGTGCAAGTGAAATGAAAAGAGAATTTACTGAGAATTTATACGACGGCGTTCTCGAGCTTTTCGCGCACCCAGCTCATGGCGAGTTCCAACTGCTGCTTCATGCTTAAATTGGTATTGTCGAGAATGATCGCGTCCTGTGAGGCGCGGAGCGGACTTACTTCACGATTGGAATCGATGTAATCGCGCATTTCAAGATTGGCCTTGACTTCTTCGAGTGTTATCGCAGGATTTTTTTCATACAGTTCGCGGAATCGTCTTTCAACCCTTACCTCATTATCCGCTGTCATGAATATTTTCAGTTCCGCATTGGGAAATACAACTGTTCCAATGTCACGACCATCCATCACGATGCCTTTCTGCCTTCCCATTGCCTGTTGCATAGCTACGGCAAATTCACGCACTTCCCGCACCGCTGCTACGTCACTAACTTTTTCCGCCACAACAAGATCACGGATCACGTATTCTACGTTCTCGTTATTGAGGTGCATCTCACTCTGTTTTGTTTTGCTGTTATAAACAAACTCGAGATTGATCTCCTGGAGCGCATTGTGCACTGCCCGCGCATTTGTCCAGTCGACGTGATTGCGCAAAAAATAAAGAGTGATGGCGCGATACATTGCGCCGCTGTCAATATAGATGTAGTTCAGCTCACGTGCCAGCTGTTTAGCCAGTGTGCTCTTGCCGCATGACGACCAGCCGTCGATAGTCACTATGATTTTTTTCATTCCCATCTTCCTAACCACAAAAATGAGAAAAATTTCCGAAAGAGTACGTAACCACCATTAATGATTAAACAGAATCCGCATGAACGAAAAACGATCAACAAAAAAAGGCCACTTGCATCAGCAAATGGCCCTATAATCTCAATCAAAACTAACTATATCCGTGAAATCCTCTAAATCTGTGATCCAAATCTGTGCTTTAAATCTGTGATCCGTGCTACGCCTGTGATTTCTCCTTCGGCGCAGACTCCTTAAACGTAAACATCAACTTAGCATTCTCCTTATCCAAATCTGCAATCAGCACATCGCCCTGTTTGATATTCATGCTCAGGATCTCTTCCGCCAGCGGATCTTCCAGGTATTTCTGGATTGCCCTGTGCAATGGACGTGCGCCGAACTGCGCGTCATATCCTTTCTCAGCAAGGAAGCTCTTGGCTTCTTCCGTGAGCTCCAGTGAGAACCCAAGACTGTTCAGCCTTTTCACCACACCCTTCATCAGGATGTCGATGATCTGGAAGATATGATCCTGGCTCAGGCTATTGAATATGATCACGTCGTCAATCCTGTTCAGGAATTCGGGTGAGAAAGTACGCTTCAGCGCCTTTTCAATCACCGCCTTATTGTTCTCGTCGCTGCTTTGATTACGTGCGGCAGTGGCAAAACCAACGCCTTCACCGAAATCTTTCAGCTGACGCACTCCAATATTCGACGTCATGATAATGGTAGAGTTCTTGAAGTCGACCTTCCGGCCCAGGCCATCAGTAAGCTGACCATCGTCAAGCACCTGAAGCAGGATATTATAAATATCCGGATGGGCTTTTTCAATTTCATCGAGCAGAATAACAGAATATGGCTTACGACGAACCTTTTCGGTCAATTGTCCGCCTTCTTCATATCCTACATATCCCGGAGGCGCGCCAATCAGTCGGCTTACGGTGAATTTCTCCATGTATTCACTCATGTCTATCCTGATCAGTGAGTCTTCGCTGTCGAACATATAACGTGCAAGGGCTCTTGCCAGCTCGGTTTTACCTACGCCGGTAGGTCCCAGGAAGATGAACGTGCCGATAGGTTTTTTGGGATCTTTCAATCCAACCCTGTTACGCTGAATGGCCTTAACCACTTTCTGAATGGCTTCGTCCTGTCCAACTACCATCTGACGCATATCCTCGGCCATATGACGCAGCTTTTCGCTTTCGGCCTGCACCATACGCTTCACAGGTATGCCGGTCATCATGCTCACTACTTCGGCGATGTTCTCTTCATCTATCGGATAGCGTTTATGTTTGCTTTCTTCTTCCCACTGCGCCTTGGCCCGCTCCAGCTCTTCCTGCAAACGCTTTTCAGCATCGCGCAGGGAGGCGGCTTCTTCGAACTTCTGGCTTTTTACAACCTTGTTCTTTTCATTCTTCACGTCCTCTATCTTCTTTTCAAGATCAACGATCTCCTGTGGAACGTTGATATTTTTCAGGTGCACTCTTGCGCCTACTTCATCCAGTACATCGATTGCCTTGTCGGGCAGCAGGCGGTCCGTCATATAACGGTCGCTCAGCTTCACGCAGGCGTCGATAGCATCATCACTGTAAAGAACGTTGTGATAATCCTCGTATTTGGATTTGATATTGTTAAGTATCTGAATGGTTTCTTCAACACTTGGAGGATCAACCATTACTTTCTGAAAACGCCTGTCAAGCGCGCCATCTTTCTCGATGTACATTCTGTACTCATCAAGTGTTGATGCGCCAATGCATTGCAGCTCGCCGCGGGCGAGGGCTGGTTTGAAGATGTTCGAAGCGTCGAGAGAACCGCTGGCGCCACCTGCGCCGACAATGGTATGGATCTCATCTATGAAGAGGATCACATCCCTGTTCTTCTCAAGCTCGTTCATGATCGCTTTCATGCGCTCTTCAAACTGACCACGGTATTTGGTACCTGCTACCAGGGCTGCCAGGTCAAGAGATATCACTCTCTTGTCGAACAGCACCCTCGATACCTTCCGCTGTACAATGCGCAGAGCAAGTCCTTCCACGATGGCGGTTTTACCAACACCTGGTTCGCCAATCAGAATAGGATTGTTCTTTTTACGCCTTGACAGTATCTGCGATACGCGTTCAATTTCTTCTTCGCGGCCAACTATAGGATCCAGTGCGCCGGTCTCGGCAAGCCTGGTAATGTCCCGGCCGAAATTATCAAGCACGGGAGTTTTGCTCTTGGCATTGCCTCCGCCTTTAGACTTCTGCTGTGAATACTTTTTCTCATCATCGAAATCATCATCGTTCTCATCGGTGTATTCGCTGCGAACTTCATTGCTTTTAACAACGCCGAGCTCATTTCGGAAAAGATCGTAATCCACGTCGTACTGATTTAAAATTTGAGTTGCTATGTTTTCTTTATTCTTCAATATTGAAAGCATGAGATGCTCCGTTTCAACGGTAGGACTCTTTAGGGCTTTGGCCTCGAGCACGGTTACACGAATCACTTTCTCCGCCTGCTTCGTAAGGGGTAAGCTATTGATATTCGCAATGTTCTTACCTGTTTTATCCTTCACTGCCAGCTCAATCTCTTTCCTCAATTCATACAGGTCTACATTCAAACCCTTCAGTATCTTGATGGCAGTATTGTCTCCCTCCCGGATCAGGCCCAGTAGCAAATGCTCCGTCCCAATAAAATCGTTGCCCAACCTTAACGCTTCCTCCCTGCTGAACGAAATGATCTCCTTCACCTGGGCTGAAAAGTTGTTATCCATTTTTAATTAATTGAGTATGATACAATAATAACGAATATTTTTGAGATCTTATTTGATGTTCTATTAACGGTTGTTAACATTATTTAAGTGTATGTTGGTCAAAATTGATACCAAGGAAAAATTCCATGTCATAACGCTGACTTCACCCGAACTCTCTGCTAATATGACAGCAGAACTATCTCAATGTTTGCTTCCGTTGTTACAAAACGACGTTAAAAACGTAGTCTTCAGTCTAAAAGGTCTTGAAAGGCTGGACGAGCAGGCCGCGGAAAACCTGGCCGGTCTTCAACAACAATTTTACGAAAACAATGCCTCGTTCGTGTTCTGTGAATTCCCCCGGGAGATAGAATCATGGCTCGATGAGAAGGGATTGCTTGAGTTATTGAACGTTACGCCAACAGAAAGTGAAGCCTGGGACATTGTTCAGATGGAAGAAATTGAACGCGAACTGCTGGGCGATGAAGAGGATGGGCAATCTATTACCCAATAAATTCATGCAGGCATCGTTTGAAAATTACATCACGCACATCTTATCCAAACGGTCTCCCGTAATTGATTCCCCCGTTGAAATCAAAAGCGTGGGAGGGGGCTCCATCAATGAAACTTATCAGGTGATTGCAAAGGATCAAAAATTCTTCTGCAAGGTTAATGACGCTGCTGAATTCCCCGGCCTGTTTGAAAAGGAAGCGATGGGCCTCCAAACCATCAGTTCAACCGGTTGCATTTTGTGTCCGGAACATATAGGAACTTATGATCACAACGGACAACAGATCCTTCTGCTTGAATGGATTGAGACTGGCACCCGCACTGACAGGTTCTGGAAAAGATTTGGAGAACAGCTTGCGAAATTGCATTTATGGAAAGGAACCGGCGTTGAACGATACCTGCCGTCGAATCCATTCGGATTTAAACACGATAACTACATGGGCTCATTACCTCAGAAGAATGAACCAATGGACAATTGGTGCGATTTCTTCCGGGAGAACAGACTGCAGCAACAACTTAACCTCGCTCTTCAACAACACTTGATACCAATCAATTCGGCAGCCTTGTTCAGCAATTTATATCTCAGGCTGACAGACATATTCTTACCTGAGCCTGCTTCATTGCTTCATGGCGATCTGTGGAGCGGTAACTTCATGTGTAATGAAAACGCAGATCCGGTATTGATCGATCCGGCTGTTTATTTCGGGCACAGGAGCATGGACCTTGCCATGACTACTCTTTTCGGTGGATTCGATAAAGTTTTTTACGATGCTTACGAATACTGGTACCCGCTACCTTCCAATTATAAGGAACAATGGGAAGTGTGTAATTTGTACCCGTTGCTCATACACCTGAATCTCTTCGGGAAAAGTTATCTGCCTGCTATTGAGTCATGTTTACGCAGGTTTCACTAATTAATTTTATCTTGAACCGGAAAGTATCCTTACCAGGTGCTGGCAACAATCACAAAAAAATATCCGGATCACATATATGTTAGCTGTAACAATCCTGGGGAACAATTCAGCCTTACCCGCGTATGACCGACATCCCACTGCCCAGGTGGTTACATTGGATGAGCACCTCTTCCTGGTAGATTGTGGTGAAGGAACGCAGATGCAGTTATCGCGTTACAAAATGCGGCGAAGCCGGATCAATCATATTTTCATTTCACATCTGCACGGCGATCATTACTTTGGTTTGATCGGACTCATCACAAGCATGGGTTTGATGAACAGGGAGCACGACCTGCATTTGTTTGCCCCTCCGCCACTGGATGAAATGATTCACTGGCAACTGAACGTTGCCGCAACCACGCTTCCTTACAAGCTGCATTTTCATCCGCTGGTGGGTGAAGGCACTATCATAAAGACAGATAAGTTCGAAGTGAAGTCGTTCAAAGTTTTTCACCGCATTGAATGCTGGGGATTCCGCTTTGCACAGGTAAAGGCGCCAAGGAAAGTGAACCCTGTGAAAGCAAGAGAGCACGGGATACCTGCGGTATTTTTCGACAGGTTGAAGCAGGGTGAGGACTATAGTACAACAGAAGGCGAAATAATTAAAAATGAACTGGTGACCGATCCCGGCGCACAACCTAGGACCTACGCATACGCTGCAGATACAGTCTATCATGAATCAATAGCCGAAAAAGTTCATGGAGTAGACCTGCTGTATCACGAAGCAACTTATCTGAAGGACCTTGAGGACCGCGCGGCTGCGCGTTTTCATTGCACCACTATCCAGGCCGCAATGGTTGCCAAAAAGGCTGAGGTGGGAAAACTGCTTGTTGGTCATTTCAGTTCCAAGTATGAAAAGCTGGATGCGTTTGAACTGGAAGCAAGAGAGATTTTTCCTAATACAGAACTCGCACTCGAAGGCGTGACCTACCGCGTTTGAATTAATAACTTTTACCGGACTTTTTTGTAATAGAAGTCAGACCTTCTTTCCTTCCCGTTCTTTGTTCCTTCTATCCATGCATGAATGGAATCTTTTGAAACGATATTATAAATGACCCGTTGCGGAAAATCGTGCAGCTTGTTCTCAAAAATAAACTTCGATCGTTCAGCGCTCACCAGTGTGAACAGCACAGGCCTGCCCCGGTTCTGATTAGTTACAAGGGGAATGTAAAAGATCTTATTGTTTGTTTCTTCCAGCTTTACATTTTCGAGGACCAATGTATCGGTCCCGCGGATTGTATAACTCCTGCCCAGCAGTTGTTGGGGACTTCCTATTTTCCAGCTTTCATAAATGGCGCTCTTTTCAGTCTGCATTTTCCACGTACCCTCCAGCTGTTTCAGCTGCCGGAACGTTTCACTCTCTTCCGCCTGATGACAAGATGGCGGCATGAGGAGCAACCAATAGAAAATAAGCAGTTTCATAAAGATTTTTTATAAGACTATTTCTTTTTTAGATAACCTGATAGTCTTGACTGCACCCCATCACTCAGCGGAACCAGCGGAAGCCGCACGAAATTCTGGATATGGCCAAGTTCAGCAAGAAATGCTTTCACGCCAGCCGGATTGTTTTCGGCGAATAGTATATCGTATCCTTCAATCATCTTATCATTAAGAACTTTCGCCGCCTTGAAATCACCGGCCAGGCAAAGTCTTGTCATCTCTGCAAAATTTTTAGGGAAACAATTGGCGGCTACACTTATTACACCGTCCATGCCGCAGGCAATTTGCGGCAGAACAAGATTATCATCGCCACTCACAACCAGGAAATCATCGGGACGATCGCGCAGTATCTGCATGCATTGAAGCATATCGCCGCTCGCTTCTTTTATGCCGGCAATATTATCCACTTCATGCGCCAGTTTGATGGTAGTAGCGGCATTGATGTTCCTGCCCGTGCGGCCTGGAACATTGTAGAGGATGATTGGTTTGGAAGAAGCTTTGGCCAGCGCCTTGTAATGAAAGAACAATCCATCCTGTGATGGTTTGCTGTAATAAGGACTGGCGCTAAGTACCGCAACAGCTTTTTCTACAGGAAATGTCTGCAGGTCCCTGATCAGTTCATGCGTGTTGTTTCCCCCGATACCGATGACAACAGGAACCCTGCCCGCAACTTTTTCAAATGTATAAGTTGCGATGTCGATTTTTTCTGAACGGTCAAGCGTAGGCGTTTCTCCCGTGGTTCCAAGGGTAACCACGTATTCTACTCCGCCCCCGATCACAAAATCGATCACTTTGCCGAGCGCATCATAATCAATATCGAAATTGCTTTTGAAGGGAGTGACCAGCGCAACGCCGGTGCCTTTTAATATATCGCGAAGGGACATGTTAGCAGTTAAAGTTTTGGAATTTGTTAGTGTTGTTCGGGCTGATCGCCATTGTGAAACTCCTGGTTGATCTCTGCCGGTTCAGATTCTGCCGGTTCCGAAACCGCAGCTTCACGTATCTGAACTTCATCCCAGAATCCCATGCGACAATATTTCTCAATTCGTTTATTCACACGCTCCTGCGGTGTAAGTTCTTTGAGTTCCCTGATCGCGTTTTTGATATGAGGCTTCAATAGAGCGGCGGCTTCATTATAATCCCAGTGAGCTCCGCCAATTGGTTCGGGAACAATTTCATCTATGAGTCCGAATTTGTACATATTGTCTGCGGTCAGCTTCAGCTGGTCTGCCGCTTTTTCCTTCATCTCCCAGCTACGCCATAAAATTGAGCTACAGCTTTCAGGCGAGATCACGGTATACCAGGTATTCTCGAGCATAAACACTTTATCGCCCACACCTATTCCCAGTGCACCGCCCGATGCGCCTTCCCCTATGATCACCACAATGATCGGGACTTTCAGCCTGCACATTTCGTAAATGTTCCTGGCTATCGCTTCTCCCTGTCCGCGCTCTTCGGCTTCAAGTCCGGGATAAGCGCCGGGAGTGTCAATAAGCGTTATGACCGGCTTGTCGAATTTTTCAGCCAGTTTCATCAATCTTAATGCCTTGCGGTAGCCTTCAGGATTGGCCATGCCGAAATTGCGCATTTGCCGCATCTTGGTATTGATACCTTTTTGCTGACCGATCACCATCACGGTTTGTCCATCAAGTGATGCGAACCCGCCAATCATCGCTTTGTCGTCCTTCACGTTCCTGTCGCCGAACAGCTCCACAAAATTCACAAACATCTTGTCGATATACTTTTGAGTATACGGCCGGTCGGGGTGCCTGCTCAGCTGAACTTTCTGCCAGCTGCTGAGGTGCATTGTAATTTCTTTGCGGCGTTCTACAACGCTGGCTTCAAGCTTACTGATCACTTCACTGTAATCAACCTTGCTCTTTTCGGCTTTTTTCTTCAAATCATCGATCTCCTCAAAAAGGTCCTTGATGGGTTTTTCGAAATCGAGAAACTGTCGGTTTTTGTCTAGCGGCATATCAGTGTATGAAGTGTAAAAATAAGGAACTGGAAAATATCGCCCGTACATGGATTATTTGTACATTAAATAAAATTCAAACTGCTTATGCGAATTCTATCAGGAATTGCATTCCTTTTCATCGGACTATTGGCTTCGGGCCAGAAAAATGCTTCTGTTTCATTTGAAAAATGGATAAGCCTCAAAACCGCTGGCGGAGCGCTCATTTCTCCCGATGGCAGAACTGTAGTGTATACGGTTTCAAGTACCGACTGGACTGCAAATAGCTATGACTCTGAACTTTGGATGTCGCGCGATGGCGAAGCGCCGATTCAGCTGACCCGGACAGGCAAGGGCAATAGCTCCAATCCGCGGTTCACGCCCGACAGCAGGTTTGTAAGCTTCCTGGCCGATCGTGGCGAGAAAACCCAGCTATATATTATAGGTGTAAATGGAGGGGAGGCCTTGCAGGTTACGAAAGACGAGGATGGACTGGGAAATTATGAGTGGAGTCCGGATGGGACCAGGATCGTTTATTCAAAACAGCAGGCTGAGAGTAAGCGGGAAAAAACCACTAAAGAAAGGTTTGGCGCATTTGGAGTTGAAGGGGAGGAGTACAGGCAAAATCATTTGTGGCTGCTTAATTATAATTATGATTCGGTAGTGCTGGCAGGACAGGTTCCTTGCTATCCGGTAAAAAAAGATACTACCAAAGCAGATAGCGCTGTAAAGATCAAAGGTCAGGAATGCTTTACGCTCCCTGTTGCAAAGCAACTGACACAGGGAAATTTTACAGTCGGCGCATTTGCGTGGCATCCAGATGGAAACAGGGTAGTTTTCAACCGGCAATCGAATCCGCTGATCCTTTCCAGCATAACGGCCGACATAGTGATCATTGATATTCCAACAAAACAAATGACAACGCTGGTAAGTAATCCAACCGGAGATTTTTTCAGCAGGTGGAATCCTGAAGGAACCGCCTTTGTTTACAGCAGCACCGTTACGGATTCAATCACTAATTTTTTCGCGAACAACCGCTTGTTTATTTATGATATGAATACAAAAGCGAGCCGGGAAATAGCGAAAGACATAGATGAAAATAAATTCGTGGCCGATTGGAACAAGAGTGGTTTATTTCTTACAGCACTCGAAAAAACCAGGCAGAAATTGTTCACAGTGGATCCTGTTAGTGGTGCAAGTAAATCAGTGCCTCTGCAACTGGATCTTGTCGGTGGATTATCGTTCAGCAAAAATACTGACCTGATCGCGGTCTCCGGCAGGAACTATGCGACTCTGAACGAGATCTATTTATGGAGGATGAATCAGGAATTGAAGCAGGTAACCAATAATTCGGCGCAGATTTCCGGATGGAATGTCCCCGTTAATGAAGTGATCTCATGGAAGAGCAGGGATGGCATTACGATCGAGGGCGTGTTGTCGAAGCCAGCAAATTTTGTTGAAGGCAGAAAATATCCTTTGCTGGTAGTTATACATGGAGGACCGACAGGAATTGACATCCCTGATCCAACGGCAACGTATGTGTACCCCATCATGCAGTGGGTGGAAAAGGGAGCGATGGTATTGCGGGTGAACTATCGCGGTAGCGCAGGTTATGGCGGGAAGTTCAGAGCGCTGAATGTCCGGAATCTTGGCGTAGGCGATATGTGGGACGTGGTCAGTGGTGTTGATTATCTGAATGGAAGGGGAATGATCGATACATCAAGAATGGGCGCGATGGGTTGGAGCCAGGGCGGATATATTTCGGCTTTCCTTACTACGAACACAAAAATTTTCAAGGCCATTTCTGTTGGCGCGGGCATTTCCAATTGGGTCACATATTATGTCAATACGGATATAACTCCTTTTACAAGGCAGTACCTGAAAGCAACTCCATGGAACGATATGAATATTTACATGAAGACATCGCCCATGACAAACATCAATAAGGCAAGCACGCCCACTTTGATACAGCATGGTGAATTTGACAAGAGGGTACCTATTCCGAATGCGTATGAATTGTATCGCGGGTTGCAGGACAGGGGTGTGCCATCGAAGCTGATCGTTTATAAAGGCTTTGGTCATGGTATCAACAAACCAAAAGAGCGACTGGCTGCTATCTGGCATAACTGGGTATGGTTTAATAAATATATTTTTGGGGAAGAGGAGGCGATGCCGGTTGACTAAAGAATTAATGACCGGCGTTGGCAAATTTTGTACATCAACAGGAGATACAGGAAAAATCTGAAAGATTAGTTTTACAATATGCTGAAGACGCCGGAGTACAGGTTAAATTTTGAGTTAAGGGTTGATAAGAGCAGGATCGATGGAAAGGGAGCTTATGCTATGGAAGTTATACCTGCCAGGAAAAAAATTGGTGATCTGGGTGGTGTGATCATATCGCAACGTGAGGCAAGAAGAATTGCCAGCGGATCGAAGCGGGTAGCGATTGTGGAATTTGGCAATGGCAAAGCATTGAACGCGGGCGTTAACAGCAATGCGTTACGGTTCATCAATCATTCGTGCAGTCCAAATACATTCATGCGGGTATTGCAAAACCGCGTAGAGTTTTATGCATTAAGAAGTATTGGTCGTGGTGAGGAACTTACCTGCAATTATGGCGAAACGCACCACGATGGAATGCTGCCGTGCCGATGCGGCGCGCCTGGATGCCAGGGATTCATTTAGAATTGAGAAAAATCAGAATATCAGCTGTAAAAGCAGGATCACGCCCATTCCAACCAGGCCTCCGAACACAGAGGCCACAGCGTCCATTACTTCATAATGACCTTTGCCGGTGATCTTCGAAAAAAGTTCAAACCCATAACTTACCGCGACTACGATAACAAAGGTGATCGCTGCGGCCACTGCTACCTGTGATGGCATCCACCACCAGCCTGCGGCCTGCAATACTATACCCATTACAATGCCTGCATAAAAATGCCGCCATTTATCGGGTGCGATCTTCATAGCTGATCCAAATTGATGATAGTTATGAGTGACATTATGCGCCGGCAGGTGGATTCTTCGGCGGGAGCGCAAAAGCAACTGCCTCGTGCTCGAAGTGTCCTTTATGCGATGCGTCGCAAAATGGTTTGTTTTTAGAGAGGCCACAGCGGCAGATTGAAACCGCTGTACGGCCGCCGAGGTCGTACACATTGCCATTTTTATCTACAATTTCAAAATCGCCTTCAACTTTCAGGGATCCGTTACTATTTACCGTAATTCGGGTTGCAGCCATGTTATTTAATTAGCGGCAAAAGTAGGGAAACAATTTTTTATGTTTTTTTCCCCTCCTTTTAGTACAATTCATCCCCCTTGTTGTTTTAATTATAGCAACCTGTCTCAGGCATTCAAAAATTCCGATACCCGGAATGTCTGAGAATTTATTCAACAGGTCACGTCTCCGGAATTAATAAGTCGCTATGCCATTATAATTGGCGGGAGCATTCATAATTAGTTGTTCACTGCGGGTTGAAATTAAATTGATTCACAATGGATGAACAGAAACTTAATTCTGCATTTGAAACTTCAGCGCTTATTGCGAAATACCTGAAGGGAGAGCTTAGTCCGGAGGAACAGATTCAGCTTGACACATGGATTGAAACAAGTGAAGAGAACCGGAAGTTATTCAGTGAGCTAACCAATCCAACGCAGGTGACTTCATTATTAAATGAGTTTTACAGTTACAATGCCAGGAAACGGGCCGCGTACCGGCAGGTGGAGCAGCGGATCTTTCCGCAGAAAAAGATCTTTGGAATTATTTCTGTTAAGCTGCTTACGCGATCGGCGGTTGCTGCGGCTGTTCTTGGAGTAGTGGCAACCGGAATCTATTTTACTGGTAAGTTAATGGGCGCGTTATCGCTATCGTCCGATAAACAGCAGGCGGCTGCCATTCTTCCGGGCGATGGCAATCCGGTCATGCTTACATTATCTGATGGCAGTAAAATTCCAATTGACAGCCTTGCTGCTGGTGTTTTAGCGAACCAGGGCAATACAAAGATCCTGAGGCAGGCGAACGGCCAGTTGGTTTATCAATCGCAGAAAGGTGCCAATGATATTGTTTCCACAAATGTGGTTGAAACTCCAAAGGGTAAGCTGCAGGAGATAGTTCTGCCGGATGGTTCATCTGTCTGGATAAATGCGCTTTCCAGGTTGGAATTCCCCACAGCTTTTAATGGTAAGGAGAGAATTGTTGCATTATCAGGGGAAGCTTTTTTCAATGTAACGAATGACAAGTTGAGGCCATTTATTATAAAGATCAACGGTGTTGATGTTGAGGTGACGGGTACGCAGTTCAACATCAGTGCTTATAGCAATGAAGCGATAATAAGATCCACTTTGATTGAGGGAGGGATCAGGATATTAAAAGACAAGGTCGTGAATGAATTGCTGCCGGGGGAGCAATTGCAGCTTAACATGCGGTCGGGGAAAATAGATCTTGTAAAAAATGCCGACCTCGATGGCGTTATGTCCTGGAAGAACGGGGTGTTTTATCTGAATAACCTGGATGTGGCTTCTTTGATGCAACAGGCGGAGCGGTGGTATGACATTGAAGTGGATTATCCGGCTGGAGTTCCTGACGTCCGATTGTTCGGTGAGATAGATCGGAATACCAGTTTGCTGGAGCTGTTGGAGGTATTAACGGAAACAGGTATCAGGACGAGATTAAGGGGAAAAACATTATTGATATTTCCATAACGAAAAACCAGCGCATGAAACCATTAATGCTGATCATTGGAATAGGAATGTTGCACTCATTTAGCGGGCTTGCGCAAAATCCGGTTCGATGGAATTTCTCTGCTGAGAAACTTAAATCGAACCAGTTTAAAATTCATCTGACGGCCAATATAGGAAGTGGTTATCACATTTATTCAAAGATGCAGTTGTCAGGCAGTGTATATATGCCTACGAATGTCAGGTTTGATGCCAATAAGGACATTGTTGAAGTTGGATCGGTGAAGGAAGAGGGTTCATTGGAGCGGGTGATTGATGAATCATCAGATATGTCTTACCTGAAATATTCCGATAAAGTAAATTTCAATAGTATTATTAAGATCAGGGATGGAGTAACCAAAACAACCTTGAGTGGTTATGTAGAATTCCAGGCTTGCAGCGAGGATGAGTGTTTTCCGCCGGTTAAAGTAAAATTCAGTTTACTGTTGAGCCCCTGACCCTGAACCGGTTTGTTCTCCAGCATCAGGTTCGTTAATCAATTAATTATCTGAAAATGCCAGTCATCCCATTCTGGTAGAAGACAAAGTACGCGATTCCAAAAACCAAAAACTGTTATGAAAAATATAACCAAGTGGCCATTCCCGCAGGGATGGCATGTCAGAACATTTGCGGTAATCAAACTGTTGTTGATTTTTTTGCTGGTCACCTGCCTGCATGCTTACCCGAATGGGTATGCGCAGAACAGTGTAACGTTATCGGAAAAGAATGCGTCACTGATAAAAGTTTTTAAGCAAATCAAAAGGCAAACAGGATTTTCCTATATGGTCACCAGTGATCTGCTGAGTCAGGCAAACAAAGTGACCATTGAAGTAAAGAATATGAACCTGAATGATGTTTTGGGAATGATATTCAGCAGTCAGCCTTTTACTTATTCGATAGTTGGCAGGACTATCGTTGTAAAGGAAAAGGTGAGACGCGAAGTGCAGAAGACAGTGGAGTTGCAATTGCCGCCTGTTGATGTAAAAGGGAGAGTGGTAAATGAAAAGGATGTTCCGGTGGCTGGTGTTACTGTTTCCATTAAAGGGGCAACGCAATCAACCGTAACCAATGCGAAAGGCGAGTTTATATTGAATTCAGTACAACCGGGGGCTGTGCTTGTATTTACGCACGTGAGCCTGGAGTCTTATGAAATGAAAATTGGTGAAGATCAGAAGGAGATCACTGTCAGCCTCAGGACAAAGGTGAGTCAGCTGAGTGATGTGACAGTTGTTAATACGGGTTACCAGGAGTTACCAAAGGAGCGTGTAACCGGTTCGTTTTCGAAAATGGACAATGAGACGTTCAACTTTAAAGTTGGGGCTGATATTCTCAGCCGGCTGGATGGACTGGTGAATGGTGTGTATTTCGATAGCCGGAATAAGGACAATATTAAAATTCAGATCCGCGGTTTGTATACACTGGATGAGTCGATGGCTAAGCCATTGATAGTGGTGGATAATTTTCCGTATTCAGGAGATCTTTCAAATTTAAATCCTAACGATGTTCAGGATATCACCATTTTAAAAGATGCGGCAGCGGCTTCTATCTGGGGTGCAAGAGCAGGAAATGGCGTGATTGTGATCACTACTAAAAAGGGTCAGCCCGACAGATCGCCAAAAGTTTCTTTCAACTCGAATTTTACAGTTACGGGTAAGCCGGATCTGTTTGATCTGAAAGTCCTACCCACCGGTGAGCAGATAGAGATTGAGCGGTTTTTATTCAGTAAGAATTTTGGATTCTCAGATACTTTGTCTCCGTTTAAACCGCCATTTACACCTGTTTATGAGATCCTGTTTAAACAAAGAAAGGGTTTGATAACGGCTGAAGAAGCCGATTCGCAGATCGGGCAATTGAAGAACATCGATGTGCGTGACGAGTTTTTAAGGCACATATACAGGAAGAGCATGAATCAGCAATACGCGGTTAATGTTTCCGGAGGCGGAAAATTCAATAGATATTATTTCTCGTTCGGGTATGATAAGCGTATGTACGACCAGGTTGGCTTTGACGACGAACGGATAACGGCCAGGACCAATCAGCAGTTCCAGCTTACTCAGCAACTGGAAGTGAATTTTTCAATGAACTATACCCGAAGTGTTGTCAACAGGAATAGTAATGGCAATTACCTGGCTTATAACCGGGGAAACAGGGGATTTTATTCCTATGCAAAATTTGCTGATGAAAATGGTAATCCTTTAGCGATTGATTATAACTACAGGGGTTCATTTACTGATACAGCCGGAAGCGGAAAACTGCTCGACTGGAAATACAGGCCGCTGGACGAGCTGAGACTGGCAGATGATGTAACGAAAATTCAGGAAGCCCTGGCCACCTTGGGAGTAAAGTACAGGATAGCCAGGTTTTTGAATGCTGAAGTTAGCGGACAGTTTCAAAAAACTGATATGGACAGGGCCGACCATACGCATAAGGAATCGTTTTTTGCGCGCGATTGGGTGAATCTTTACACACAGATAAATGGTAATACTGTCATCAATAATATTCCGAAAGGAGGGCTACTGGATGTTTATAATAATGTTGGAGAAAGTTATAATGTACGGGGACAGTTAACCTTCAATCATGTTTTTAAAGGAGACCACCAGGTGAATGCCATCGCCGGCGGTGAAGTAAGGGAAGCCAAAACATCTTCCAGGAGTTACAGGTTATATGGGTATACCGGTAATCTGAATTATGGGTTTGTAAATTATAATACCCAATACACAACTTTTCTGGGCACTCCCGGATTTATTGCTGCCAATATTAATCTGGATGACAAAAACGACAGATTTGTTTCGGCTTATGCAAATGCTGCCTACGCTTTCAGGCAGCGATATATTTTTTCCGCAAGCTTCAGGAGGGACGCGTCAAATCTTTTTGGCGTTAGCACTAACAACAGATGGAAACCCCTGTGGTCTGCGGGACTTAGCTGGAGGTTGTCGGACGAAAAGTTTTATAAAAGCGAATTCCTGCCATTTCTGAGCTTGCGGGCAACAGTTGGATTTAATGGCAATGTTAATAATTCTTATCCTTCGGTCTCCACTATTATTTACCGTAATCCTTCTGACAATCTCCCCTTAAATATCCCGTCTGCTCTATTGGATTTTACCATAAAGCGAAATTTAAGATGGGAATCCGTTCGGACTTCGAATTTTGGAATCGATTTCAGGTTAAAGAACGAAATCCTCAGCGGCAGCCTGGAATATTACATAAAGCAATCAAAAGATGTAATTGCATTGCAGCCACTTGATCCTACTGCCGGCCGGAATCAGACGGTGCGTAATGCTGCAAATGTATCTGGTCGTGGGATAGACATTAATCTTCAATCAGTGATAATCAAGTCAAAGGACTTTCACTGGAATACAGCGTTCAACTTTAATTATTCGAAATATTGGGTCAGTAAATATTTAGTGGTGAATACAGGTGCCGAAAAAGCATTTATCTCCAATGGAACGCAACTGACGCCGGTTGAAGGTCAGCATCCCTACCTGGTGGCGAGTTATAAGTTCATGGGGCTTGATCCGGTTACAGGAGATCCGCTTGGATTTATTAATGGAAAACAGTCGAAGCGGTACGACAGTATTATAAATTTCTCACCTTTTACGAATCAGGTACTTCATGGCCCGGCGATCCCAACCGTTTTCGGAAACCTCCTGAATGAAGTAAACTTCAGAGGTATTTCTATCTCTTTCAATGCCCGGTATGAGTTAGGTCATTACTTCAGGAAGAAAACGATAAACTATTCGGTTTCTTATGCGAATTATGGATATAATACGCATAGCGATTATTTGAAAAGGTGGCGTTCGCCGGGTGATGAACAATTCACCAATGTTCCCTCGTCGGCTTATCCAATAAATTACGACAGGGATAATTTTTATGGTTCGTCGGATGTAACTGTAGAAAAAGCAGACCTGTTGGTGATTGATGATGTGCAATTAAGATACGCTTTGCCATTGTCTTCGGTTTCCTTTTTAAGTCAGTGTGCTGTTTATTCCAACATCGGAAATCTTAACCTGATACTATGGAAATCTGCGAAGGACATTGATCCCCGGAATTACAATTCTTACAGACCATCCAGAAGCATTTCACTTGGTTTATTAATCAATTTTAATTAAGATATTATGTGTAAATCGCCACTTGTTGTCATAACAGGTATTATCGTTTTGCTGACGCTCAACTCGTGCAAAAAATATCTGGGCGAAAAGTCAAACGCAAAGTTTGCGGTTATTGAATCATTGAACGAGTTGCAATTGCTATTAAATGGTTATGGTAACTGGAATAATAATTCATATCCATATGGTAGTGAATTGATGACAGATGATTATTATGTTTCTACGGCTGATTTTAATAATCCCGGCATCCTGCAAATGCAGCGGGATAGTTACATTTTCCAGGATAACCTGCAGACCAATGCCATTTGGGATGCTTCATACCGGCAGATATCGCAGGCAAATCTGATATTGGCTGAGCTGGGTCTGTTGGAATATGGAAAAGAACAGGAGGAACTGGCAAATAATATCAAAGGGAGCAGCCTGTTCTACAGGGGATATTTTCATTACGCAATTGCGCAGCTTTTTTGCGAGCCGTATAATGCATCAACTGCCAAACAGGACCTGGGGATACCGATCAGGTTAACCCCGGATGATGAGGAGAAGTCGGTGCGGCTGTCAGTCCAGGATACATATGACCGGATACTGCAGGATCTGAAAGATGCTTCTTACCTGCTACCAATTGATCAATTGTATAAAACGAGGCCTGCAAAAGCGGCGGTCCATGGCGTACTGGCTAAAATTTATCTTTCGATGTCGGTTTATGATTCGGCCTGGAAATATGCGAACATGTGTCTTGGTTATAATGACAGTCTGCTGAATTTTAATATTAAAGCCGAAGTGGACACCGGTGCTTCCGCTCCATTCAGGCGGTTCAATAAGGAAGTGATCTTCCACATGAAATCACAAGCAAATACTTTAATGTCGAATGCACGGGCGAAGGTGGATTCAACATTATACAGTTCTTATGAGGTCAATGATCTGAGGAGGGTTGCTTATTTCAGGCAGAATGCCGACAAAACCTATCAGTTTAAAGGCGATTACGATGGTTCGGGAACGAATACGGGATATTGTTATTCCGGAATAGTAACGGATGAGATGTATCTGATACGAGCGGAGTGTTATGTTAGGAAGGGGAACATCTCTGCCGGGTTGCAGGACCTGAACAAATTATTGCAAAGCAGATGGCGGACTGGTACTTATACTTCTTTTGCAGCAGCTAATCAACAGGAAGCCCTGGAAAAAATATTGATGGAAAGAAGGAAGGAGTTGCATAGAAGGGGTGCCAGATGGACTGATATCCGCAGATTCAGGAATGATCCGCTG
This sequence comes from Chitinophagaceae bacterium, assembly GCA_036402175.1. Taxonomy (GTDB): domain Bacteria; phylum Bacteroidota; class Bacteroidia; order Chitinophagales; family Chitinophagaceae; genus DASPKM01. The sequence goes on along the minus strand of DASWTK010000006.1, from coordinate 506 downwards.
TACGCGATCACAGTAACGAGGAATGTAAATAATCAGACTTATGTTTTGACCCCTTCCCATAAAAGACATGTGTTTCTAATTCCGGGTAATGTAATTGCCTTGAGTGGAATACAGCAGAACCCATAATCAAATTATATTTTATGAAAGCGAGAATTTCATTAAGTCGTAAAGTGCCGTTCTATTTTACCATGCTCAAACTGATATTGAACTTAATATTAATCTGTGCTACGTATACTTCATTTGGTCAGTTAAAGGTTGAGGTGTTAAATGCCAGTCATTCAAAACTGAGTCCAGTAAAATTGGGGGATCCTGTCCCTGATATCGAATTTCCGATCACCAACTTGAAAAATCCAACTGCAAAGTTCTCTGATTTCAGGGGAAAGCTCGTGATTATTGACTTCTGGGGTGTGGAATGCACCTCATGCATTAAAGTTCTTCCGGAGATCGATTCGTTAGAGCGGGTATACAAAGACAGGGTCCAGTTTATTTCAGTCTGTAGAGATTCG
>DASWTK010000005.1:0-4229 GCA_036402175.1 Chitinophagaceae bacterium | reverse complement strand
AAGGCTAACATGGATACCCTGGTTGCATTAAGTACCGGGATCGCGTTTTTTTTCAGTCTGTTCAATACGATATTCCCTGATTTCTGGCATAACCGTGGTGTACATGCGCATGTTTACTTCGAGGCAGCAGCGGTTGTAGTTGCTTTTATCTCATTGGGGAAACTCCTTGAAGAAAAGGCAAAATCAAATACATCTTCCGCAATCAGAAAACTGATCGGTCTTCAGCCTAAGACGGTTACCGTAGTCCGTTCTGATGGTCATACTGAAGAAATACCTGTCAGCAGTGTAGTGATCAATGATACAATACTTGTCAAACCCGGAGATAAAATACCGGTAGACGGCATGGTCAAAGAAGGAAACAGTTTTGTTGACGAAAGTATGATCAGTGGTGAACCGGTACCGGTTGAAAAGATTAAAGGTCATAAAGTATATGCCGGAACGATCAACCAGAAAGGAAGTTTTCAGTTCACAGCAGAAAAAGTAGGCGGCGACACCATTCTTGCGCAGATCATTAAAATGGTGCAGGAGGCACAGGGAAGTAAAGCCCCTGTTCAACGATTGGTTGATAAAATTGCGGGAATATTTGTACCGGTGGTAATAGGACTTTCCATAATTACTTTCTTAACCTGGATGATTGCGGGCGGAGACAATGCGTTCACCCATGCGCTGCTCACATCGGTTACTGTACTCGTCATAGCTTGTCCTTGCGCACTGGGACTTGCAACTCCAACTGCCATCATGGTTGGAATTGGAAAGGGTGCAGAAAATAACATTCTTATTAAAGACGCCGAAAGTCTTGAGCTGGGTTATAAAGTAAACGCGGTAGTACTCGACAAAACCGGAACAATAACAGAAGGAAAACCTGCCGTAACAGATATACGCTGGTTAACAGACGAACCGGTTTATAAAAGCATTCTTTATTCGCTGGAACAAAGGTCCGAACATCCTCTTGCGGAAGCAGTAGTAAACAAGCTCAAAGAGTACAACGTATCTCCCGTTGAACTGAATAATTACCATAGCATCACCGGGCAGGGAATTCTGGCAATCAGCAATGGCATGACTTATTTTGCCGGGAACAGGAAGATGGTGGAAGAGCAATCTGTAATTATCCCGCAGAAAATTGAAGCAACTGCAGAGGCCTGGAGAAATGAAGCAAGAACGGTGATATATTTTACAGATAAAAAAATGGTCATTGCAATCATCGCAATTGAGGATAGGATAAAGTCAACATCCATAGCTGCGATTCAAACGCTGCAGAAAAGGGGCATTGAAGTTCACATGATCACGGGCGACAACTATCAAACCGCGGCAGCCGTTGCCCGGCAGGCAGGGATCAAAAGCTTTGAAGCAGAGGTAATGCCCGCCGATAAAGCGATGTATGTAAAGGAACTTCAGAGCAGAGGAAAAACAGTAGCCATGGTAGGCGATGGTATTAATGACAGCCATGCGCTGGCGCAGGCCGATGTAAGCATTGCCATGGGCAAAGGATCCGATATTGCAATGGATGTTGCCAAAATGACGCTCATCACTTCCGATCTTCAATCTGTTCCGAAAGCGTTGATGCTTTCACGGAAAACTGTAAAAGGAATACGTCAGAATTTGTTCTGGGCATTCATCTATAATCTTATAGGAATTCCTATTGCTGCAGGAGTGTTGTATGCACCCATTGGCTTCCTCCTGGACCCGATGATTGCAGGCGCCGCAATGGCATTGAGTTCAGTAAGCGTGGTCATGAACAGCCTGCGACTGAAACTCGCGAAAATTTAATGCAGGCGACTAAAAATTATATAAATAACTACCGGAAATGTATAACAATCGGCCAACGCTTCAATACTAATTTTGAAGTGTCAAACAGATAAAAAATAAAATAAATAGAATGGAAACGATGAAATTTAAAACTAATATCAAGTGTTCGGGTTGCGTAGCAGCCGTTACTCCCGAGTTGAACAAAGCCGTTGGTGAATCAAACTGGAAAGTTGATGTCCAGAATCCTGAAAAAGTGCTTACAGTAGATGCAGATGGCATCAGTTCAGATGAAATAATAAGCGCCGTAAACCGGGCCGGATACCAGGCCGCGGAGATTCAATAAGGCATATTACCATTAATACACGCCCTATTTCTTCGGCGTGTATTGATTTGCTCTTATATTTTTGGCCGCAAGCGTAACAATCTCCCTTATGCGATTGTTTCTCGTTTCCGGCCTTTTTGCGTTCTCAACCCATTCAAGGAGCTGCTTTCTGGTTGAAGGCGGAAATAAATCAAAGTATTTCTTAGCTGTTTTGTTTGCGGCAAAAGCCTTTTGCAGGTCTTCAGGTATTTCCATCCTGTCAATCTTTTCCAGGGCCGTCCAGGTACCGGATTTTTTAGCCAGTTCCACCATTTCCAATCCGGCAGGTGCCATCTTCCCTTCTGCCTGTAGTTTTTCTATCCTGTTCTTATTAATCCTGCTCCATTTACTTTTGGGCTTCCGCTTTGTAAAAAAGAGATAAAAATTATCATCGCCTTTTTTATTCGGTTTGCTGTCGATCCAACCAAAACAAAGCGCTTCTTCTACAGCTTCTTCATAATACACGCTGGGCGTATCGGCTCCCTTATGATAAATATTCAACCACACATATTCCGCTTTTGAATGATTTTTCTCCAGCCATTTTCGCCAGGCCTTGCGGTCTTTAGCATAAAAACTATTGGTTTTGTCAGGCGCCTGCATAAATTTCAATTTAAGACAACTCTATCAGTAAAAATAATTACTAAACTGAAAAAATGGTTTGTATTGGCAAGGATAAATTCCATGTGACATTCATCACGCACAGTTCTAATTGGCAGCTGCAATTTTGCACCTGCAAAGAAGCTTGCCGGATATGAATATATCGTTGTTAAAATCTTTGACCCTGTTCGCTTTAGTTTTCGTGACAAATTCAGTTTCCGCTCAAAACAGAAATGAACTATGGGCCAGGATCAATATTACATCCAACATCAGCCCGCGCTTGTCCATCGGACTTGATGTATCGCATCGACGTAACGCGGATATGAAAAACGATGCGCTTTTTCATTATGGACTATCAAATATCGCCAGGTTATGGGGTTATTACAAACCAACCGACAAATGGACATTGATGCTCTCGCCTCTTGCCTATTTCGACAACCATTCCACAGAAACTGCCACCGGCAAGATCGTTCATCTCAATGAAGTGAGAATTATGGCAGGAGTGTCGCGGGAGCTTGCATTTGAAAAAATTAAAAACAATAACCGCTTTCTTTACGAATTAAGCTATGGAAGATATCTTGGACAATACACTTCCAGCCGCCAGAGGTTCAGGCTACAGAATAACCTGATCATACCTCTTTGGGAAACCGATGGTGATAAGGGCATTCAGTACCAGTTTTATAATGAGATTTTTTTCAAAACACAACACGAAGGATACTCATTTGATCAGGACCGGGTTTATAACGGTCTGCGCTGGAAACCGGACAATTACGATCTGAATGCGGGATACCAGCTTAATCTTCAAAAGTCAGGCGACAGCTGGGTTTATAAAAATCAATTTCTGGTGACTATGAATGTTCATTTGTGATAAATTTCTTAATGTGCCACCACTGTAACTTTTATCACGAACAGGCATTTTCGCATAAGCCAAATTTGCATAAACAATTAAAATCATGGGATCAAAGAACAATCCAACCATTGTAGATGTACGAACTCCGGAAGAATTTGCTGATGGTCCGATCACCGGAGCCATTAATATTCCGTTGGACCAGGTAGAAAAGCGGTTAAATGAATTCCGGGAAATGCCCAAACCCATCATCGCTTACTGCAGAAGCGGAAACAGAAGCGGGATTGCAGTGTCAATTTTAAAGCAACACGGCATACAGGATGCTATCAATGGCGGTAGTATTGACTACCTGCGCGCGTCTTTCAAACGATAGGATTAAAGCGGACTCACTTTTGCTGTAGCCTTCACAAAGGTTATTCACATTTAATAGTTTACTTTTATTGCTTAATCTTAATTGATGGCAATAAAAAATTACTCCGTATTTCTATCATCGATAGTATTGATATTATTATATACTGCATTCATTCGACCTGAAAAGCGTACAGAATTTTACACGCCTCATAATCCTATCAAAACGGGAGCCGATCAGACAGAGAAATACCTTCCCCTTCTCAAAGGGAAAAGGATCGGGATACTCGGAAACCAGACTTCCATTATCGGTAAAACACACCTGGTAGA
>DASWTK010000004.1:0-3591 GCA_036402175.1 Chitinophagaceae bacterium | reverse complement strand
GCTCGTCCTGCATCCAGTGAGTATGCATCAGGGGACCAATTCCCGGGTTAACAAAATTCTCAACGATCAGGCGGTCGCCATCAGGCTCGATTTCCTTCTTAACGAAAACCAGGGTTTCTCCAAGACCATTGTCAATGGTGTAAGGGAAGTTAACGTTCATATCTTTTAATTTAAATAACAAAGCCTCGTAAGATAACAATCGGCGAACGGGTTTGTGACGCTACCCGAACACTATAAAGAGATTTATTTTTCAACCGTGCGTAAACGCTGCTTCGAATTGGTCATAATACCTTTACAACTGCCTGCCACAGTCCAACCGGTCCAATCAACCCCGATTCCAGCAATGGTGACGTTTTTGTATAGTGCTGCCAGGTGGCAAAAGCAATCCTGCCTGTAAAAGGCTTTGGCTTGCCGGCAGCGTACCAATCCGGCAGTTTTTCGATATATCCTCCACTCAGGCTAAGCTGACCACTTGAACCTCCTCCGGGTGTATATTCTGCCTGTGGGGTAAGATGCTCATCACCAATCAGCCGATTTGGCCAAAGGTTGGTTACTTTAATTTCCAGTTTATTTATTCCCTGTACCAAAGCATCGGTTACATCTATTGAAAACGGTGGCTTCCATATGATCCCAGGTATTTTGCCATTGAGGATCACTTCAGCCATCACTTCAACTTTTCCCAGATCCAGGAACCAGCGCTTATCTTTTTGCTTAGGTGTTGATAGTTCAAATGATTTAATATACACAGCAGTGCCCGAAAAGTATTTCACTCCATCCATTGGATGTTTGTGCAGGGATATCAGTTCAGGTAATCTGATCTTTTCTGGTGCTCCGTGTTGGGAAGGGAATCTGACATCCCATGGTCCGCTTATCTTTATCGGCTTTTGAATATCAGTAATCGTAAATGATAATAATTTACCGTCACTATTCTGAATATTGTACCTGCCGTTTTGCTTCAGCAATAAAGCCGCTTTATTGCTAGCTGTCATTTGAACAATGAAAGGCGAAGCTTGTTGGCCGGGAGGTGATTTAGCTAACTTTAAAATACGTGAGCTGTCCAGTACTTCATTGAATAAAGCCGGCTTACTCATATCACCGTTATAAAAAGAAGCGCCTTCTTTCAAATAAATTTTGTCCGGTGGCGGGTGAACGGTGTATTTACTTTTCTTTCCGGTTTGAACCAATTGTCCGTTATTATAAACTGCAGGAATGCCTGCTTTATATACTAGCGTTACATGCGTCCAACCCGAAACGGCCGCCGGAGCGGCAAGCACCAGTTCAGGATTTTGACCACCATGCTCCCAAACAGCCACTCCATTGCGGCCGACGGTTAAACCGCATACCGCGTGGCCAGCTCCATGCAGTGTTCTGCCCGAAGCTGGATAAAGCGCGTAATATTCTGTCCATGGCGCTCTGATAGTACCAATGATAAAATCGGGGTTAAGCAGCACATTCAATTCTGGTTTGGCCCAGAAACTGATTGTGAAATTGTTTGTGATGTTTTTGTGATTGTTGCGCGCGGACTCAGGAAAATGCCTGGTTGAAATGAGTTGCGTATTTTCTTTTATCAACGCCCTGGAAGTGGTAGTGCCTGCGGCTGAACGAAAAACTACAAATACAGAACCGTAAGGTTCCAGCTGAACAGGAAGCTGAACACTATTATTTTTCAGCTCGTAAAACGACACAGGTATAATTTTTCCCGTCGCGGCATCCCAGAGTTCCGGTTGTTTGTTCCGCACCCTGAATGTACAAACCAGGTCCTCGTAGGTTCTTCGCTGGTTTGAGAGAAAATAAATATCGGCATCATGCGACTTCCTGTGAGTATAAATAACCGGAGCATCTCCGGATCGCGATGAAAAATAAAAATCACGGTCTATTTTAAGTTCTTCGAGTATCGATTGCAGTGACCTTCCCCAGTAAATGCTTCCTTTTCCAAAATCATTTTTTGTGATTGAATCACCATTAATGTTTCCCCACATGCTGCCGGCAACCTGATTAAATTCTGCATCTTCATTAATCAGATCCGCTAATCCGGCTGAACGATGGGGCCGGGCGCCAACCAGTATCATTCCCTCCCTTACAAGTTGGCTCAGGTGAAGTAATAACGCGTGAGTTACAATTTTATAATCCTGCAGAACGAATACACGATACGACATCCCATTGGAAAGAACGATCTTTTTATCTTGAATTTTTACCTGGTGCAATAATACCGATGCATTTATAAGATCATAATCAAATCCTTCGGGCGGCGATGGATTTAATTCATCAGGATTCACCCTGGTATACATATTTGCATCTTCTCCGGAGAAATATAATAAGTCTGCAACAAACTGACCCTGTTGCAACAGTAACTGGCAACGTGATATATAATTCAACCAGGCTTTGCCCTGGTTCCACCAGGTGTTGGTTCTGTCGAAGTGAATGCCCCAAGGGCCCATCGTCATTCCTGGCGCTGCCGTAGGATGGGGCTGATGTGCGAACCGGTGAACGATCAACCTGTTCACTCCTTTGGTGAATGCCTTGTCGCCAATTGCCTTCATCGCGAAAGGATGTTCCTGCCACCTGGCCGAATCGGGTTCAGCGGTGAATGCTTCTGCTCCTACTACATTCATTCCATTGACGTGTGAAATGGATGCGGCGAGCTTTGTTGTGCGGCTGGCCGGATGTTTGATGGGCATGAGCGAAGAAACACCATTCCAGAATTCGCCGATATTCACATTGACCTTTGAGCCTATCTGCATTTCTTCCAATGGACCGGTATCATACGGCTCAATGTATGAAGTGATGTTGTGCTGCTGGCACAATTGATGAAACTGTCCATAATAGTTTTCCGCTACCAGGTCGGCCTGAACCCTGCGCAGGTCCCAAAGAAAACGTTCTGTTCTTTCAACACTGCCCAAAATGCGACCACCTGCTACGGCCGGAAGAAATTTTATCACATCGTATCCCGTTCTCTTTTTAAATTCTTCCTGGAAACCTTCTGTCCAGTTCTGATTGCCTGCCTCATAACTATCGATCTCCAAACCCATTTTCTTTTTAGCTGCAAGCGGAATCGTGAATGGGAGAATAAACTCCATCATTTTATTAAAGTGAAAACTGATGGCAGCTTTCCTGAACTTGTCACATTCCAGTCCTATTCCGGTATCGGGCGCAGCACGGTTTAATGTACCCGTTGGTGTAAACCCGATCCGAACAATTGTCCAGTTACCCGCCGGCGCTTTCCATTTCATTACACCCTCCGAATTCATAGAACCGGAGATATCAACGATGTTATCAACGTTAACAATTGAACCTTCGGGAACCTTCTGTTCATTAAGATGGTGGATGGTAGAAGATTCCTGCACAAGCATGATATGCCGCGAACGGTGGTTTGCTTTTTCCATCCAGTTTTTCAACCGGGTAATGCCGGAAAGTCTGACGTGCCTGTAACGTCTTGCCTTAGACGAACTAAGCCTGAAGTATTTTGCTTTGGTGACAGGAATATCGAATGCTATGTATTTATCGCCGATCAGAAGTTCAGTCTCCAGTCCTGAGTTGATGGTGGTCACCAGTCGAAACTGACTGCCATCGTCAGACGCTTCCACGTTAATT
>DASWTK010000003.1:0-9140 GCA_036402175.1 Chitinophagaceae bacterium | reverse complement strand
GATATAACTGAAGATTGCAAATGGCATGGCGGCAAGGTAAAGGATGCCCGCATTCAAGGCTTTGGCAGGGCGCTCACCCATCTGCTGAGCGGTTTTTGTGCATATAGAACACTGGGCTGAAGCAATATCAGAGATCACCAGTAACAGTATCATTAAAACCAGTATCATTCCCCACTTTTTCATATGCTGACTTTTTAAACAGTTCTGCAAAAATACAGGGTTTCTCAATTTCTTCACGCGTGCTGATCATAAAAGTATGTGACAGCGGATCATAAAGCATATAACAGAAAAACGGCCGCGATGTGCGGCCGTTTTTAAAATTTATTCAAAGGCATTTGCCTGTTTAAACCTGCTCTGTTGTCATTCTCTTCTGCACTTTCTTTCTCTCATCTTCATCCAGTATCACTTTGCGAAGGCGAATATTTTTCGGCGTTACCTCAATGCATTCATCCTGCTGAATATATTCCATGCACTCTTCCAGTGTCATTTGAATTTTAGGAACGATACGAACTGAATCATCGCTTCCGCTGGCGCGCATGTTGGTCAGTTTCTTTCCTTCGGTAGCATTCACGACCAGGTCGCCTGGTTTGATATGCTCGGCAATGATCTGCCCCACATAAACTTCTTCACCCGGATCTACGAAAAATGAACCCCTGTCCTGAAGTTTGTCGATAGAATATGCCGTGGTCTTGTCCTGGTTCTTAGACAACAATACACCATTGTTACGTCCGGGAATGCTTCCCTTCCATGGCTTATACTCAGCAAAGCGGTGCGCCATAACAGCCTCACCCGCGGTATTTGTAAGCATCTGTGAACGCAATCCGATCAATCCTCTTGAAGGAATTTCGAATTCAAGGTGCTGCATATCGCCCTTGCTTTCCATTACAAGCATTTCACCTTTACGCTGAGTGACCATATCGATGACCTTGCCGCTAAATTCGGCTGGTACATCTACAACAAGAACCTCATACGGCTCGTGCTTTTTACCATTAATTTCTTTTACGATCACCTGCGGTTGCCCAACAGTCAGTTCATATCCTTCGCGGCGCATCGTCTCGATCAGAATGCCGAGGTGAAGTATACCACGACCAAACACGAGGAAACTATCTGCCCCATCGGTATCTTCCACACGAAGCGCAAGATTCTTTTCTGTTTCCTTCATCAGCCTGTCGCGCAGGTGACGGGAGGTAACGAATTTTCCATCTTTTCCAAAAAATGGCGAATTATTGATGCTGAAAAGCATGCTCATGGTTGGTTCATCCACACTGATCACCGGTAATGATTCAGGATTTTCAGCGTCGGCAATGGTATCGCCGATGTTAAAATCTTCCAGTCCAACAACCGCGCAGATATCACCCGCAATTACTTCGGTAACCTTTTTCTTTCCAAGTGATTCAAAAATATATAGCTCTTTTACTTTCGATTTTTTAATGCTGCCGTCAACCTGCATCAAAGCAATGGGTTGTCCTTCGCGAATGGTGCCACGGTGGACCTTTCCGATGGCGATCCTTCCTAAAAAGGAAGAATAATCCAGGGAAGTGATCTGCATCTGCAGCGGACCTTCATTCACCTTCGGTGCCGGAACGTGTTTAAGGATGCCATCCAATAAAGGCGTAATGTCTTCACTTTGCGTTAAAGAATCATTGAACCAGCCATTCTTACCAGAACCATAATAGGTTGGGAAATCCAATTGTTCTTCGGTAGCGTCGAGGTTGAAGAACAGTTCAAATACCGCCTCGTGCACTTCATCGGGCCTGCAGTTTGGCTTGTCAACTTTGTTGATCACCACAATTGGATGAAGATTCAGCTGCAAAGCTTTCTGAAGAACGAACCTTGTTTGGGGCATTGGTCCTTCAAAAGCGTCAACCAACAGCAAAACGCCATCAGCCATTTTCAGTACGCGCTCAACCTCACCGCCAAAATCAGAGTGACCGGGAGTATCTATAACATTGATCTTAACGCCTTTATATAAAACCGCCGCGTTCTTGCTAAAGATAGTGATGCCTCTTTCCTTTTCAAGTTCATTGCTGTCCATGATGAGCTCACCAGTCTCCTGGTTATCACGAAAAACTTTGGTGGCATGAAGGATCTTATCTACCAGGGTTGTTTTTCCGTGGTCAACGTGGGCAATTATTGCAATATTCCTTATTTCCATATTCGATGCTTAATGGCTGAGGGTGAGTTTAAATGTTACCCGCAGCTCTCCGAAAAAAGAGGTGCAAAGGTAGCACAATTAAGGCGGCGGGCAAGAAGGAAACTGAAACTTAATGAGATATTCACGTTTATTTGGGTTATTCCGTTGTTATTGAACGCTTAACTCAGTTTTCTTATTATCCACAAAATGGCTGTCACCAATACACTGAACAATATCGATTCATTCTGTAATTTACCCTCACAATTCAACTATATGTACCGATCCAGGATTGCCGGAACAGGAATGTATGTACCCGAACAAGTGGTGTCCAACAATGATCTTACCAAAGTTATGGATACGTCGGATGAATGGATACAGGAGCGAACAGGTATCCGCGAACGCAGGTATGCCAAACGATTTGAGGAAACTACTTCCACTATGGGCGTCGAAGCTGCGAGGATCGCCATGGAAAGAGCAGGGGTTACAGCATCCGACATAGACTTCATTGTATTTGCTACTTTAAGTCCGGATTACTATTTCCCCGGCTGCGGCGTACTTACTCAACGCGCATTGAAAATGAAAGAAATTGGCGCGCTGGACGTAAGGAATCAGTGCAGTGGTTTTATTTATGCACTCAGTGTGGCCGATCAGTTCATCAAAACAGGAATGTATAAGAACATTCTTGTAATAGGATCGGAACTTCATTCATTTGGTTTGGACTATTCAACACGCGGGCGGAACGTGAGCGTGATCTTTGGCGATGGGGCCGGGGCAGTGGTTCTTCAACGTTCGGAAGATCAGGATAGGGGAATTCTCAGCACACATCTTCATAGTGACGGCAGTGAAGCAGAAATGCTTTCAATGATAAATCCCGGTTTTCATGCCGGAAAACATGATCCGTCAAAAAAACCTTCGCTTCCCGTTCAGCCCTACGGTGGCGTTTTCCTTACGAAAGAAACGATAGAAAATGAAGACATCTATCCGAACATGGATGGGCAGGGCGTGTTTAAGAAGGCTGTTGTAAAATTTCCGGAAGTGATAATGGAAGCCCTGACTTCTAATGGTTATAAACCTTCAGACCTCTCGCTCCTTATTCCGCACCAGGCAAACCTGCGCATCAGCCAGTTTGTTGCGCATACACTCAGGTTGCGTGAAGACCAGGTATATAACAACATCCAGAAATTCGGCAATACCACTGCGGCCTCGGTTCCTATTGCATTGTGTGAAGCATGGGAATCCGGCCGGATCAAAGAGGGTGATCTGATCTGCCTTGCAGCATTTGGTAGCGGATTCACATGGGGCAGCGCGCTCATTCGCTGGTAAACTCTTTTTCTGCAACTTTGCGCAAATGTTGCGAAAGATCATTTATCTCATCAACCCGATCTCCGGTACCAGGGAAAAAAAATCCTTAGCTGAAATAATATCAGAAGCAACGGTCGCCCGCAACATTCCTTTCAGGATATTTCCTACGGTGGCAAGCGGTGATTATAATTTTCTGATTGATATTATCAGGGAAGAAGGTTTTACTGATGTAGTCATCTGTGGTGGAGATGGTTCGGTAAGTCAGGCAGTTTATTCACTTTCGGGACTTAACCTTCGTTTCGGAATTGTTCCAATGGGTTCCGGTAACGGACTTGCACTTGCCGCTCATATCCCAAAGCCGGTAAAAAAAGCGCTGGAGGTGATATTTGCGGGTTTTTCAAAACCCACTGATGGTTTCATGGTGAACGACCAGTTTGCATGCATGCTGTGCGGACTTGGTTTCGACGCAGCAGTTGCGCATGAATTTGCGCTTCAGCCAAGGCGCGGATTAAAAACCTATGCAGGTCTTACAACCAGGCAATTTTTCTCTGCCTCAACATATTCTTTCGAAATTATTTCTAATAAACACAGCTTCGCGGCCGATGCATATTTCATCAGCATTGCTAACAGCAATCAGTTCGGAAATAATTTTACGATCGCTCCGCAGGCTAATCTTTCAGATGGGTTGCTGGATATCGTCATCGTAAAAAAATCGGGTAAGACCATGCTGCTCTGGAATGTACTGCAGCAGGTGTTTTCGGGCAGAACGAAAAAGATCGAGAACTCACTGGAAATGCCGGTCATTTATTTTCAAACCGATCAGCTCATCATCCGCAATCCCGGTCATGCACCACTTCACATCGATGGCGAGCCACGTGAATCCATGGAGGAACTAAACATTAAAGTACTTCCAGATTTTTTCGAGCTTATTCAGCCTTCGTAAGCTTACGGGGATCCTCTGAATTAATAAGCATCCTGAATTTGATAAAAGGCTTTTGGTTATCAGGATCGGTGAGTGCTTCAGCCAGATCGATCTTTTCACTTTGCGTAAGGTGAAAGTTCAGAGATGCGCGGGCTTCGTCTTTCTTTGGATAATATTGAATGGAAACCTTGTGAAAGTTCTTACCGAATAGTTCGCTGGTAAGACTCATCACGTCATTTTGCTGGTATTCCTGGATCTTGTACCAGTTATATTGAAGCAGGAAAGCAGGTTTTGTGAATATATCGTTGATGTTGCCCGATTCATATGGATACTCCCAAGCTCCTGTTTTACGGTCCCTGATCTGAACAACGATAACAGCGCTTGTATTCTCCTGTATCCACGTCTTGAATACATGAAGGAAACGTGCTGCGGTTTCCTGGCCGAAATTGTCGCGAAAACCTGAATCCATCACATCAATTACGGGATCTGAAGGCAGCCATACGTTCGGAAGCACGTAAGGGAAAGTAGCATTCATACGCAAAACTGTAAGCATGCGCACATCCATCGGATCCTGTTTGCTGAAAAGCGCTGCATAGTCAATAGCATCCGGATCAATTCCGCTTGCTGTATCTGTAACGGGCCGCATCAGGAAGCTTACGGGCTGACTGCTGATCAGCATCTTCCGGCCGTCTCTTGTTACAACAGGGTGAAACAGCATCAAAGGAATGATCGCATTCGCTTCATCCCCGATATAATCTTTCAGCTGATGGTTCATCAGGCCCCTCGTATTATCGCTCAGCTTTTCTTCAAATGCGTAACCGCGGTCCTTCACAAAAGTATGTTCACCCACTTTGAATTTATGCGCTGGCGATGCAAGGTCTCTTGCAACAAAAGAAGAAAAGAGCGGGTTAAGCAGGTCACCTGAAATGTCATCAATATATTTCCTGTCCTGTAAATTGATATTATCCCCCTTCACCTTTTGCCTGTATAATTCGCGGTAATAAGAAGCGCCCAGCATACCGCCGGAAGAGCCTGTGATCAAAAAAGTTTTTCGCATCAGGTCGCCGCCGCAAATACTGTCCAGCCGCTGCAACGCATTCATTGTAAATGTAGCGCTACGCGTACCTCCACCGCTCGTGTTAAGTATCACCATCACCGGTTTGTCTTCTCGCTGTTTACGTTTCCAGTTCTCAAGAATAGTGATCATCTTCTTCTTGTCGGCCTCAACCTGTTCTGTTGTGCAGAGCTGTAAAAGCGTTTCGCGCGAATACTTCGGTCGATCCTTAGGGTTAGAATAATTCAGTCCGTATGCTTTATTTGTGGGGTCGATGATGTGAAACCGGTAAAGCGTATTCACAACAAGAAAAATGAGTATCGCAAACGGAATGCTCCAGCTTTGAAGGAAATAAGAAAACGCGCCGGCCACTGCTATGAATACCGCAAAGAAAACAATGATGCTGGCGGCGGCAGGTAATTGAAAGATGCGGTTGTCGAGAAAAAAACCCAGCACTATCAGGAAAACAAACGCTATGAAGATCGACAGCACGGCCGCGAAGTGATGCCTGCTGAACATGGTCTCTATGAACTCCCGGCTGTAATGCGAAACATCCCTGACCTTTTTTACATGAACCGGAGAATTGAGATACGTTTCAACCTTAATCAGCCTGCTATCGTGCAACCGCAATCCCCGGTGCTTGAATTGCATTTTGAACAATTGCGGATTGCTGATCACCGGCGTCATTCGCCTGATAATTGATTTATCGGCCCTGAAAAAATACACAAACGATAAAAGGATCAATCCGGCAAAGCCAAAGAGGAAACCAAAGCCAAGTAAAAGTATATCGCCGGTCGCAAGCAGTTCCTTATGCGACGCAAAGTATACGCTCTTGTATGAATAGAATATTAAAAATGATAATGGAATTATTGAATTATTAATGCAATACTTAAGAAACGGGTTTGTAGTAGTGGCAAGAAATTTAAAATGGCGGCTGAACAGAATGAACGTAGTGATGTTCCAGCTCATGATGAATACGCCGAGTGCCGCGCCTACAATTGCCGCGCTGATGAAATTTACCTGTCCAAGGTATTCTGGTGCAAGAAATAGTGAATTCGCGCCGAATGTTTGCATGAATGATCCATTCACTGTGCTGAACAGCAGGAACCAGAACAACAACAGAACCTGGAATTTTTTAAAATGCAGGATCACCAGTTGCACAGGGAATGAATAATATACCGATCTGAAGAATTTCCACATAACATTCAGGTAAGCATTACAAGCTAACGTATTAAAGCTGTAAACTTCATCCGTCTATATAAACGGAGAGACAAACCTTTAATTATAGCTGCTGCTTTAAATAACTATTTCGGGATGAGTCAGGGCCGCCTGCCTTTCTGAGAAGAAAATACATTGCTACAAGGCTGAGAACGAACAACATACCTGTTAACTGATGAAAAAGCGCCAGCCACTCGAACGTGCCCCACTGGCCGGGCACGATACTGCTGCTGGCAAAGAGTGAATAGATTCCCAGCAGTGCCTGTACGATCACAAGCAACAGTGGAAGTCTTCGCATGAATTTGAAAAGGGTGGAAGTTCCCTGCTTTTTGAATGCGCGAAGGGTCCACACAAAAACGAGGATCAGCAGCACGTAAGCCAGACCCCTGTGTACAAAATGAATGGTGATTGTATTATCTATGAAATTGAAAAGAGCGGGTGATTCTTTGAATAGGGTTGAAGGCAGCCAGTCGCCGTTTATGTGGGGCCAGGTGGGCGCCACGGTAGCGGCCTTATGTCCTGCCATCAACGCTCCGAAAACCAGTTGAACAAATGCAACGCCAATGATCCAGCCCGAAAATTTCCGTAGACCACGGTCTGATGAGCGCTGATTATCCGGCACCAGCAGTTTTAAACCAAACCAGAAAGCATAGGCTATCAGGCCCATGGCAAATACAAAATGAAGAGCAAGGCGTGTTGGTTTTACATAGATCGCATCACCTGAAAGCCCGCTCTGCACCATCACCCATCCGATAACGCCCTGGAGAGCTCCAAACAGGAATAACAGCACCAGGGGCCGGATCATATCCTTTGTAAACTTTTTCTGAAAAAGAAAGATCACAAATGGTATAACAAATGCAATCGCAATCATCCTGCCCCAGAATCGATGGAACCATTCCCAGAAAAATATGAATTTGAAATCCTCCAGGTTGAATTCGAAATTCAGGTATTTGAATTGAGGTGTTGCTCTGTACTTTGCAAACTCTTTTAACCACTGCTGTTCATTCATTGGTGGCAGAAAACCTGTCACCACATCCCATTCTGTTATTGAAAGTCCGGATCCTGTAAGGCGTGTAATGCCGCCAAGTACCACCTGTATCAGTAACATGACGACTCCAATGATGATCCAGATCGCGACAGCCTTTGAAGAAGAGGTGCGTGAATTTATTTGCATCGCGTGCAAAGGTAGGGTCAGAATTTTTTTTCACATTCTTTTTCACATTGAATGGCGGATTGGGTTCTTCCATTAGATTGCGGGTGCTTATGTTGAAAACATTTTTCCGGGAAGACATTATCGAAGCTGGCTGCGATGAAGCCGGAAGGGGATGTCTGGCCGGTCCTGTTTTTGCCGCGGCTGTGATCTTACCGCGTGATTTTTTTCATCCGCTGTTGAACGATTCGAAGCAGGTTACTCCCGAGCACAGGGCCGAGTTGAGGGTATTTATAGAAGAAAAAGCAATCAGCTATGCTGTTGCACGAGTGGATCATGAAGAGATAGACCGGATCAATATACTCAAGGCGTCATTCAAAGCCATGCATCTTGCTGTGAAAAAACTAAAGCAAAAACCACAACTGCTGTTGATTGATGGCAACCGGTTCACTCCCTTTAAAAAAATTCCGCACGAGTGTGTGATCCAGGGTGATGCAACTTACGCTTCAATTGCCGCGGCAAGCATTCTTGCAAAAACTTACAGGGACGCGTTCATGTTGCGATTGCATAAAAAATTCCCTCAATATGGATGGAATACCAACAAGGCTTATGCAACACCCTGCCATAGAAAAGCCATCGAAGAATTTGGATTAACGCCTTATCACAGAAGATCGTTTCAATGTTTCTCTCCTCAAATGGAACTTGAACTTATGGAAACGGAAACGGAAGAGACCATGCTTATTCAACCCCTTTGAAATATTCACGTTTTACTGCTTCCCATTCATTTTTCAAAACAGAGTAGTAAATCGAATCGCGGCGCCTGTTGCTATGCATTTGCATATGGTTCCTGAGCACACCTTCGGGTGTAGCGCCAACCTTTACCAGTGCAGCCTTTGCCCTTTCATTCAGATTATCGGTTTTGATCTCTACCCGCTCGAACTGCAATGTTTCCAGCGCGTATTTTAGCAGCAGATATTTGGCGTGCGTGTTAACCCCTGTTCCTTTGAATTCGTCTCCCAGCCAGCTCCATCCCACTTCCAGCCGCTTATCGAAAAATGAAATATTGCCATAACTGCTGCTGCCAGCAGGTTTGCCATTCAATTTGTCGACGATGACAAAGGGCACTCTTTTCTGAAGTCCGAATTCCTGAAGGGATTCATTTATCCAGTTGTTGAACGACTCCTCTGCTTTCAGGTCTTTGGTGAAATATTTCCAGGTTGTTTCAGAATTTGCCAGCGGCTGCAATGTCTTAAGGTCGGCCTGCCTGAGAATACGTAATTGAACCCGACTGCTTTCCAGCACCAGATCGTAAGGGAACCATCTGTCAAATTCATTTACAGGTTGAAGGCTTTTGCCAAAC
>DASWTK010000002.1:0-15330 GCA_036402175.1 Chitinophagaceae bacterium | reverse complement strand
GCGTGCAGCTTTGAGCGCATCTATTTTTCACGCGGCAGCGATGAGAAGATCTATCGCGAACGGTCGAACCTTGGGTATAACCTGAGCGAGCAGATACTGAACGCCATTGACCACGACCTCAAGAACGCCATCTTTTCATTCATTCCTAATACAGCCGAGGTTGCTTTCTACGGACTGCTGAAAGGCATGGAAGACTATCTCAACAAGGTTAAGATCCAACGCATACTATCGTGGGGTAATGATGTCAACGAGGAAAAGCTCTCGGAGATGATCAACCGCCGCATCAGGGTGGAGAAAGTGGCTATCAAGGATGTGAAGATGCGAACCTTCATAACCGAGGACGCGAACAGGACCGAAATGGTGCAGCACGTTTACGATATTACTTACGGCACAGTTCGTCCAGGTCAGGATACGCTGGTGGTGATTGACGACTCCATTGTCAGGGGAACCACGCTGAAGGAAAGCATTGTAAGAATGCTTGCCAGGCTGAAACCGAAAAAGATCATCGTTGTATCGTCCGCGCCTCAGATCAGGTATCCCGACTGCTATGGCATCGACATGAGCAAACTGGGTGACTTCATCGCATTCAAGGCCGTGATCGGACTTTTGCACGAGCGCGATAAAAAATGCGTGATCGACGAAACCTACAACCACGCAAAGGAGTTGCAGCGCACAGGCAAGCTGCACGAAGAAAATGTGGTAAGAAATATTTACAAACAGTTCACCACCGAAGAGATCTCCGATAAGATCGCACAACTGATCACTCCGCCCGAACTTCAGATACCCGTACAGGTTATCTTCCAGACAATCGAATCGCTTCACAAGGCTTGTCCTACCAATACCGGCGACTGGTATTTCACCGGCAACTATCCAACGCCGGGGGGTAACCGAGTTGTGAACAAGGCGTTCATCAATTATGTTGAAGGCAAGAACGTTCGCGGGTATTGATTACTTGATCTGAATCAATAATACAATTTCGGAAAATACGGTTTTGGAATAATTTTTGTTAATGAAGGCAAGCCGACCGTTTAGTTTCCTGTGAGAAGCCGTTAGAACAGGCCTGTTCAAATTACAAGTTTTAAAGTTTTTAATTGGGATGGAATTTTTCCATCTCTTTTTTTATGAAAACAGTCATTCTTGTCCGGCACGCCAAAAGCAGTTGGGACGATCACACACTTACGGATTTCGACAGGCCGCTCAACGACCGGGGAAAAAAAGATGCACCGGAAATGGGGGAGCGTTTGGTAAAGAGGAAGATAAAGATCGACCTGTTCGTTTCAAGCAGTGCCAAACGCGCGAAGAAAACAGCCCAGGCATTTGCTGAAGCGTTCGGATTGAAGAAAGATGAGGTTGTTTTGAATGAAGCCCTTTACCTGGCGTCGCCCGAAGTGTTTTACAATGTAATAACAGAACTGCCGGAATCTGTGAAGAGTGTAGTTGTATTTTCGCATAACCCCGGACTCACTGATTTTGTAAACTCGCTTTCCGATACCCGTGTTGACAATGTACCTACCTGTGGAATGTATGCTGTAACGTTCAAAGGAAACTGGCAGCATTTCCGCGAAGCCACCAAAGAGTTTTTATTTTTCGATTACCCTAAGAATATTTTTGATTAAACGCGAAAAAATTGAAAATTCAAAATGTAAAATGCAAAATGTAAAATGAGGTCCCTCTTTTGCATTTTTCATTTTGAATTTTACATTTTTCAATTTCCTCTTCCCTCCTGAAGCTGCAATTTCGTGCCCGTGATTGCTATTGTTTGATTCAAGCATCCTTAACCGATTCCAAATTGTAAAACTTTATGAGAAAGAGCAAATCCCCCCTGTCCGCCAGGACTATGTTCCTGTGCATTGTATCCTTGTTTATACTTAGTGCTACTACCAATGCGCAGCTTCGTCAACGGCACATAACAGGTGTAAACATTTCGCCCGAGATCACCAACTACCTTGAACATTTGCCATCGGGTTACAACCTGCCCGCGAACGCCAGTAAAAAATATCCGATGATCATTTACTGGAAGGGATTGTTCGATTATTCGGTAAGTGACGTATGCATTAAAGGCATTCCTCAGAAAATTGAATCCTATGTTTTTCCTGAGGTGGTGACGTATAACGGTACCCAGTATTCGTTCATAGTCATTACGCCGATGTATGTCAGCGGAGGCACCAGTGCCGCCGATGTGGAGGCCACCATCAACTACATGGTCAACCGGTACCGGATAGACAGGAACAGGATCTATATGACCGGCATCAGCAAAGGCGCAAGCCTCTGTTACGAGTACGTGAACGCAAGTTCGGTATATGCAAAAAAGATCGCGGCAATTGCGCCGCTTGCCCCCTGCCTTCCGTTAAACTGGAACGGAGCAAACAACGTTGTGAACACGCAGATGCATCTTTGGGGACTGCACAATCCGCTGGATCTTGTGTGTAATGTGATCAATACTACCAGCTCGGTCAACGCGGTCACTTCCATAAATCCCAATCCTGTACTTGCGAGATATACACTGACACCTACCAACTGGTCGCCCGATTCGCATGATATATTCTGGATTCCCTATGAGCCCAGTTATACAACACCTGAAAGTGATAATAAAAACATGTACGATTGGTTTATTCAATACTCCCAGAATGTAGTGCTGCCGGTAAGCCTGAAGGACTTCACGGCCAGGCTTAACCAGGGAAAAGTAAAACTTGAGTGGATCACTTCCGCAGAAAACAACAGCGGAACATTTACCGTGGAACGGGCCGGAAGAGATATGAAGTTCACTACCCTAACAACACTTGATGCATCGGGATATTCAAGCGCGGAACATAAATACGAGGCTTTTGACAACTCGCCCCAAAATGGGATGAACTTTTACAGGCTTGCACAAACCGACCGGGATGGCAAAACCCAGTACTTCGAAGTAAGAAGGGTGCTGAATGGCAAGCAGGTCACATCCGTAGTTGTTGCGCCTAACCCTGTTCGTAATAACATTACCGTGTTTGTAAACGTAGAGAAAGCACAGAAGCTCACTTTATCGCTGATTGATGCGCACGGCCGCACCATCAGGAGCGTGGAGCGACAGTACCGCGAAGGCCTGCAGGAGATTTTTATAAACGCCGAAGACCTGGCACCTGGCAATTACCTGCTGAAGGTGAAAGGCGCCTCCATTAATACGGTAGAAAAATTATTAAAGTTATAATACCCGCTTTGCGGTATTCTCTCAAGCCTGCATAACCATCCCTCAGTAGAAATATAACGGCTGCTAATACGGCCGTTATTTTTTTTTACATAATGCGTTGCAATACGATTAATTAGATTAATTTTATCGTCCTTATAACCTGTCCTTGGAGATGACGAATTGCAGTACTGAATGAAACACCCTCAGAGTTGAAGTCCCTGATCCTGTAGCATCCTCTCATTAAACTATTCGTCATGAAAAGAATTATTACCCTACGTGTAATTTCGCTATCCCTGTTTCTTTTTACCGCCTCTTTAAGTATCGCGCAAACGCAACCATGTGCTGATCCGTCATCGGCCGATTGCTGCCCGGGTTATTCCGACCTGAAGCAGGTAAAGCGCCCTGGTGTAACTTTTCCCGGAACACCCTATTTTAATGGCCTGCTTGAGTATACACCGGTTGGTTATGATCCGGGTGGATCAGCGCTTTATCCGGTCATTATTTATTTCCATGGGTTGGGTGAAACCGGATTTGGTACCAATGCAGATCTCTGCCAGATTCTTACACTGATTGAGCCTGCCAATACAGACAATAATCCGTTCAATATTCCATTGCCCGAGCGCATTGAAAGAGGCGAGGTGCCAACAGTCAGCTTCGGAGGCAATACTTATAATTATATAATAATATCGCCTCAATACAACTCTTATAATTATCCAAGCGCTTACCCAACCGCGCCGGATGTGGCAGCAGTTATCAACTACGTTGTTGCCAATTATAAAGTTGACCTCGGTCGCATATACCTCACTGGTATGAGCTCGGGCGCAAATTTGGTGATGGAGTATGCAGCGGCAAGCGCGGCTAATGCGGCACGTATAGCCGGAATAGCAATGGCATCACTTTGTTCAACTGTTGGAAACTTTCCGGCAGGGCCAGCCAATATAGGAAATACCGACCTGGCAGTTTGGGCGCTGCATTGCATTACAGATGATTTTCCCGGTGGTGCCTGTCCGGATACACTTGTAAACAACTGGATCACGAAGATCAATGCGTTCAACCCAACGCCGCTTGCAAAGAAAACAACACTTGGTCCTTCAGGCCCCCGTACATGCAATACGGGATTTACACATGATACATGGACAACTTTTTATGATCCCACATTCGTGATTGACGGATTGAACATTTATCAATGGTTTATTCAGTATTCAAGATTGCAGGGCAGTCCGTTACCAGCCTCAATAAAGAATTACAATGCAGTCTTGCGGGGCAGCAAGGTTTATGTAGAATGGACCACCACGGCAGAAAGCAATACCGACCGCTTTGTATTGGAACGTGCCAATGCAAATATGCAATACCAGGAAATAGCGAGTGTAACCGCTGCCGGCGTATCAGGCGGTGAGAAGAAATATGTATTGATAGATGAACAGCCAATGAAAGGCGCTAATCTTTACAGGCTTTCACTTATAAACCGCGATGGCCAGAGAGAATACTACGACATCAAACGCGTGAGCCTGCCAGTCACAGGACAGGGTGTGCACGTGAACATACCGGTTCCGGTAAAAGGTACCATGGCTGTTTATGTGAATGTAGAAAGGGCACAGAATGTTCGCATTACTGTTCACGACCTTCATGGAAAGCAACTGCACCTTAGTAATAAGATGTATGCGCCAGGACTGAGTGAAAACAGGATCGATGTAACGGCTCTTGCAAGAGGAACCTATTTTGTAAAAGTTGCCGGCGAAAACTTCTCAGTAACGAAGAAAGTAGTAGTGAACTGATATCATTTTCTATTAACTAATAATACGCCGCCCACGATGAGTGTGGCGGCTATTATTTTATACAGGGTCACCGTCTCGTTCAGTAAATAAATTGCGAAGATGGCTGCGAATACAGGCTGCGTATAAATGTAAGATCCCGCGATGGAAGCACCCAGTTTAGAAATGCCATACAGGTTGAACAGGTATGCAAGCGATGTTGCACCTACTACCACAAATGCGAGAATGGAATAATCTTTCAGTGCGAAGGTATGCCATTGGATGGCGCAGAATTCGCTCCATCCAATCGGTATTACAAATATCAGCCCGATGGTAAACACCCATCTTATTACGTGAAAGGGGTGATATGCCTTCATCAGTGGCCTTACCAGCACGAAGTAAAACGCATAAGAGATGGCGTTGATCACAATAAAAATATTTCCCAGCAGAATATTTTTTCCGCTGCCGGTGTTTTCTTTCAGCAACACCAGCATAACGGCGCCACCTATCCCAAGCGCCAGTCCCGCGATCTTGAATGCGTTCAATGGCTCCTTTATCAGCCAGGCAGCTGCAAGAGTAATGAATACGGGCGTTACCAGAATCAACAGCGAAGCATGAATGCTCAACGTTAAAGTAAGTCCTTTAATGAACAGCATCTGGTTAATGGCAACGCCTGTTATTGCGCAAAGCACCATCCGGCCAACGTGTTCTTTCTTAATACCCGGTTTATGCGGAATGAAAAATATCAGCAGCCAGAATAAGATAGCACTGACGCCAACCCTTATTACGTTCAACCCGAACGGTTGTACTGCCCTATTGGTTATATACAGCACGGCGCTGTAGTTGGCGCCGAACAAAAGATTAGTAAGTAACAGCCCGGTATGTGCTTTCCAGGCACTTTCTTTTTTCAAAAGAATTATTTGTGCGGCAAATATAAGTGCGGGAAAATGATTGACCGGTATTGGTCCATATCAAATGCGTTCATGTCAGCATAATTAAATGATTCAGCTTTTTGTAATGCAGCTGTCAATGAAAATTTATGCTGACTTATACAAACACATATCCGTTGCTGCATCAGGTATTTTCCAAGATATTCCTGCTCGCTCTGGCCTGGTGTTGGGATCATGATGCTTTTCTTTTTCATTCTCACCAGATCCATTACCGTGGTGTAGCCGGAGCGACTGATTACCATTTTGCTTTTTTTTATCAACGATCCCAGTTCGGCGGCAGGAAGATGATCGTATACCGAAAGTTTGGCGTTACCTGAATTGACTTCCAGTTCTTCCCTCTGAAGAGATTCACCACCATCAGGCAATCCTCTTACCAATGCGGCTTTACTGTTATGCGACTTAAGTTCTTTCAGCATTATTTTTTCGAGCAGGGTTCGTTGTGGCTCAGGTCCTGAAAGTATAATGAGCAGATCGTATTCATATTGCTGCTGCTCACCCGAAGAGGTTTCAAACCTCGAGAGTCCTCCAATGTATTTCAACGGAACGTTTGGCAATTTCACAGGATGTGATAATTCACCTGCAAGGTTAGTCGCCCCATTGAAATCGGGTACCCAGCACTCATTAAACTTTTCAATGAACCGGTAGTTCCATCGCTGCAAAAAGCTTTCAGTCCATTTGGCAAATGGCGATCGTATATGCAATTGATGTGTAATAAATACAGAATAAACATCAGGATGATGCATTCCAAACCTGCAGTCAGAAATAACAATGTCGGTCTTTCTTTTTTTGACGAAACTGTCAAGCCATTGACGCTCTCTCTTGATTGCCGTCAATATCTTTGGAACCTGCAACAAAAGTTTTCCACGGGTCCCGAATGTGGTTAAGCTGTAGTTAAGGTCGTAACCGGAAATCCGCACCAGTTCCACGTTTGGGAATTCCCGTTGCAGGAGTTTGGCACAGCTTCTTGTGGCCGCCAGGGTAACCGTACAGCCCCTATCAATAAGCAGTTGAATGATTGGTATACAGCGAGTTGTGTGACCAAGACCCCAATCAAGAGGGGTTACCAAAACGTGAGGGGAAGAGGCCGGCCCAGTGTTAATTTTGTAGCCGTTGGTCAATTTCGAAAATAAATTTTAGGAAAATTAGTTTAATTTACAAGACAAGATTTTATGAAGATAAACCGTCTGTTGACTTTTTTGTTAATTATTGTTACCATTGCAGTTACTAGTTGTAGTTCTGGTAATAGAATAGGAGGCTCTAAAAAGAACTGTGGCTGCGGAGTTAACAAAGGCTTTGTTGGTTACTAAAATCCTATAAAATGAAAACGCCTAACCGCGATTTGCTTGTGCTTGTAAAAGACGAATTTGACAGTGAACAATCAATGGAACTTGAATTGGAAAAGCTGAACCGATTGTTATTCCATTTTGAAACGCTCGACACCATTAGTGTTGCTCACGAGATCTTCGACCTTAATAAAGGCAAGGTCATTGAAAAGACTAAAGAGGTGAAAGCAGTGCTGGACCAGAAGAAGCTGAAGCCGTTTCAGTTCGCATGCAATAAGAACTGACTTAAAAGTGAAAGTTTTTTTTAATTAGCCAATTTTGCCGATTAGCAAATAAGCAAATGAGGAATTAGCCAATTTTGCCGATAAGCCAATAAGCAAATTATTCCAAAGTAGCAGTCGTAGTAAATTAAATATAAAGTAAGGCCCCTGCGCATTGCACAGGGGCCTTCTTCTTGGAATTAGCCAATTTTGCCGATTAGCCAATAAGCAAATTATTCCAAAGTAGCAGTCGTAGTAAACTAAATATAAAAGAAAGCCCCTGCGCATTGCACAGGGGCCTTCTTCATTCAACAACCCAATTTGCTTATTTGCTTATTGGCAAAATTGGCTAATTCATCCTCAAATCCTCAAATCCTCAAATCCTCTAATTACTTTAATTGTTTCAACGCTTCCCTAAGCTTCCCCAACATCTCCCGTATCTCTTCTTTCCTGCATGTTCCAACACTAAGCCGATACCATGCCGAGCTTCTGCTTGCGCCGAATGCATAAAAAGGAACCACCGCCAGGCTGGCTTCGTTCAGGATGTAGGCAGTAACATCGGTTTGGTTTTCCAGTTTTTTTCCTTGTGGTGTGGTCTTTCCTTTGAGGTCTATTTTAATGGTAAGATATATTGCCGCTTGTGGGGGGATGGCATCTACGCTGAAGCCTTCATTCTTTAATTGAATGAATCCATCGTAAATTGAACGAAGACGAACCTCGATTTCTTTTTTAAATCCGTGAAGGAAATCGTCGATGCTTTCGTGCTGTAAAAGAAATTGCGCAACGGCTTTCTGCTCGGCCATCGGCGCCCATGCGCCAACGTGAGTGAGTATGGCCTTCATTTTATTAATGATGCTGACAGGCCCCATGCTCCAGCCAACGCGAACGCCGGTCGCTGCAAATACTTTGCTGATGGCGTCAATGAATATGGTGTATTCGCGCATTTGTGGCCGAAGCGAAACAGGGTTGTAATGTTCAATCTCTCCATAGGTAAGATGCCAGTACATCTGGTCGTACATCACATACAGCTTTTTATCTTTTTCTCCCCTGCTTTCATTTTCTTCAATCACCATGTCGCAGATCCTTTCCAGTTCTTCTTTCGAAAAAGTTGTGCCGGTAGGATTCTGCGGTGAACAGAGTGATAATAAATTAGCGCCTTTCAGCAACGGACGGATATCTTCAGCCGAAGGCATGAAATTATTTTCAGGCAATGCCTCTACCACTACGTGTTCTCCGCCTACAAAATGAACATAGTGATTATTGTTCCATGATGGAACCGCATAAATGACCTTATCGCCTTTGTCGAGTATTGCGCGGAAGAGTGAATAGATCAATGGCCTTCCACCTGCGGCTACCAGTATTTCGGCAGCGGCATAATCCAGCTTCTCACGGTGTTTGATGAATTGTGAAATAGAATGTCGCAGATCCAGGTTTCCTTCAGCCGCGGGATAATTGGTGAAGTGTTTACGGTACGATTCGACAATCAGATCTTCCAGCTGCTGCGGAATCGGAAAGATAGCGGGATCGAAATCACCTACGGTGAAATTATAGATGGTTTCACCCTGGCTGATCTTCTCACGGATCTCGCCGCCTAACTTGACGATCTCTGATCCGATGAGGGTTTCTGATAAGTAAGATAGTTTCACGATGGTCAAAATATGAGTTAAGGATAGGTATCTGCAAAAGTAACGGCCCCGGCCGATTCTTCCATTAAAACACAATTAAAAAACCGGGTGTGTCCCGGTTTTTTTAGTACTAATGATATGCCAGATTAATTATCAATCAGAGCGGATTATAATCTTTGAAAAGTTTCAATTGTGTGCTTTCTACCTGCTTGCGGTAATTTTTCCATTGACCTTCAAACAGATAATTAATGCGCTGCACACCCTGGGTTATTGCCGCTTCAGCCCAGCCCACCATCATTTCTTCGTACGCGCCTGGTTTTATTGGCTTCGAACTTATTGCCTGATTCGCTCCCTGCAATCTGCTAAGGATGGTTATCTGCGGTACGCCTCCTGTTCCCTGTCTTGTTTCCTGTTTGCCCGCTATAAATTCGCGAACAGACCTGATGGAATCCTGCATTGCCCGGGTGCTTTTCTTCAGGCTATCGATGTCCTTTCCCTGCATGTCGCGAATGTTTGCTTCAATCTTGCGCAAAACATCTTCGGCTTCGGTCAGCCTGTCCATTCCTTCAGTTAGTTTATCTGAGCTTTTACGCAAGCGGTCGCGCAATGCTTTCTGCGCTGTACGAACATCTGTGCGGTCGCCAAGGCGTGGATCATCCTTTACGGTGATCATGGTAGAGTCCCTGTTCGATCCCAGCATCAGCACCACTTTATATGTGCCGGGGAATACGGGCAGTCCACCCTGCTCAAATCCCGGACGTGGCCTTGGAGAATTTGGTCCCCTGAATCCTCTTTCTTCCATGCCCCAATACCTTCTGTTGAAACCAGTATCTGCTTTCCATTTCAGATTTCGGATCACTTCATTTTTATCGTTATAGATCCTGACGTTCACACTATCCATTCTCGAAGCGCGTGATGTATCTTTTGTTGCAGTTGGAACAACATAATAGGAAACCGCTGCACCTCTTGGCCTGTTGTCTGCATCCCACAATCCCCATGTACTCCATTCGTAACCCGGCGCGTTGCGGTATTGCGCCTGAATGCCTTCACCTGCGGTGAATACATTCAATGTATTTTTCAGCATGCCTTTGTTTGCGGCAAGTGCGCGCAGCGGACGAATATCGTCCAGTACCCATAAAGCACGACCGAAAGTTGCAATTGCAAGATCCGCTTCACGTTCCTGTATGGCAAGGTCATAAGTTGAAACAGATGGATAACCATTGGTCCACTGTTGCCAGCCGGCACCATTATCAAGACTCACCCACAATCCCTGTTCTGTTCCGGCGAAAATAAGATTGGGTTCTGCAGGATCCTGTAAAACGCACAATGCATAGCCGGTAACTTTTTTCTCGTCTACTAATCTCGTCCAGGTTTTTCCATAATCTGTTGTGCGGAAGATGTATGGTTTGAAATCACCACGACGGTAATCGTTCGCCACAACAAAAGCTTCGCCTGCATTATGCCTTCCGGCCTGCACCTGTGGTATCCATGCGCCTACCGGCAAACCCGGGATCTTACCGCGGAAGTTGGTCCATGATTTTCCGCCATCTCTGGTCAATTGCACATTACCGTCATCGGTTCCTACCCAGATCACGCCACGCTCTTTGTAAGATGGCGCGATGGCGAGAATAGTGCAATAATTCTCCGCACCGGTTATGTCGATTGACAGGCCACCATTAAATTGCTGATCGATCTTTGCGCTATCGTTTGTGCTCAGATCAGGTGATATGATCTGCCAGCTCGCGCCTTTATCGGTGCTCTTGTGTACGTGCTGACTTCCGTAATAAATGGTTGCTTTATCCAATGGATCCTGCGCAATGGCCGCGTTCCAGTTGAAGCGCAGTCGTGTTGCAGTATCTGGTGCGCCCGGCCTGATGAACCAACGCTCGCCCGTTTTTACATTGATCTTACCAACGCTTCCGCCCTGGCTCATTGCATACACCCAGTTCGCGTCATCGGGATCGGGCATTACATCAAATCCATCTCCACCCCAGAGGCTTTCCCAATAATAATTGCGTATGCCGCCATTGGTGAGTGTGTAAGCGGGACCGCGCCAGCTGCCGTTATCCTGCATACCACCCATTACGTTGTAAGGATATTCGTTATCTACGTTGATATGATAAAATTGTCCAACCGGAATTTTATCATCGAACTGCCATGTCTTGCCGCGATCGCGTGTAATGCCGATACCACCATCATTTCCTTCAATGATCAGCGCTCCGTTCTTTGGATGGATCCAGAAAGCGTGATGGTCGGGGTGAATACCGTTGTAAGGAATAATGGTCTCGAATGTTTTTCCCGCGTCCTCGCTTTTGGTAACGATCTGATTGATCATCCAAAGGCGATTCTCATTTTCACTATCCACAAATATCTCCTGGAAATAAAATGGCCTGTTTGTAACAACACGTGGATCGCTGTTGATGAGCTGCCACGTAAATCCGCCATCATCTGATTTGTATAATCCATTTCTGGTTGCTTCTACCAGCGCATATACGCGGTTGGGATTATTGCGGGCGATGGCGATTCCGATGCGGCCGTAATGTCCGTCGGGCAAACCTTCTGCCTTGCCGAGTTTCTTCCAGTTCTTTCCGCCATCGAGTGTAACGTACAAACCACTTCCGGGTCCACCACTCTTCAGGCTCCATGGAGTACGACGGTGCTGCCACATGGCCGCGAATATTTTATTGGGATTAACAGGATCCATTACCATGTCGCCTATGCCACTGGTATCGTTGGTGAACAGGATTTTGTTCCATGTTTGTCCGCCATCCGTTGTTTTGAAAACACCACGCTCGGGATGTTCGGTGTAAGGATTACCAATGGCTCCTGCATATACCACATCGGGATTGGTAGGATCAACCAGTATGCGATGAATGTTGCGTGTTTTTTCGAGACCCATGCGCTTCCATGTCTTTCCGCCATCGATGGTTTTAAACATGCCTTCACCGATGTTGAGGGAGTTACGCGGATTTCCTTCGCCGGTGCCAACCCATACAACAGACGGGTTGCTTTGCTGAATGGCGATGGAACCGATATTGATGATCGGCTGATCATCGAAGATCGATTTCCAGTTAGCGCCGCTGTTCTCTGTTTTCCAAACTCCACCAGATGCCGCACCAATGTAAATGATGTTGGGATCTGAAACCACCGCATCAATAGCGGTGATCCTTCCACTCATACCGGCAGGGCCGATGTTGCGGGGTTTCCAGTTTTTAAATTGATCGAGTTTGATTTGTTGGGAATGCAGAGTTAGGGATGTGAGGAGGAGGAGAATCGTAAATCGGAAAGTCATAGTTATAAATGTAAAATGTAAAATGAAAAATGTAAAATTATTCCAGGGTCGAAAGGGTTTCAAATGTAAAATGGAAAATGGTTTTCAAATTCAAAATGAAAAAGGCAAAATGAAAAATAATTCCAGATTCGACAGTGGTTTAAGTCTAAGATATTGGCCCCTTAAAAATGTAAAATTTAATAGCCGTATAAGTATCGAAAATTGAAATATACGAAACCTCCATCAAATTCAATCAACCACTCTTACTTTGGACAATTTTTCATTTTGAATTTTGAATTTTACATTTGATCAACCACCCTGGAATAATTTTTCATTTTGAATTTTTCATTTTGAATTACCTCACGATTTTCTTGAATAATGACAACTTTCCTTTAAAAGGCGGATACTTCAAATCCGGATCAAACCAGGTCGGCGTCTTCATTATCGACTTATGATGACTGAACGTATCAAACGTATGTTTTCCATGGTAACGACCGATACCACTATCGCCGCGGCCCCCAAATGGAAGGTTGTGATTAGTGAAATGCCAGGCCGCGTTGTTTACGCATCCGCCGCCGAAGGGAACCTGCTCAATCCAGGCTTTTTCCTTTGCACTGTCGGATGTAAAAACATAAAACGAAAGCGGGTTGGGATGAAGTCGTATGATCGCTTTCGCTTCATCGGTAGTATTAAAGCTAACGATAGGAAGGATGGGACCGAATATCTCCTCATTCATCAACGGAACATCTAAGCCCGATGGTTCCATAATGGTGGGTTCTATGAACAGTTTTTCTACATCATGCCTGCCACCATAAAGTATTTCACCCTGTTGCATATAACTCATCAGCCGTTCAAATTGTTTTTCATTGATGATCTTTCCATAGTTGTAACTCACCAATGGATCGTCGCCAAAAAATGAACGGAGGGCGGCTTTCATGTTTTGTATCAGTTCATCTTTTTTTGATGAATGCACCAGCACATAATCCGGAGCAATGCACATCTGTCCTGCATTGGAAAATTTGGTGATGGCTATTCGGCGGGCCGCTACTTTTATATTCGCGTCGCTTTCCACCAGGCACGGACTTTTACCACCCAGCTCCAGTGTAACAGGTACCAGCTTGTCTGCCGCCATTTTATAAATCAATCTACCAACTGTTGTGCTGCCGGTATAGAAAACGTGATCGAACCGGAAATTGTTCATCATTTCGGGAACTACTTCCGATCCATTGCCGCTAACATACAGAACGTATTCGGGGGGAAAAGTTTCCTGGATGATCTTTCCGATCACCTGCTCTGTAGCAGAAGCAGCTTCGCTGGGCTTCACAACAACGCAATTGCCGGCCGCGATGGCACCAACAACTGGGTTGAGCAACAGTTGCACCGGATAGTTCCATGTGCCGATCACCAGCACAACGCCCAGTGGTTCTTTTATCACAAAGCTGGAAGCGGGCAGGTTCATCAGGTTGGTACCAACGCGCTTTGGCCGCATCCATTTCCGCAAATTGCTGATTGCATTATTGATCTCGCTTATCAAAAATCCGGTCTCGGTTACCCAACTTTCTTCGGGACTTTTTTTCAGATCAGACTGCAGCGCATCGTGCAAATCTTTTTCATGCCTGAGGACCGACTTCTTAAATTTCTGCAACTGTTCCTTCCTAAATGAATAAGTCCGGGTATTCCCGGCATCGTAATAACGGCGGGCGGCGTGGAGGAGATCGATTAAAGGCATGTTTTTGAAAATGTAAAATGAAAAATGAAAAATTATTCCAGGGGCGAATGAAAAATTCAAAATTCAAAATGTAAAATGCAAAATATTAATTGTTTTTTGCGGTAATCTCGTAACAACTACTTTGGAATCATTTTTCATTTTACATTTTACATTTTGAATTTGAAATTCATTTCATAGCCGAGTCGCGCTCCGCCTCCAGCATCGGCTGTATCAAATTATACTCCTCAATCGCCTTATCTATCAAACCGGTCAATTCATCCAATAACTCTTTGTTCTTCGCGTATTGCTCAATGAGTCCGATAGTTTGAAGCAGCTCATTCATCTGCAGCAGGCCAACGCTGCTCTTAAGTTTGTGCGCTTTTTGCCAGGTCTCTTCCCATTGTTCGTGCAGAATGTGTTCTTTAATCTGCTGAAGCATGGGCGAAGTTTCCTGCAGGAAGAGATTGAGCACGTGTGCAATCACGTCTTTCTTTTTACGGATTGATATGTTGTCGAGGTTGTAAGGTTGCCGGTTCTCTTCCTTTTCTTCAATATAGTTCTTGCCATTGCCGCCGGATGTATGTTTCTCCAGCAAATTAAATAATTCTGAAGGCGAAAATGGTTTGGTCACGTATTCATTCATTCCCAGTTCAAAACACTTCACCTGTTCGTTGCGAAGGGCGCTGGCGGTCATGGCAATGATGGGAACGTTCATGTTCAGCTTCTGACGGATGTAGGCTGTTGCCTGGAAGCCGTTCATGACGGGCATCTGAAGATCCATGATGATGAGGTCGAAGCGTTCACCCGCTTCCAGTTTATCTACCGCCTCCCTTCCATTTGTAGCGATGGTGGTTTTAATGCCAGCGGGTTCCAGGTTGTAAGCGATCACTTTCTGGTTCACTTCATTGTCCTCAACTATCAGGATCTTTTTATTGGCAAGGGCCGCGTTTCGGTCAGAAATTTCTTCGTCTTCAGTCACTTCCTGTTTGCGCTGGTCTTTGATCTTTCCATAAGGAATTTCAAAGCTGATGGTAGTGCCTGAACCGGCCTGACTATGAATGTCAATGCAGCCCTTCTGCAGTTCTATCAGTTGTTTGGTAATGGTGAGGCCCAGGCCCGTGCCGCCATATTTGCGCGTAATTTCTTCACCGGCTTGCGAGAAGCTTTCGAATATATAGGCCAGTTTGTCTTCCGGGATGCCGATGCCCGAATCTTTTACCTGGAATTGCAGTCGAACCATGTCGGCAGTTTCCTTCGCCACCGATATTTCAAGCCTTACATAACCCTGCTGCGTGAACTTGATGGCGTTGCCCAGCAGG
>DASWTK010000001.1:0-7103 GCA_036402175.1 Chitinophagaceae bacterium | reverse complement strand
CGGGTATCGCTCAATAATTTTTCGGCCCGTGTGATATTTGCATCGAGTGAAGAAATCTGCTGGCGACCCACTACAACCTGGTAATATATTTTGTAAACGTTGGCTTTGATCTGCTCCTGCGTCACTTCGGCCGATCTTCTTGCGAATTCCATGGATGCCTTCCTTGCCTGCAGACCAATGAACACCTGTCCGTCGAACAACAGTTGCGATAAACTCAACCCGGCGGATGATGTAAACTTCGTTCCGAACTGCGCCTGTATAAAACCGAAGTCGCTGGGCGATACGATAGGCGAACCGCTTCCATCCTTCACACCTTCTTCTTCCAGAACACCATAGGTTGCGGCCGCAATGAAGTTTGGAAAACTCTGAACCGGAACTTTTGGAAAGTAGTTCACGTCAATGCTTCCGGAAATGCTTGGCAACGCGGCTGCTGTGATCTCGCGATTGGTTTGCTGCTGCAGTTGAATATCTATCAGTGCGTTTTTAACCTGCGCGCTGTTCTTTGTTGCATATTCTACTGCCTGCTTTACAGTGAACGCATGCTTTTCCTGTGCATTTACCAGACTGCACAGCATGATCATGAGGAAAGACCCAATCCATTTACTTTGCCTTGCTGATGGTTTCATATTTACTGGCATTTTTTTCACTTTCTTGTTTGTATTTTAAGATGAGCTTGTGTCCTTTCAGGGAAACGATCCCGAAGAGGAAGTGCTCAAGCAACTGCTCCTCTACTTCAAGGAGCGAGTGTTTATGTTTTGAAAAGAAATCGGGGTTGAAAGGCATCAACATGCTTTCAAGCCTGAATCTTGTGATAATATCAACGTTGATATCGGGACGGTATAATTCTTCGCTTATGCCTTTTTCCAGGTTGCTCTTCAACAGTGAGAACAGGTAATCGTTCTTGTGCTTCAGGAACCTGGTGTATGCTTTCGGGTGGTATTTCTGAAGGTCATACATCACTGAGGGGTTCATGTCGGTGAACATTTCTCTCAACAACTCCTTAGCCTTAAAAATTTCCTCCACAGCGTTCTGTGCAGTGGTCCTGTGGTGGTCGCACCTGCCCTGGTTATCACGTACTACGGCCTCAACAATCGCGTCAACCAGTTCATCTTTATCCACAAAAAACTGATAGATGGTTTTTTTACTGATACCTAATGAATTAGCAATATCATCCATGCTTACGCTGCGAATGCCGTATTTCATGACAAGGTCATGCGCTTTGCGGCTGATCCGCTCTTTTGTATCCCGCTCGTGTATTGACATAAGGGTTGCAAAACTATGGAAACTTTTTACGTTACCAAAGTTTCCTGTCATTTATTTTAACCTTTCGTCATTTCGGGTTTTGGGTTTTGGGTTTTGGGTTTGGGGTTTGGGGAGGATTGCTGAAAGATAGGTTTGTGATTGATTGTAGAAAATTAATAGATTGATAATTCGTGGAATTAAGGACGAAGTAGAGGTTAAACAGTACGAATGCACGAAATTATTATACAGAAAACATTAAGGTTGGTTAACAGCCCTTTCACTGAAATTCGGTTGTGCTACGATGTTATTCGTAAACTTATACAGGAGAAAATCACCGGGATTTCGTGGGGAAAGAACATTTCCTTTACAAGGGCCGGGGCTCTAACTTTACCAGCTAATTTACAAGTATGAAAGAGCACCCCTTTAAGAAATTGCTGAGATATTTTGTTCAGGGCCTGATCATCATCGCGCCCATTGCCATAACGGTCTTTGCAGTGACTTCACTTTTTAATTTTATCGATAGCATCCTTCCCAATCTGCTGCACCGGTTATTTCCGAATGCAGTAGGAACATATGAGGATGGCAGCCCTAAACGCATTCCAGGTCTTGGTTTTATAGTCGTCATTTTAATAGTATTGCTGATAGGTTATGTTTCTTCTTCATTCATCTTCAGCCGCATCGTGGATATATTTAACAGGGTGCTGGAAAAAACACCGGGAATAAAGATCATTTATACCACCGTTAAAGATTTCTTTGAAGCCTTTGCGGGAGATAAAAAGAAATTCAACCGCCCGGTGCTGGTAAATATCCAGGAAGAGAATATCTGGCAGATCGGGTTCGTAACGCAGCACGACCTGCACGAATTCGGACTGCTTGAACACGTAGCCGTCTATGTCCCGTTTTCATATTCAATCGCGGGCCAGCTTTTCTTTCTGCCTGCCAGCCGGGTCAAGAGGGTGGATAATATCAGTTCTACTGATGCGATGAAGTTTGCGATTAGTGGAGGGGTGACGCATGTCGAAGAATAGGTTTTGGGTTTTGGGTTTGGGGTTTCGGGTTTTGGGTTTTGGGTTTCGGGTTGGGTCGCGAAGCAGAGTTAGGGGATTATAGATGCGGGAATTGTTTATTAAATTTTGGAGGGGCATAGATATCAGAGTTAATTAATCGGAATTTGATGTGGAGGGCGTTGTTCATATTTGTTTTGATGTTTTTTGTGAAGGAGTGTTTCTGCTGGGGATTTTATGCGCACAGGCAGATAAATTACTATGCGGTTTTTTTATTGCCCCCCGAAATGATGATGCTCTATAAGCCCAACCTGGATTTTCTGGCAGAACATGCGGTAGATCCCGACAAGCGCCGATATGCGGTAAAGGAAGAAGCACCGAGGCATTACATTGATATGGACCGTTATGGCACCTATCCTTATGATTCTCTACCAAGAAAATGGGATGACGCGGTAAAAAAATTCTCCGAAGATTCACTCAACGCCCATGGCATTGTGCCATGGTGGATACAACAGGTGCTGGTCAGACTGACCAAAGCATTTAAAGAAAAGGATCAATCACGGATATTAAAGCTTTCCGCAGAACTGGGTCATTATATTTCCGACGCGCACGTTCCACTCCATGCGTGCAGCAATCATAATGGGCAATTCACTGGTCAGACGGGCATCCATGGTTTCTGGGAATCGCGGATACCGGAGCTGCTGGCCGAAAAGGAATGGGACTTCTTCATTGGGAAGGCTGAATACATCGCTTCACCCGGACATTTTATCTGGCAAAGGGTACTCGAAAGCGCGGCCGCGGCCGATACCGTGCTGAAAGTTGAAAAAGCGCTTAGTCAGTCATTCCCACCCGATTTGCGTTTCGCGTTCGAAGAACGCAACAACGTATTGGTAAAGCAGTATTCTTCTGCTTACGCCATCGCCTACAATAATAAACTCAGGAACATGGTAGAACGCCGCATGCGTCAGTCCGTATTCGCGGTAGCCAGCTTCTGGTACACCGCCTGGGTCAATGCCGGACAGCCTGACTTAAAAACGCTGATCAATAAAAATTTTACAGATGAAGACGTAAAATCGTTTGATTCCCTGAATCTCGCGTGGCGAAGGAAAGCATTGAAAGTAAGGGAACACGAATGAAGATGAACGGTCCGAGTGAATGACCGGTCCAACCTGCCGACTCGCCGGAGAAGTTTATCTTTGCGCCTTACGAATATTTAAAGCAGTGATACAAACAGCAAAATCCGTGATACATAATTTCAATGCAGGGCCTTCCATTTTGCCGAAGGAAGTGTTTGAACAGGCGGCTCAGGCCATCCTGGATTTCAATAATACCGGACTTTCTATTTTAGAGATCGGACATCGTACTGAATTGTTTGGCGCAGTGATTGAAGAAGCAAGATCGCTTGTGAAGGAACTGATGCGTCTTGATGATTCCCGCGAAGTATTATTTCTTCATGGTGGCGCCACAACACAATTCTCGCAGGTTCCGATGAACCTTTTGAATGAAAATGAAACGGCTTCCTATCTCGATTGCGGCATCTGGGGCACCAAGGCTATCAAGGATGCAAAATTGTACGGGCAGGTAAATGTTGTTGCCAGCTCAAAGGACAAGGGATACACATACATTCCGCGCGGCTTCGACATTCCGTCATCATCAGTTTATTTTCATTATACAACCAATAATACCATCGAAGGAACACAAATGCATTTTGTTCCCGAAACATCTGTACCCCTGGTTTCGGACATGAGCAGTGATATACTGAGCCGTGAAATGGATTTCAACAAATTCAGCCTCATTTATGCCGGAGCGCAAAAGAACATCGGCGCGGCAGGCGTAAACCTGGTAGTAGTTGATAAAAATATCCTTGGAAAAGTAAACCGCAAAATGCCTGGCATGATGGACTACCGCCAGCACATAGAAGCCGGATCATTGTTGAACACACCACCGGTTTTCGCCATTTATGTTTGCATGCTGACGTTGCGCTGGTTGAAAAATAAAGGAGGCATTGCCGGAATTGAAAAGATCAACGACCGCAAGGCTGAATTGCTGTACCAGACCATTGATAGCATACCGATGTTCAGGCCAACGGTTGCAAAGGAAGACCGCAGCAAAATGAACGTGGTATTTGTAATGGACGACAAGGAAGCTGAAAAAGAATTTTTACAATTGTGCAAGTCCGAGGGAATGGTCGGCGTAAAAGGCCATCGCTCTGTTGGAGGCTTCAGGGTATCTCTTTATAATGCGTTGCAACTGGAGAGTGTGCAGGCGCTTTGTGAGTTGATGAGGCATTTCGCTTCCAGGAAAGGTTAAGCACCTGGAGTTTATCAAATCTCCAAACCTAAACCACCGGTCAGGTAGAATCAGAAACCGCAAACTGAAAACACTAACTTATTTGTATGGCATCAATAGCACCGTTCAAGGCCCTTCGTCCACAACCGCAATTCGCGAAACAGGTAGCATCCCGTCCCTACGATGTATTGAACAGTGAGGAAGCAAGGAAGGAGGCAGAGGGAAACCCGAATTCGTTCCTGCACATAACCAAATCGGAGATCGATCTGCCGGACAGCATTGATCTTTATTCAAAGGATGTTTACGAAAAATCGAAGGAAAACCTGCACGCGTTCATGCAGCGCGAAGTGCTGTTCCGTGAAGAGAAGCCCTGTTATTATATTTATCAGCTGGTGATGGGTGCAAGAAGTCAGACCGGTCTGGTTTGCGGCAGCAGCGTGGACGATTATGAAAATGATGTTATAAAAAAACACGAATTCACCCGGCCCGATAAAGAGCAGGACCGTATCAATCATATCAAAACTAGCGGCGCGCAAACCGGAAATGTATTCCTTGCTTATAAAACCGTTCAGGCAATTGACGACGTGATTGAAAAATGGAAGAAGGGACATCATCCCGTTTATGATTTCAAGGCGCCGGATGGAGTAAGTCATACCATCTGGATCGTGAACGATGAAGGGGTGATCGCTGTCATAACAGAACTATTCAAAAACCAGGTGCCGGTAACTTATATAGCAGATGGTCATCACCGGGCCGCTTCCGCGGCCAAGGTTCGGCAGGCACTGGGCAAGAAAGCAACCGCACAAGCGGATTATTTTCTGACCACATTATTTCCATCAGACCAGCTTCAGATCATGGATTACAACCGGGTGGTAAAGGATCTGAATGGCTTGACGGAGGAGGAATTCATCAGTAAATTATCTCAGGACTTTATCGTTCAAAAGTCAGCAACCGCCGTTTCTCCCCCGGTATTGCATGAGTTCGGTCTTTACCTGAACAGGCAATGGTACCTGCTGCAGGCTAAGGAGGGAACTTATACCGATGATCCTATCGGGGTGCTGGACGTGACCATCCTTCAAAACAACATTCTCGATAAATTGCTGGGCATCAAAGACCAGCGGACCGACAAGCGGATCGATTTCGTTGGCGGAATCCGTGGTTTAGCAGAACTGGAGAACCGGGTCAATAGTGGTGAAATGGCGGTAGCCATCAGTTTGCATCCTGTAAGCATTCAGCAATTGTTTGATATTGCTGATTCCGGGAACGTAATGCCGCCAAAATCTACCTGGTTCGAGCCAAAACTCAGGGACGGATTGCTTACACACCTGATCTATGAGTAAATGAACTTTTAACTTTTGGCGGCTCTGCCTTCCTGGTTCAACCATTATCTTTGAAGCATGCAAAAATTTTCGTTCGTATTTGCCTGGATGCTGCTTGTTTTTTCATCATTTGCGCAAGACCAGGATGTGAAAACGCTGCACGAAACGGCCAGAACGTTTCAGCGAAAGGGTGATTATTCAAACGCGATTCTTGTTTTAAACAGGGCGCTGCAACAGCAGCCCAGCGACCTTGAGTTGCTGAAGGACCTTGCATTCTCATATTACCTGCAGCGCGATTTTGTAAAAGCGCGTGAGATCGCGAAGCCATTGCCTGAGCGCGCGGATGCCGACGTGCAGTCGTTCCAGATACTGGGAATGGTCTACAAGGCCATTGAAGAGAGAAAGGAATGCGAGAAGTTGTACAAAGCGGGAATGAAAAAGTTTCCCAATAGCGGAATGTTGTACAACGAATACGGCGAAATGCTGTGGACAAAGCAGGATTATGCCGCTATCAAATTCTGGGAAAAAGGTATAGAGGTGGATCCCAATTTTTCGGGCAATTATTACAATGCTGCCAAACATTATTATCATACGTTCGACAAGGTGTGGGCCATCGTTTATGGCGAAACATTCATCAACCTCGAAAGCTACAGCAAGCGCACGGCCGAAATGAAAGAGGTGTTGCTGGAGAGCTATAAGAAACTATTTTCGGAGACCAATCTTCAGAATAAGCAGGATACAAAGAATCCATTCGTGAGCGCATACCTGGCAATCATGAGCAAGAATGCGGCCCAGGTAACGCAGGGCATTACTCCCGAAACGCTCACCGCGCTCAGGACCCGCTTTATACTTGACTGGTATGAGAAAGAAGCGGAGAAATATCCATTCCGATTGTTCGATTATCAACGCCAGTTATTGAAAGAAGGCATGTTCGAAGCCTACAATCAATGGATCTTTGGCGCGGCGCAGAATCTTCCGGCATTTCAGAACTGGAGCAATGCGCATGCAACTACATACAATCAGTTTACCACATTCCAGAAAGGACGTGTTTTCAAGATCCCTGCGAAGCAGTATTACCAAACGGTAGCCTCTAAGTAGCTTGTGTTTGCGGGTTTGTTGTTTTTTCTCTAATTTGAATAACAAACCCCTTAGTCATGGATGCCAATCAGCCACGCGATGAACAACTGTGGAAGATTGCCCGTAAGCGTGCAAGCTTCAAGAAGAGTTTACTTTCCTACATCGTGATCAA